>RFPI01000024.1 GCA_009926205.1 Methylophilaceae bacterium
GGTATCGATATTCGTAATGGTCTGCAATATCAGTGTATCTCCTGCGGTTTATGTATCGATGCTTGTAACAATATTATGGATTCAGTCGGCTATCCACGTGGTTTGATTCGCTATGATTCAGAATCCAACTTGACCGCCAAGCAACCTCAGGCGCCACATTTAAAATGGAAAAGTCTCAAGGTATTGGGCTATGCCGTGGCATTAACCCTGATGATGACTTTGTTGGTGTATAACGTGCTGAATAGAAGTAATCATGAGTTAAGTGTCGAGCAAGTTCGTCAGCCATTATTCATTACACTTTCGGACGGTACTGTGCGTAATCGATACAATATCCATATCGTCAATAAAACCGAACAAGATTTGAGCTATGCCGTTGCCGTTGAGGGGATTCCTGCAGACGCACTAGACTTGGGGCATATCAAGCAAATTCATATTCGTGCAGGCAAGACTTTGAACCTCAACGCTAAGATTGATTTGCCCTCTGATATCGCGGCCAAAACCCAACACTTTAAATTTGTGGTCACCCCATCCAATGGGGATCAGCCCAGCAAATCTAAAGTCAGTTTCAATAGTAAAATGCGGCATTAAATTCAGGAGCTTAATAAAGCGATGCATAGCGTGCAATTTACCATGACAGAAACATTGTTTGGCGGCATGGCGCTCGTGATAGCGCTATTCTTCTTGCTGCGTAAATTAGGTTTGGCCGTGTTCTGGTCAGGCGTCATCAGCGCGATTGCCGGCTTACTGAGCTATCTTGTATATAGTTTACGTCACTGGGAAAGTGGCGATGTGTTGGCCATCCATGTCGTGGTCTATCTCGCTACAGCGGGCATATTGGTGGCGTTTACCAATCTGCAAAGCAAACAAAGCAAAATGCACTGGGCGCCCAAAGTGATCATCTACTTCTTCTTGTTTCTTACCTTGCTAAATGCTGCCTTGCTCAGTTTGTCCATGCATGGACTGCCACATTATTTGGTCAGCTTTTTCTTACCCAATGCCGCAGAAAAACAAGTCAACACCGCTTTTCCTGGCGTGATGCCACACGATAAAAATAAATCGTATGAGCCGCATTTAAACCAACTAGCCAAACAAAAAGCACTGGGCTGGAGCGTCGATACCAGTAGTCTTAAAAACTTACGCACCGGACAAGCCAATCAGATTAGTCTGCGGGTGGTGGATAAGCATGGCAAGGCTGTTACCGGCGCGCAAATCACGCTGGATTTATGGCGTATTGCGGATAGTCGAGATGACTTGCGGCTGAGTATGGTGGAGTCATCTGCAGGTCAATATCAAGCGCGTTGGACACCACAGCAAGGACGTTGGATGAGCCTGCTCAGCATACAGCGTGGTGACGATAGTTATAGCGTGAAAGCCAGCCTCAATATTGGCGGAGAATAAGTGTCCGCCACATCAACTTCTTTGCCCCAGCAAGATAGCGTAGAGCATTGCTATCACTGCGGCTTACCTGTCCCGCCCCATAGCCATTTTCAAGCCACGATTTTTTCTCAGTCACGGAGTATGTGTTGCGCAGGTTGCGCTGCAGTGGCAAAAGCCATCGTGGATAATGGCTTGCAAGATTATTACCTGCATCGAAGTCAGATGCCCAACACGGCTGAGCAACTGGTCCCTGAAGCCTTGCGTGAGCTGGGTTTATATGATCATCCAGAGGTGCAAAAAAGCTTTGTGCAACAACAGGGTGAGTTGCGCGAAGCGTCACTTATTTTGGAAGGTATTACCTGTGCCGCCTGCATTTGGTTGAATGAACGCCACTTGATGCAATTGCCGGGTGTTGTGCATGTCAGTGTCAATTATGCATCGCATAGAGCCAGAGTGCGCTGGGATGAAAATCAAATCAAGTTGAGCCAGATATTGGCGGAAATTAGCAAGATAGGCTATCACGCACACCCCTTTAGCGCCCAACAGCAAGAGGCGTTGCGTCAACAACAACGTAAAATCGATATCCGTCGATTGGCGGTTGCTGGCTTGAGTGCAGGTCAAGTGATGATGATTGCCGGTCCTTTATATGGTGGTGAGACGCAGGGATTAGAATTTGCCTCGGCGCAGTTGTTACGTTGGTTTAGCCTATTGATGACACTGCCTGCCATCATTTACTCTGCCTTGCCGTTTTATCAAGGGGCTTGGCGCAGCTGGCAACAACGTCATATTGGCATGGATGTGCCAATTGTGATTGGACTCGTCGCAGCCTTTATTGGCAGTTTATGGGCGACTTGGGTCGGACACGGCAATGTCTATTACGACACCATCACCATGCTGATTTTTTTCCTATTAGGCACTCGTTTTCTCGAACGTAATGCGCGTGAGAAATCCATACAAGCAGCAGAAAATTTGTTGCGCTTAACCCCTGCGGTAGCAACGCGTATTGAACAAGATGGAAGCAGACAATTAGTCGCGGTGGCTGAGTTATCTGTTGGAGATATTTTGTTCATCAAGCCGGGTGAAACTATCGCTGCGGACGGCAAAGTATGTCAGGGGGAGAGCAGTGTGGATGAGTCCTTACTGACTGGGGAAAGCTTACCCATTGCCAAACAGGTCGCCGATGATGTGTATGCGGGTAGCGTCAATTATCAATCCCCCATACAAATAAAAATTAGCGCATTGGCAGAGGATACAATGTTGGCGGGTATCAGTCGTTTGCTGGATAGAGCGCAAGCAGAAAAGCCCAAGATAGCCAAAACTGCCGACCAAGTGGCCGCCTATTTTTCTTGCTTGGTATTAATCTTGGTGTTGATGACAGGATTGGCATGGTGGTGGGTAGATGCTAGTCAGGTGTTGCCAGTATTGCTCACCATTTTAGTAGTTGCCTGTCCTTGTGCATTGTCACTTGCTGCACCAGCTGCATTTGCGGCGACAGGTTCACATTTAGTCAAACGCGGAATCTTATTAACGCGCGGACATGTGCTGGAGACGTTGGCTAAAGTAAACCATGTAGTGCTGGATAAAACTGGGACGCTGACGCAAGGTAAGATACAGCTCATGCAAACCCAAGTGCTCGCCACAACAACCGCAATGGATTGTTTGCAAATTGCGGTCAGCTTAGAGCAATCCTCTGAACACCCCCTAGCTAAAGCTTTTCATCCCAAGTTGATACAGCAAGCAATTCTTAGCTGTCAGCATATTCAAAATATCCCAGGCCAGGGTGTGGTTGGCGAGATTCAAGGTCGTCGCTACTACCTCGGTAATCAGGCTTTACATCACCATTTGGCACAACAGTTTCCATCACAACATGCTGCGCAAACCACAGCGTCCTACACCCAAATTTGGTTGAGTGATGAGCGGCAATTACTAGCCTGTTTTTATTTGGCCGACCAACTGCGTGATGATGCACTCGATTTGGTACAAGTATTACAACAGCAGGGAATACGCGTCAGTATTTTAAGTGGTGATGCAAATGCAACGGTCCAGGCTTATGCTCAACAGTTGGGCGTGAGCGATTGGAAAGCAGCCTGCTCGCCACAAGCCAAACTGGACTATCTCAAACAGCGACAACAAATGGGTGAGGTGGTCGCCATGATAGGGGATGGTATTAATGATGCACCGGTATTGGCGGGCGCACAGATTTCAATCGCTATGGGCGGTGGTACGCAAATGGCGAGGGTTTCAGCGGATGCGGTATTGTTATCTGAGCGCCTGATGGAAATACAACATGCCATACAACACAGTCGCTTTGCCTTACGTGTGATACGACAAAACTTTGCATGGGCCTTGTGCTACAACGCGCTGGTCTTGCCCATCGCAGCTTTGGGGTTAATGACGCCTTGGATGGCTGCGATTGGGATGTCGGTGAGTTCTCTGGTGGTGGTGCTAAACGCCCTGCGTTTGCGCTGACGGCTTGCAGTTATTCCCTCGTCATTCCCGCATCCCATAAACATCATTCCCGCGAAGGCGGGAATGACGGGGGAATGACGGGGGAATGACGGAGGGGGTGTTGTGCGCTACGCGCTTTGTTTTTTACGCTGGATTCCCGCCTTCGCGGGAATGACGCGGGAATGACGGTTCCACCCCTACGCGATTCTATGCAAACGATGTGACCAGTCTTTCAAGGCCTTTTCTGCAGTGCGATATTCAGGATCTAGTTTTTCAACGATAGCCCAAAATTTAGCCGAGTGATTCATCTGTTTGGTGTGGGCTAATTCATGCGCCACCACATAATTAATCAGTGCCGGAGGCGCTTGTATCAAGCGCCAATTCAGGCGTATCTCATGGCGGCTATTACAACTTCCCCAACGCCCTTTAGCATTGGATAAAAATACCGGTGGCGGGGCAATCTTGAGTTTTGCGGCGAACAAAGCCACGCGCCGCTGGAAGTCTTGTAAAGCATATTGGCGGTACCAGAGTAATACTTTACGTGCGATGTGGGCTTGATCATCCAGCTGTTTTACGCCCAGCGATAAGCTATTGCCAGCCAATTTGGCTTGTCGGTTGGCGCTGTCTTCGACCACGTCGAGATAGAGGGTGTTGCCCAATAACAGCAGTTGCTCGCCGTCTTGCCATTGCACAGCAGGTAGCTGACGCTCGCTTTGCAGGCTGATTTTGCTGACTATCCATGACCACTTACTTAATAGCAGTCGATTTAATTCGATGTCATCAATATAACGGGGCGCATGCACGACCAAGCCATCAGCAGTGATTTTTAGCCCAACAGTGCGGCGCGCTCTGCGCTCTAATGCATAGGGAATTTGTTGGCCATCAGGGCCTTGTAACAAAAAGGCGCTCATGAAAGTTGATTGAGTTTGGGCATTTCGCCCTCTATCCATTGTTCTACCAGTTGGTTGAGTTGTTCTGGCGTTTTGCCTGCAGTGGAGATTGGTTTGCCTATACTCACGGTAATCACGCCGGGAGTTTTGATATAAGCATTGCGGCGCCAGAATTCACCGGCATTGTGCGCGACAGGGATGACAGTGGCTTGGCTATGCACCGCCAACCATGCGCCACCAATATGATATTTGCCTTTGTGGCCGGGGGCGATACGCGTGCCCTCAGGAAAAATCACCACCCACAAGCCTTTGGCGAGGCGTTTTTTGCCTTGTGCTAACAGTTGCTTGAGCGCTTCGCGACCCGCGCTGCGGTTAATGGCAATCACACGCAAAGCAGCAAACGCCCAGCCTAAAAATGGAATCCACATCAAACTGCGTTTCATCACCCAAACCTGTGGTGGAAAAATGACTTGAAAAGCGATGGTTTCCCACGCCGATTGATGCTTGCTGAGAATCACGCAAGCATGCTCTGGGATATTTTCTGCACCGATGACTCGATAACGCAAACCACAGGTCAGGGCTAACCAGCCCATGGCTACATAGGCCCAACCGCTGGCAATGCGTGAGTGCAACACTGCGGGCAGTGGGGCTAATAGGACAGTCAGGCTGGAGAATACGATGGTGTTGAGCACCATCCCCAGATTAAATATCGTTGCGCGTAGCCATTGCATTAGGCGTTGTCTCCCAACAGGTGCTGAACCGCGCTCGCGAGGTCATCAAATATCAATGTTCCTTCTGGCAATCCACCTTCGGCGATGGTTTGCTCACCTTTGCCTGTACGGACTAGGATGGGTTGCATGCCAATGGCGACCCCGGCTTGTAAATCGCGTAGCGCATCTCCAATCACAGGCACACCGCGCATATCCACGCCAAAGCGATGACCAATTTCTTGCATCATGCCAGGTTTGGGTTTGCGACAACTGCAACCGTCCTCGTTGGCGTGCGGGCAATAGAAGATCGCGTCTATGCGACCACCTAACTTGCTGAGTGCAGAAAACATTTTGTCGTGGATGGCATTTAATGTTGCTACGTCATAGATGCCACGACTGATGCCGGATTGATTGGTGGCAATCGCCACTCGATAACCACTCTGATTGAGCAAGGCAATCGCCTCTAAACTTCCTGGCAGTGCAATCCACTCATTAGGATTTTTGATGTAATGGGCAGAATCAAAATTAATCACGCCATCTCTATCTAACACGATTAATTTCATAGTCTTTCCTTAGGTGGGAGCTTATCCAGCTAATCTTGATAAATCGGCCACACGATTCATCGCCGCGTGTAAAGAGGCGAGCAAGGCCAGACGGTTGGCTTTGAGTTTGGCATCTTCCGCATTCACCATCACATGGTCAAAGAAATTATCTACTGGGGCTTTGAGGGCAGCCAAAGTTTTCAAAGACTCGGTGTAGTTGCCTTGTTCAAATAGTGTATCGGCTTTGGGTTTAATCTCCGCCAAAATTTGCGCCAATTGTTGTTCAGCCGGCTCTTGCAATAATTCTGGGTGTATTTGCGCTTGCAATTCACCCTCGACCTTTTTCAGGATATTACTCACCCGTTTATTGGCAGCCGCCAAGGCGGGAGCTTCGGCTAAATGACTAAAACTCTGAACTGCAGACAATCTAGCGGGAATCTGATGTAGGTATTCTGGGTTGAGCGCCAATACGGCGTCCACTTCTTGTGCTGAGGCGCCCTGTTCGCGCAGATTCACACTCAGACGATCTTGGCAGAATTCCATCAGTGCCGGCAAAGTGTCAGCCTGTGCTTGTGGAAATTGTGCTAAAGCATCCTGCAAACATTGCTGGAAGGAGAGTGGCAATTGTGCGTCGATTAACATACGCAAAATGCCCAACGCTTGACGTCTTAAAGCATAAGGATCTTTATCGCCTGTGGGTTTTTCGCCTATGCTGAACAGTCCCACCAAGGTTTCTAATTTGTCTGCCAATGCCACTGCAATCCCTACTTGGCTACGCGGTAATTCATCACCAGCAAAACGTGGCTTGTAGTGGTCCTCAATGGCATAAGCAATGTCATCCGCTAAGCCCTCATGTTGGGCGTAGTAGCGCCCCATAATACCTTGCAACTCGGGGAATTCGCCGACCATGTCGGTGAGCAAATCGGCTTTGCTCAATTGCGCGGCAAGCGTGGCTTGTTGCACTAATTGCGTATCACCCCCTGAATTTGCCGCAACTAGGCTTTTAGCAATGTTAGCTGCCAGCGCAGTCACACGCGCATTGCGTTGAGCCTGACTACCCAGTTTGTTGTGATACACCACTTTTTCTAGTCCAGCCAAACGCGACTGCAAGGTCTTTTTTCTATCCTGCTCAAAGAAGAAGCGGGCATCTGCCAAGCGCGGTCTCACCACACGCTCATTGCCATCGATCACTTTGCTGGCGTCTTTGGGGGAAATATTAGAAACAATGAGGAATTGATGACTGAGTTTGCCCTGACCGTCCAACAGTGGGAAATATTTTTGGTTGGCCTTCATGGTCAAAATTAGACATTCTTGCGGTACTTGCAAGAAGTCCTGCTCAAATTGACCGAGCAGGACATTAGGGCGCTCGACCAAGGCCGTCACTTCATCCAACAAATCATCATCTTGAATCGCTTGTAAGCCTTGTTGTTGTGCGGCTTGTGCCAGCTGTTTGGTAATCTCGGCACGTCGTTCGGCAAAGCTGGCAATCACCGCACCTTGCTCACGTAATTGCTGGGCATAATCATCGGCGTGTTTGAATACGATAGGATCATGACTGGCTTCAAATCGGTGGCCATGCGTGGCATTACTTGCCTTTAATCCCAAAATTTCAATGGGCAAAACCTGACTGCCGTAAAGCGCCACCAAGCCATGTGCGGGACGCACAAAATTCACCGTGTCCCAGCCATCGCTCAGTTGATAGGTCATGACTTTAGGGATAGGTAGCTTGGTGAGGGTGTCGTTCAAGCTGGCTTGCAAACCTTGCGTGAGTGCAACGCCTTTAATCGTGGCATCGTAAAACAACACATCGGTTTTGCCATCATGTTCGCGTTTTAGTTGCGCCACCACGGAGGCGTCTGCCCCCAAAGCTTGTAATTTCTTCAATAGGGCTGGTGTGGCATTCCCATCCGCATCTAAACCCACTGAGACTGGCATCAATTTTTGCGCCACGGCTTTGTCTTCGCCTTTTTCTGCCACTTGGCTAATATGCGCGGCTAAACGGCGTGGCGATGCAAACGCTTGCACCTCACTGGCTTGCGATAGCAACCCTTGTTGTTGCAGGCCACTGAACAAGCCGTTGGCAAAAGCCTCGCCTAATTTTTTGAGTGCCTTAGGAGGCAGTTCTTCAACAAATAACTCGACTAATAAATTTTGCTGACTCATGCGGCGGCTTTCTTATTTTGTTGTTCGATTTGTGCGAGTACCTCATCAGCCCATGCTTTAGGAGCCATAGGGAAGCCTAGGCGGGCACGACTATCAAGATAGCTAGCAGCGACAGAGCGGGCAAGATTACGGATACGACCAATATAGGCGGCACGTTCAGTCACTGAGATGGCTCCCCGTGCATCCAGCAAGTTAAACGTATGCGCTGCTTTCAGCACTTGTTCATAAGCGGGCAGGGCGAGCTTTTCTTGCATCAAATGCTGGGCCTGTTTTTCATAGGCATTAAATGCCGTTAACAAGAAGTCCACATCACTGTGCTCAAAGTTATAGGTGGATTGCTCCACCTCGTTTTGGTGAAATACGTCGCCATATTTGACGCCATCGCTATACACTAAATCGAACACATTATTGACGCCTTGAAGATACATAGCCAAGCGCTCTAGACCATAGGTAATTTCGCCGGTAATGGGTTTGCAATTAATGCCACCGACTTGTTGGAAGTAAGTAAATTGTGTGACTTCCATGCCATTTAACCAAACTTCCCAACCTAAGCCCCACGCCCCAAGTGTAGGATTCTCCCAGTCATCCTCAACAAAACGAATATCGTTTTGTTTGAGATCAAAGCCCAAGGCCTCGAGAGAACCTAGATACAGTTCAAGAATATTTTCAGGGGCAGGTTTGAGCACGACTTGAAATTGATAGTAATGCTGTAAGCGATTTGGGTTTTCACCGTAGCGTCCATCTTTAGGACGGCGACTTGGTTGCACATAAGCGGCCTTCCAAGGTTCTGGGCCGATGGCGCGCAAAAATGTAGCGGTATGTGAGGTGCCTGCACCTACTTCCATGTCGTAAGGTTGCATCAAGGTACAGCCTTGCTTATCCCAATAGGCTTGCAGGTTTAGAATGATTTGTTGAAAAGTCAGCATCACGACTCGCCAGTATATAAGTCAAAGGCGCAATTTTACTTGTTTTTGCCTGCCCACAAAAGCAAAAGCGCAAGCCATAACAAGCTCAAGATGAGCCAGTTACCGACAAGCGTATAGGGTGTAGTGCCAATCAGGCTTGGAACGCGGATATACAGGCTATCCTGCACAAAGTCGGGCAGTGCCTGCACTACCTGGCCATGTTGGTTGATGGCGGCCGTGATGCCGGTATTGGTAGCGCGTAACATCCAGCGCGCAGACTCTAGTGCGCGCGCTTGAGAGAATTGTAAGTGTTGATAGGCAGCAATAGAGTGTCCATACCAAGCATCATTGCTAGTGTTCACTAATATATTGGCTTGCGGCAATTGCCGTCTGATCTCGTTGCCAAATACATCTTCATAACAAATATTAAAGCCGACTTGTTGTCCGGCCAGCGTCAGATTGCCTATGTGATGACCACGACTCAGATCGCTCATGGGAATATGCAGCCAGTCACGATAGAGCCAATCTAACCATTGTTTAAAAGGGATAAACTCGCCAAAAGGGACGAGATGCGATTTGCGATAGCTCTGTAAACCCCCATCCGCACCCAAAGCCAACATGCTGTTGTAGTACTGCTGTTGCTCTTCTTCTATCACGCCTACTACCAAGTTAACTTGCTCTGATTTTGCGTATTCGCTAAAAGCGCGGGTGACAGGGTGTTGTCCTATCTCTTGGCTATTGATGGCATACGGTAGCGCAGTTTCTGGCAGCACAATGACGTCAGGTTTTTGTGGCTGTGTCATGGCGGTTTGCATCATATGGTAGTACTGCACACTGGTTTGTTGTGCGACTTCTGCATCCCATTTTAAGGTCTGTGGCACATTGCCCTGTAATAAAGCAAACTGCAAAGCTGGCCCTGATGCGCTGCTCCAGTTAACCAAGCTCAATGCGGTGGCCAAGGTCCATATTAACAGTAATTTAGTCCAGTGCTGAGAGTGCTGCAGTATCCATGCGGCAGTTAAAGTCACAGCAAAGGTGACACCAAGAATCCCTACAATCGGGGCAAAATTAGCCAAAGGGCTGTAAGGCACTTGGCTGTAACCCACATTCAGCCATGGGAAACCAGTCAATAGCCATTCGCGTAACCATTCCAATAGCGTCCATAGGATAGGGGCAGCGCATAACACTCGGCCCATACGTTTGCTCAGATAGCCAGCCAAGGCATGGAACAAGGCCAAAAAAGCACATAGCCCGAAGGTGGCTATACCAGCCATCCACCAGGGCATGCCACCCACGTCATGCAGACTGACATATATCCAATGGATACCGGCGATAAAAAATCCCAGTCCAAAGATAAAGCCTAATCTCGCGGCTTGACCTGCAGAGCTCGTCTGCTGCCATAGATAAAACAGCCCTGCCAAAGCGAAGATGGGAATAGGAAAAAGATAAAACGGCGCAAAGCCACGCAAAGAGAGCCGAGTATGAGTGCGCTCACTTGGGGGTTATTCAAGATCAATTTCATGTCAGCATTATCGCAGGTTTTGTCTCAATATTATCGTCGCCTTGTATGGAGTTCAAAGTCAGCTTATGTTTTAATTGATGAATAAAAACTACATAAAACATCTCTAAAAATACCATTAGGAAAACTATGTCCACCACACATTTGCACTGCCCCATCTGTAATTTTTCTGCCCATTTATACGATGTTGTGGATCTAAATAAATCATGTGCGGAAGCGATGGGCATTCATCTTCCAATCTCTGGCGAGCCTATTTATTACGCTTATTGTCAGGCCTGTGGTTTTTGTTATGCGCCGACAATGTGCGCTTGGTCTTTGGATACATTTCGTCAAAAGATTTATAACCAAGACTATGCCGCGATTGATCCAGATTACATTGAAAAGAGACCCAGTCATAATGCCAATTGGCTGGTCAAACTTTTTAAAGATTTGCCCAAAGAAATTCAACATCTCGATTACGGCGGAGGCAATGGCATGTTGTCAGATTTATTAAAGCAAGCTGGTTGGGATTCCGTCTCTTATGATCCCTTTAATCTGACAGACACCCCCATGCAGCAATTAGGCAAATTTGACTTGCTCACTGCTTTTGAGGTGTTTGAGCATGTGCCTGATGTGGAGGTGCTCATGCATCAGCTTTGCAGTTTGCTGAATGAAAATGGCTTGATTATTTTCTCCACATTGGTCTCGGACGGACATATTCTGCCGCATCAGCGCTTGACTTGGTGGTATGCGTCTCCTCGGAATGGACACATTAGTCTATTTAGCAACAAGGCGTTACAGCTCTGTGCGCAAAAATTCCAGTTCAATTTAGCTAGTTTTAATGATGGTTTGCATATTATGTTCAGAGATCAACCTGTTTGGGCAAATCACTTATTTGAATCATCCTAAATCACTCATGTGCGAGAACAAGCGCTTTAGCGTTTACAATATCGCCCATGGAAACTTTACCGATATTTCTCAAAATCAATCAGCAACCCTGCCGTGTCATTGGTGGGGGTGAGGTCGCTGTGCGCAAAGTGACGATGTTGCTGAAAGCCGGTGCGGATATTTGCGTCATTTCTCCAGACCTGCATCACGAGCTGTTGGACATGGTCAATCAAGGGGAGATTGCCTGGCAGCAAAAATCCTATCAGATAGAGGATATCCAAGGCTGTATGGTAGTTGTTGCGGCAACCGATGATGAGCAGCTCAATGAGCAAATCTCTCATGATGCAAAATCGCTAGGCATACTCGTCAATGTAGTCGACGCTCCAGCCTTATGTACTTTCACTATGCCAGCCATTATTGACCGCTCTCCTTTGGTGATTGCGGTATCGAGTAATGGTGCTGCGCCAGTACTGGCAAGGCAGCTCCGCGCCAAATTAGAAACCATGATTCCTGCTAGCTATGGCGGGTTGGCGGAGTTTGCCCGCAGTTTTCGTGATCGCGTTAAACAAGCGTTTGCGGGGGTTCAGCAAAGACGAGAGTTTTGGGAAAAGATTTTGCAAGGGCCTGTGGCTGAATTAGTCTTGAGCGGCCAGCGCGAGCAAGCTGAAAAATTACTCGAGCAAACGCTGACACAAGAGCAACAGCGCTTACCGGCGGGTGAAGTATATCTGGTAGGAGGTGGCCCTGGCGATCCAGACTTGCTGACTTTCCGCGCTTTGCGGCTGATGCAGCAATGCGACGTGTGTGTGTATGACAAGTTGGTGAGTAAAGAGGTGTTGGAGTTGGTTCGCCGCGATGCTGAGATGATTTTTGTGGGCAAGCAGCGTGATCAACACACCTTACCACAAGACGAGATTAATCAATTATTGGTGAATTTGGCCAAACAAGGGAAACGTGTACTGCGTCTGAAAGGTGGGGATCCTTTTATCTTTGGGCGCGGTGGTGAAGAAATCGAAAGGTTGATGGAGCAGGGTGTCGCTTTTCAAGTGGTCCCTGGTATCAGCGCTGCGAATGGGGTGGCGAGCTATGCCGGGATACCCTTGACGCATAGGGATTATGCGCAAACTTGTGTGTTTACCACAGGGCATCTAAAAATGCAGGATGGCCAACAGCAAGTCGATTTGGATTGGCCCACTTTGTGCAGACCAAATCAAACAGTGGTGATTTACATGGGCTTGGTTGGCCTGAGACATATTTGCGCGCAACTGATAGCGCACGGTCTGCCGGCTCATCATCCTGCCGCCATCGTGCAACAAGGCACGACACTCAAGCAGCGAGTGGTGACATCTGATTTAGCGAATTTGGCGCAAGCGGCTGAAGCTGCCGCCTTGAAGCCGCCTTGTCTGATTATTGTGGGAGAAGTGGTCAAGCTGCGCGAGAAGTTGGCGTGGTTTAAGCCTTGAATTAGCTGCTGCTGATAGGCAATGTGAGTCTCACCTCAAGCCCGCCTTCTGGGCGATTGATTAATTCTAGTTTTCCTTTGTGCAACTTGGCGATACGGTCGCAAATCGCTAAACCTAAACCGCTACCCTTGGTATTCGAGCGAGCGGTATCCAAACGTTCAAAGGGTCTAAGCAAACGACTCTTTTGCTTTTCTGGAATTCCTGGCCCATTGTCTAGAACGCTGACGACGATAGACGATGCTTCTAGCACTGAGCGAATCGCCACTTGGCCATTGCCGTATGCATAAGCATTGTCGATTAGATTGCTGATCAGGCGTTGCATGGCTAAAGGTCTGAGAGGGATTAAGTGGCTGGGGGCAAGCTGTATATCCAAGTGACGGCCAGCGCGTTGATGACGGTCACATACCGAAACGAGCAAATGATTGATGTCGACCATTTGTGAGGATTCGCCTTCTACACCGCGAACGAAATCAAGGAATTGATTGATGATGTTATCCATATCACCGACGTCTTCAATCATGCCTTGCTTATGTGCGGCACATGATTCGTCGGGCAACATCTCGATGGCTAGGCGCAGACGGGTGAGAGGCGTACGCAAATCATGCGAGACCCCAGCTAGTAGCAAAGTACGCTCAGAGTCTAGCCTTTCCAGAGATTCAGTCATTTGGTTAAAGGTATGACTCACTGCTTTTAATTCGTCTACGCCTTCTTCCGGGAGACGTATTGGTGTCTCGCCACCGCGAATACGGTTGGCTGCACGCACCAAAAGATTGAGCGGGCGATTAATACGTGCAGCAATTAAATATGCGCCAGCCAAAGACAATAAGATGACTAGCGCCCCCCAGTTGAGCCACTGCCATGGAAAATGCCGCTCGGCTTGCAGGCGCGGAATGACTACCCAGTAATCGTCTTGATTAATGCTAAAGCTAATCCATAAGCCAGAGACACCAAAGTGATTGATGGTAACGAGCGTTTCACTGCCCAAGGCATTACGAATTTTTTGCGCCAGCATTCGAATAAAGGGATCATCGGGAAGTGGTTCTATCTCTTCAAGAATGTCAGCCGCATAAATCCGTACACCCTCACGACCTGATAATTCAGAGAGTAGGGCGACGCGGCGGTTTTCATGGGATGCCATGAGAGATGCTTTGGTGAAATTGACGATGGTGATGGCTTGCAATGCAGCCGCATTGGCACGTGGTTCTCGTTCGAAATAGTCAAATAATTTGAGGGCGGCGAATTGACCCACTGTTAGAAGAATGGCAATCAGCAACATCACACTCGCCAATAGCGTGCGAGGTACTAGCTTATTTTCTAAGCCAACGAGGAAGTGCTTGATGACTTCCAAGCGGTACTTACTTTTGCTCACCATCGGGGACAAACACATAACCAAAGCCCCACATTGTTTGCAAGTAACGTGGGTGGCTTGGGTCAGCTTCTATCAATCTGCGTAAGCGGGACACTTGTACGTCTATACTGCGGTCAAACACATCTAACTCACGGCCACGCGCAAGTTGCATGAGGCGATCGCGCGATAGTGGCTGGCGTGGATGATCAATAAATACTTTTAACAGTGCATATTCGCCACTGGTAATGGTAATGGTCTCGCCATTTCGGCTCAGGCTGCGGGTGTTTGAGTCGAATAAGAAATCACCAAACTTAAAGGTGGCGTTGGATACCCCTGGGGCAGAGGGAAGGGTTTTAACCTGACGGCGCATAATGGCATTAATTCGTGCCAGCAGTTCGCGTGGATTAAAAGGTTTAGGGAGATAATCATCGGCGCCCATTTCCAGTCCGATAATACGATCTACTTCATCTCCTCTGGCAGTCAGCATGATGATTGGCATGGCATTGCCATTGGCACGCAGTCTTCGGCATATCGCCAGCCCATCTTCGCCAGGCAACATCAAATCTAATACCAATAAGTCGATAATTTCATGCTCCAGCACTTGATTCATTTCTCGTGCATCGCCGGCTGTTTTAATGCTAAAACCCTGTTCTGTGAGATAACGTTGTAATAGCTCACGCATTCTGATGTCATCATCCACGACAAGAATTTTTGCATGTTGTTGAGCTGGATCTGTTGCCATCTTGCTACGCCCTTTATTAAAGCGAGTTACCTAAAGTGAGCATTATACGATTTACGTGGAAAAAGGATGGATTTGTTTACATTTTGTTACAAATGCGCTGATTTCTGAAACAATAACTTTACAAACTTGGCGCAACATTCTCATTCTTTTTTAGCAGACAATTTGTTTTTGGAGGGGCTATTCGCATGCTTTGTAATACCAAACTCAATGAACCAAGACCACAACTATCGGTCTTAAACTTTTGTCAATTTTCCTAAAATTCCTAATTGATGCACTTCGACTCTTCCATTTTAGGCGGTATGGTTTCCCGGACGCTGACGTTTATGGGATCAGGCTTTATGCGTGCATGTTGTGCCCTAATGCTTGGAACCTTCGCCCTCACTTTTGTGAGTCATAACCAAGCCGCTCAAAGAGACACCCCATCAAAAGAATATCAGCCTAATCCAGACGAATCCAACAAATCCAACGAAACTAGCAATAACAAAAGCATCATTATTCCTGATGTCCGTGGCGTGAACATAGATGAAAACATTCGCCTACGTCGAGATTTGGACGAGTACACACGTACAGTGGATCCTGCTCACGTGCAAATTGAAGAGCGCAGACGTTTAATGCATAAGAGATTGCAAGAGCGTTTTGCCCAAATTGATAGAGATGGCGATGGCATGATCTCAAGAGATGAAGCCTTAGATGGAATTCCTCAATTACTCAGACATTTCAATAATGTCGATTTGAATGGCGACAACCAATTATCACTGGATGAACTTGAAGCGCTTCAGGCAAAAATCATGGAACGTCAACGCACAATGACGGTTCGTGTTGAGCCCACACCTGATGTTGATCAGCCCAGCAAAAAGAAATCCAATAAAGACAATCCCTCTCGCAAACCTGCTCTGTAGTTTTCTAAGCTACCCATCTCACTTGTTTTAATTGACCTTGATTGACTCGGTAAAAACACTGGTAAATTTTTTTGCTGCGTTTTATAGTTTCAGAGCTTTTCATCAGGCCTTAGCTTAATTGGTCTTGAAACTCAGCATTAAATTCCGGCAGTAGACTGGAAACTTCCTAATGAATCGAGAGGTAAACATGGCATCTTTTTTATCTAAAGAGAGAATTATTGCGTCTGCCAACTACAATCGTTGGTTGATTCCCCCCGCAGCACTTGCAGTGCATCTTTGTATTGGGATGGCTTATGGCTTTTCCGTATTTTGGAAACCGCTAGCCAAAGAGGTCATGGTGGATGGTCAAGCTGCGCCAGCCTGCGCGGCTGGCGCGATCACTTTTGCCGAGAAGCTTGAGGGCACAGGCCGCGCTTTATTTGCTACCGATTGTAACTGGACGCAATTTGATTTGGGTTGGATGTATACCTTGTTTTTTGTTTTGCTGGGCTGTTCTGCAGCTTTATGGGGTGGCTGGCTTGAGCGTGCTGGTCCGAGAAAAGCGGGCGTAGTGGCGACCATCTGTTGGGTGGGGGGCTTATTGTTAACCGCGTTTGGTATACACCAACATCAACTATGGATGATGTGGCTAGGCTCAGGCGTGATAGGGGGGGTAGGCTTGGGCCTAGGCTATATTTCGCCAGTATCGACCTTGATTAAGTGGTTCCCGGATAAACGAGGTATGGCGACAGGCTTGGCCATCATGGGCTTCGGTGGTGGTGCTTTAGTTGGCTCACCGATTGCTACTAAGTTAATGGAACATTTTTCTGTGGCCGGTGGCACGGGGGTATGGCAGACCTTTGTGGTGCTTGCTGCGGTGTATGCTGTATTTATGTTGAGTGGCTCTCTGGGCTATCGCGTACCTCCTTCTGGATGGCAACCTGAAGGCTGGCAGCCGCCACCACCTAAAGAAACCAAAGGCATGATTGCTACGCGCCATGTGCACCTGAAAATGGCCCATAAAACGCCTCAGTTTTGGTTGTTATGGCTAGTGCTATGTATGAACGTTTCCGCGAGTATAGGTATCATCGGCGCAGCTGCTCCTATGTTACAAGAAACTTTTGGTGGTGCTTTATTTAATCAGCCAGAGGTGGATTATTCACAAATTAAAGCCGATGAAAGTATGACGATGAAAGCAGCCGAAGTTGCGGCAGCGTTTGTTGGTCTGATTTCTTTATTGAATATTTTTGGACGTATTGCTTGGGCGAGTTCTTCAGATAAATTGGGCCGTAAACAAACATACTTTATCTTTTTTACTTTGGGCGTGCTCATGTACTTGCTGGCAGCTTGGGCGGCACACGCCAAGGTCATGCCTTTATTCCTGTTAGCAATTTTTGTCATCGTGTCTATGTATGGCGGTGGTTTTGCCACTATTCCGGCTTATTTGGCAGACATGTTTGGTACCCAATTTGTCGGTGCGATACATGGCAGACTGTTGACCGCTTGGTCAACAGCGGGGATTCTGGGGCCAGTGATTGTGAATTACATGCATGATATTCGTATGGAAGAGAAAGTGCCTTTTGGGGAGATTTACCATCCCATTTTCTATGTGCTCGCAGGAATATTGTTGATGGGTTTTATTGCTAACTTGTTAGTTAAGCCAGTCGCGGATCACTATTTTATGAGCGATGCAGAATTGGCAGCGGAGAAAAAATTAGCCCATGAAAAACCGCTGGCGAGTGCTAAATCTGTTTCTTCTGATGCATCGCAACGCGGCATGATGACCTATTTGGCATGGTTGGCAGTATTGATTCCAATTGCCTATGGCGTTTGGAGTACGTTGCTAAAAGCCAAGGTATTATTAGGTTAAGTATCCCATCAATTAAAAAGGCCGCAGTTGCGGCCTTTTTTTTGGTTCAGTAATTAAATCAATTGATGGGCCTTCAGCTCTGCTTTGATGTAGGCATAGAGGATAGGGGCTAATAAAAGTCCGTTGATGCCGAACAACGCTTCCATCACTAGTAATGCCAACAAAATTTCCCATGCGGCAGCGTTGATTTTGTGGCCTATGATTTTGGCATTCACGAAATACTCCAATTTGTGGATCACTACCAAAAACACCAAGCATGCCAGCGCGACTTTGAGAGAAATACTTGCAGCGATAATGGTAATAACGGTGTTTGACATTAAATTACCAATGACTGGCAATAAGCCAGTGACGAAGGTGAGTAACACTAAAATTTTGTCATAAGGAAGCGGATGACCACTGCTTGGCAAAACAAACAATAAGAAAATAGCGGTTAACGCAGTATTAACCGCTGAAATTTTTACTTGGGCAAATACAATGTCTTGGAATGCTTGCCCCAAAAACATAAAACGTTCACGGAGCGCTTTCGCCAGAGGTTTGCTCTGCGAGATGGGATTGAAACTATGCAAGCTCAAAATAAATGCGATGGCGATACTGAGTAAGATTTGCACCAAAGTGTGCGCCCCTTTTTTGCCCGCAATACTAAGCTCAGCGGCGTGTTCTTTAAATAATTCTCCCATCGAGCCTGACTGATCTAGCCAATCCTTAGGGATGTATTGAATAAGCTCGGGAGGAAGGTCTGCTTTTAGGTCGCCCACAGTTTTCTGCAACATTTGCATCAAACCATGCAGGTTTTCTGGATCACCAATCAGGCTAGAAAAACTATGACCAACCACATAAATCCCCAGGGTTATGATTAAGGCAATGAATACTACTGACAAATAACGGCTGGGCGTTTCAGGCAAAAAGCGTTTGAGCTGCAAGCATAATTTCTGCGCTAACAAAAAAATCAGCAAGCCAATTAACAGCGCCGGCACCATGCGCATATTTAGCACGATTAGCAGCATCGCTGCCATGACAGCATAAGCGCTCAAAACGATTTTACTCATAGCATTTCTTTCATAACAGAAAGCAAACAACGGCCACCGCAGTGGGAATTAGTGCGACTAACAAGAGTTGTAATGCACTGATGGCTTCATCGGTAAAGCCTTTGCGTAATATAGCAACACCTGCCGGATTAGGGGCATTCGCAATGACCGTTAAACCACCGCCCGCAACTGCACCAGCAAGAAGCGCATATTTAGCCTCTTGGCTAATATTGGAGATTAATGAACCTAAGTAAGTCAGTGCTGCATTATCAGTCACCGCAGTTAAGGCAGCGGTGGAGAAGAATAGTTGCTTGGGTTGTAAAGATTCCACAATCGGTTGCAACCACCATTGTTGCTGACCACCCAAAATAACCAGCCCAGCAAGAAATAAAGCAACCAGCATGGCCTCACGCAAAATCAGTCGATTCTGATATCCGGCAAATGCTTGCGTAAACCCCAAAAAGATTAAGAACAGCGCAATAAATACGCTGGCATGGTGAGAGAACATCACGATGCCGACCAAGAAAGCAATATGTACCAAACTGATTGCCAGTGGGACAGGACGCATATCCATGCTCTCGGGTGCGCTTTGCATCAATATAGATTGTTTGCGCAATAGCCAAGTCAGCAAGCTGGCATTAATCAGCACAGCCAGTGCGGCACGATCGCCGAAATGTAAAAACATATACATGCTATCCCATTGCCAAACATTCGCGACCATGAGTACGGGCGGTGCGGCGTAAGAGGTGAGTACACCCCCTATGGAAATATTCACCAACAACACTGCCAGCGTAGCGTATTTATAAGTTTCGGGAATGCGTTGCATGAATACGCTACGCAATAACATCATGGCGGCAATCGTCATGGCGGCAGGTTCCGTAATCAATGAGCCTAATAAGGGCACCAGCGCTAATGAGAGCCAAATCTCAGTCAGCCTCGCCTGAGCGCCAGTGCGTCTCGACAGCATATGTAAGCTGCGTTGTACAAAGAAAATCACTGGTCTCGATGCGGCTACCACCATGATGACAAATACAAAAGCGGGCTCGGTGTAATGTCTAGTCTCGAGGTAATTTAATGCGACAGAAGCGCCTTGCCAATAGCCCATCACCAGTAGCAATACGATAGACCATAGACCAAACACCAGTTCGACTTCACCAAACAAATGCAGGATATGACGATAGCGTGGCAATTGATGGGCCAAATGCTCAAAATACTTAGTGCTAAATGTATGTATAAGCGCGAGTAAAAAAATCAGCGCGGCAGCAAATTGCATAGATTCCCTTGGGTGTATGGCTAAAACAATGCGGTAAAAAACTGTAATGATTATACCGCCATGCATTTCAAATCGATTTGATAATCCCCTCAAGATGGTCTTTTTCGATGTTTTTTTGTGGTTGAAAACAAGTTGTCACAAAAAAATTAGAAAATTCTTGGTCTAGCCTGATGAGTAGGGGTCAAATGGATTTATAATAGCCGCGCTCTAAAAATCTGAGCATCCCCCTTTTCGTTAATCAACTCCAAAAGAGAAGAAAATGACACCCAAAAATGCTGATATTGGCCTAGTTGGCCTCGCTGTGATGGGGCAGAATTTGGCCCTAAATATTGCCGATCATGGCTATACCATCTCCGTGTACAACCGCGATCCTAAAAAGATGGTGAATTTTATTGAATACTGTAAAGACAATGAACCCTCACACGAGAATGTGATTGGCCATGCAGATTTGGCCTCTTTCGTGTTGAGTATCAAGCGTCCACGCAAAATTGTCTTGCTGGTGAAAGCAGGAAGTGCGACAGACGTGACGATTAATGCATTGCTACCATTCTTGGAGCAAGGCGACATTATTATTGACGGTGGTAACGCCTTGTGGACAGACACCATCCGCCGTGAAAAAGAATTAGCAGCCAAAGGCATAGAATTTATCGGTTCTGGTGTTTCTGGTGGTGAGACTGGTGCACGTTTCGGTCCTAGCTTGATGCCTTCTGGTACACGCCGTGCATGGGCAAGTCTTGAACCAATCTGGCGTGATATCGCTGCCAAAGTAGATCCAAAAACGGGTGAACCATTAGAAGGCGCCAAGCCAGGCAAGCCTGTACAAGGTGGTTTCTCTTGTGCCGAATACATTGGTCCTGATGGCGCCGGCCACTATGTCAAAATGGTACACAACGGTATCGAGTACATCGATATGCAATTGATCTGCGAAGCCTATTGGTTGATGAAAAACTTGTTAGGCATGACTGCGGGTGAAATTGGTAAAGTATTCGAAGAGTGGAACAAGGGCGAACTGTCCAGTTTCTTGATTCAAATTACCGGCGATATTCTGCAACAGCAAGATCCAGTGAGCCAAGGCTTCTTGGTCGACAAAATTATGGACGCTGCAGGTCAAAAAGGTACAGGCCAATGGACAGCGGCGAATGCTTTAGAGCTTGGCTCCCCAGCCAACGCGATTGCAGCAGCGGTATATGCGCGTGCTTTGTCTAGCTTGAAGGAAGAGCGCGTTGAGGCCAGCAAGATTCTTAAAGGTCCAGTGGTTACCGTTGAAAAAGACAAAAAGGAAATTATCGAAGCGATACGCAATGCCTTGTATTGCTCCAAGATTTGCGCGTATGCACAAGGTTTCCAACTGATTGATAAAGCGCAAGTGGCATACAACTGGAAATTGAATTTTGGTGAGATTGCACAAATCTGGCGCGGCGGTTGTATTATTCGCGCACGCTTCTTGCAAAAGATTACCGATGCTTATTTAAGCAATTCTCGTTTGAAGAACCTGATGTTGGACCCATACTTCACTAATGCATTAAGTGAAGGCCAAGCAGGCTGGCGTAAGGTGATTGCCTTGGCGGTGTCCAATGGTATCCCTGCGCAAGGTTTCTGTGCAGCCTTGGCATACTACGACGGCTATCGCAGTGCTGTATTGCCAGCCAACTTGTTGCAAGCACAACGTGACTATTTTGGTGCGCATACTTATGAGCGTTTGGATGCCCCTCGTGGTCAGTTCTTCCACTTGGATTGGCCGGATGCAAAACGTCCACAATTTGAGGTGTAATCACTCAATAGTAAAAAAGGCAGCCTAGGCTGCCT
>RFPI01000025.1 GCA_009926205.1 Methylophilaceae bacterium
GGGGACTTGAGCAGCTCAACGAGGGCTGCGCTTTGCTCCGCATTCAGCGGTAAAGGCGGCAAGCCCTGCGCTGCGCGCTCGGTGATGTGGGTGTGGTATGCGCTTAACATAGATTTCCTGACGACAAAAACTTTAACTAAAGAAGGCAAGCATTATACCGCTCGCCTCACCATGATTTAAATGCGATGACAGCAAAAACCATGGAAAAACATGCAAATGCCATGCCAAAAGAAAATTAAGTCAGGAATTAAAACAGGATTAGTAAACGGAGCGTGAGAATGGCGAGCCACAGCTGCGGCTATTGGCGACGCGTTCTAGCTCATCCAAAACGCCTTGCTTATAACCTCGTCCACGCTGAGATTGTAAATAATGGCTGATTTCTTCGGTGGTGATAATGCCATCATGATCCTGATCCATGGCTTTCATATTATCGCTGACCGAAGGGGAACTGGCTTGAATGGTGGAAGATGCCGCGGGGGCATCATCGGCGTGCGCACTGAAAGCGAACACCAGTAAGGTGCTCATCAATATGCATGCATGAAAATTCAAGGGCTGTCGTTTCATCATTGCTACAATTTAACCAATTACAGCATATGACTCAATAGGCGCTTAAAAATTCCGACGCCTTGCAAGCCTCATCAATGGTAAAATTTAGCTTGTTATTCAATTGCTACAAAGGTTGTTATGGAACTTACGCCACTTAATGCGCTTTCCCCCTTGGATGGTCGTTATCAAAGCAAAGTTGATGCATTGCGTCCCTATTTCAGCGAATCCGCACTGATTAAATATCGTGCTTTGGTTGAATTGGCTTGGCTGAAAGCATTGGCAGCGGAAGAAAAAATCACTGAAGTAGCGCCTTTTAGCGCCAATACAGTGCAGCAGTTAGATGCAGCGATTGCACAATTCAGCGAGCAAGATGCGGCCCAGGTAAAAGCGATTGAGGCAACCACTAATCATGACGTAAAGGCCTTGGAATATTGGCTAAAAGATAAATTTTCTAGCAACCCCGAAGTGAAAAAAGCGGTGGAATTTATCCACTTTGCTTGCACCAGTGAGGACATTAATAATTTGTCTCACGCATTGATGCTGCGTGACGCGCGTCAAAACGTGGTGTTGCCGATGTTACAACAACTCATAGACAAGTTAAGCGATATGGCCAAAGCCTTGGCTAATCAATCAATGTTGTCACGCACCCATGGACAGACTGCGACTCCCACCACCACTGGTAAAGAAATTGCGAATGTGGTGTACCGCCTCAAACGTCAACAAAAACAGCTGATCAACAATGAAATCCTTGGCAAGATTAACGGCGCGGTGGGTAACTTTAATGCGCATATGAGCGCCTATCCTGAGATTGATTGGGAAGCATTTGCTCAACGATTTGTGGAAAGTTTGGGTATTAGCTATAACCCGATGACCATACAAATCGAACCACATGATTATATGGCCGAGCTTTATCAAAACTTGGCACGTATCAATACCATTTTGATCGACTTGGATAGAGATATTTGGGCTTACATTTCCGTGGGCTACTTCAAACAAAAACTCAAAGCGGGGGAAGTCGGCTCATCGACAATGCCACATAAGGTCAACCCGATTGATTTTGAAAATTCTGAAGGTAACTTGGGCTTGGCAAATGCGATTTTGGGTCACTTGGCCGAAAAACTACCTATCTCTCGTTGGCAACGCGACCTGACTGACTCTACCGTGTTACGCAATATGGGTGTCGCTTTGGGCTACTGTATCTTGGGCTATGACGCTTGTTTGCGTGGCTTAAATAAATTAGAAGTGAACCCAGCCAGACTGCATGAAGACTTAGACAATAGCTGGGAAGTGCTAGCCGAACCGATCCAAACCGTGATGCGTCGTTATGGCTATGACAACCCATATGACACACTCAAAGAATTCACTCGCGGCAAGGCGATTAGCAAAGCCGCTTTACATGAGTTGATTAGCTCATTGAATATCCCCGAGCATGCCAAACAAGCCTTACTCGCGATGACCCCAGCTAGCTACACCGGCAAAGCGGCGGACTTGGTTAAGCATATTTAGTGCGTCGATTGGAATAGAACTCAGCATGCAGGAAATATTGGTTCTTTATTATTCTCGCGGTGGTGCGGTGCGCGAAATGGCACAGGTGATTGCCCGTGGCATAGATAGCGTTTCTGGCGTCAAGGCGAGAATCCGCACTGTGCCGAATATTTCTGCCAATTGCGAAGCGACGGAGCCAGAGATTCCCGAGCAAGGGGCACCTTATGCTGAACTTGCCGATTTAGAGCAATGTATAGGGTTGGCACTAGGCAGCCCAACCCGCTACGGCAATATGGCGGCAGCCCTCAAATATTTTATCGATAGCACCACACCTCTTTGGCTAAAAGGGGCATTGATAGGAAAGCCAGCTGCGGTATTTACCTCCTCTGGATCTTTACATGGCGGCAATGAAACCACTTTGCTGACCATGATGCTGCCTTTGCTGCATCATGGCATGACCATCGTGGGACTGCCCTATTCCGAGCCTGCTTTATCCACCACTCAATCAGGTGGAACGCCCTATGGTGCAAGCCATATCGGTGGCGCGATGGACGATCAACCGCTGAGTGATGACGAGCGTCAACTATGTCTTGCCTTGGGTAAACGTTTAGCCGAAACCGCGCTCAAACTGGCTTAAAGATGCGCGGACAATATGTCAGAAAATAAAATCCATACATTAAGATTGATAGCCAGTGCCAGTCTGATTGGCTTGATTTTTCTATGTTTATTTTGGGAAGCTTGGCTGGCACCATTACGCCAAGGTGGTTCTAATCTCGTGCTTAAAACGCTACCGTTGATGTTTCCCCTGTTCGGCATATTGCGCGGCAAGCGCTATACCTATCAGTGGTCTAGCATGATGATATTGATCTATTTTACTGAGGGCGTCGTACGCGGGTTTTCTGATGCGGGCTTATCTGCCAGACTGGCACAAGCCGAGATTGTACTCAGCCTAGCATTTTTCTTTAGTGCGATTTTCTACGCTAAATTAACACGACCATTATAGATTCTTGGTCGACAAGGTCAGCGTAGCATTGGTACCGCCAAAGCCAAAACTGTTAGACAAAGCGGTTTCGATTTTCACATTGTCCACGCGTTGACGCACGATATTCAATCCCTCTGCCGCTGGATCAAGGTTATCAATATTGGCAGACGCGGCAATAAAGTTATTCTGCATCATAATCAAGGTATAAATCGCCTCATTGACCCCAGCCGCACCAAGCGCGTGACCTGACAATGACTTGGTCGAAGCGATAGCAACATGGCTATTACCAAATACTGCGCGTATGGCTTCTAATTCTTTGACATCTCCGACAGGTGTGCTGGTGCCATGCGTATTGATATAGTCAACCTTATCGATACCTTGCATAGCCAGACGCATACAACGTTCTGCGCCCTCACCGCTTGGCGCAACCATATCGTAACCATCAGAAGTAGCGCCATATCCCACTACCTCAGCATAGATTTTGGCGCCACGTGCTTTGGCATGTTCATACTCTTCCAGCACCAAAATACCGCCACCACCAGAAATCACAAATCCATCACGATCGGCATCGTAGGTTCTGGATGCGCGCTCGGGGGTGTCATTGTATTTGCTGGACAATGCGCCCATGGCATCGAACAAGAAAGACATCGTCCAATGTTCTTCCTCGCCACCGCCTGCAAAGATAATATCCTGTTTACCTAATTGGATTTGCTCTACCCCCGCACCAATACAATGAGCACTGGTGGAACACGCAGAACTAATGCCGTAATTCACACCTTTAATTTGCGCACCGGTTGCTAAGCAAGCAGCAATACCGCTAGACATGGTCTTGGTCACCATATAAGGCCCTACACGACGCACGCCTTTTTCTGCCAAGGTGTTGGTCGCTTCCAGCATACTTTCAGTGGAGGTTCCACCAGCACCTACAATCAGGCCAGTGCGAACATTGGAAACTAGATGTTCAGGCAAGCCAGCATCACTAATCGCTTCTTGCATGGCCAGCCAAGCATAGGCATGGCCTTTGGCCATAAAACGGAATAATTTTCTGTCGATTAGGGCTTCGAGATCTAAATTTTTGATAGAGCCAGCCACATGAGAGCGTAAACCACGCTCAGCATACTCTGGCTGGAAAGTGATGCCAGAACGACCCTCATACAAGCTCTGCTTAACTTCTTGTTGGTTATTTCCTAGACTGGAAACAATTCCCATCCCAGTGACAACTACGCGACGCATCCCGCTCTCCCTTTAGTAGCGATTACCGTGTCATTAAAAATTATCAGTGCTGGTAAACAATCCAACACGCAAATCATTGGCCACATAAATTTCTTTACCATCTAATTCCATACGCGCATCGGCAATACCCATCACCAATTTACGCATAATCACGCGTTTTAAATCGATGATATAAGTCACCTTTTTGCCCTTGGGCAATACTTGCCCGCTAAACTTAACCTCGCCTGCACCCAACGCACGTCCTTTTCCAGGACCGCCTTTCCAACCGAGGTAAAAACCGACCAATTGCCACATGGCGTCCAAACCTAAACAACCAGGCATCACTGGGTCACCCTCAAAGTGGCATTGGAAAAACCACAAGTCTGGCTTGATATCGAGCTCTGCAATAATCTCGCCTTGGCCATATTTGCCACCATCCTCGGTGATACTCACAATACGATCAAACATCAACATGGGTGGTAATGGCAACTGCGCATTTCCCGGCCCAAACATCTCTCCCCTACCACAAGCTAACAACTCCTCGTAGGTATAGCTGTTTTTATTTTGCATGTAATTTTCCAGTTACAAAAACATCCGCTATTTTCGCTGGAAAAAGGCCTGTGCGAAAGTGTTTATTAAAATTATTTGTGTAATTCCATGAAACTTTCCTGTGGTGTGAACAGGTCTGTTTACACTCGAGAGGTTTATGTTTACTATCCAGCATTCACCTTTTTTCACTCATCTATCGGGCACAGGATCATTCATGAGCAAGAAGCAATTACAAGATTGGCGCAGTCACGCACATAATCTCGAACAAGAAGTTAATAAAGTAGTCGTCGGTCAGCATGATGCTATCCGCCTGATTACTATCGCTATTTTTTCTCGCGGACACGTGTTACTGGAAGGGGACGTAGGGGTAGGTAAAACCACTTTACTACGCGCCTTCACACGCTGTATTGGTGGTGGCTATCAACGTATTGAAGGCACCATTGATTTGATGCCCAACGATTTGATTTACCACACCTACCTTGGAGAGGACGGTAAGCCGCACGTTACCCCTGGCCCATTACTGATGTCAGGTGAAGATTTATCCATTTTCTTCTTTAATGAAATTAACCGTGCCAGACCACAAGTGCACTCGCTGTTACTGCGTGTCATGGCTGAGCGGACATTATCTGCCTTTAATAAAGAATTCCACTTCCCTCATATGTTGGTATTTGCTGACCGTAACCAAGTGGAAAAAGAAGAAACGTTCGAGATTCCATCCGCTGCTCGCGATCGTTTTATGATGGAAATCCCTATCGTCATTCCTCAGGACGAGGGCATTATGGAGTCCTTGGTGTTTGATACCCGTTTCCATAATGTGGACGCACTGATTGAGCAACTGACCCCAGATATTGTGCAGTTTAATGAATTAAATGATATTGCTTACCAGATTCAAAGCAGTGTTGAGGCCAGTCCAACCCTACGTAAATACGCTCTGAAAATATGGCAAGCGACTAAATCGCCGGCTGAATTTGGCATCAAGATTCCTGGGGTCGATATCAATCGCCTAGTTTTGTCAGGCGCAAGTCCACGCGGCATGAGCATGATGTTACGTGCGGCACGCGTCAACGCTTGGCTAAACGACAGAGACGCGGTGACGCCTGAGGATATTCACGCAGTGCTTCATGCCACTGTTGCGCACCGTTTGGTATTTAGCCCTGTTTACGAAATGCGTCGCACAGAGATTTCTAGACAGCTATTACAGGCTATCGTACAAGCAGTTTCAGCACCTTAATTCAGATGCATTACGATATTCCGCAATTTAGCTATCACCTTGCTTGGCGTTCGCGCGGCTACCATACTGGTCGTCACGCGAGCATACAGCGCGGCATGGGCATGGAATTTCGTGGATTAACCAATTTATTGTCATACCCAGACCCTCGCCGTATCGATATCAGACAAACTATCAAAGATCCGCTAGAGCAGATTTACGTCAGAATTTATAACCAAAAAGGGGCTACTCCCGTCTTTGCAATTGGCGATATTTCTGGCTCTATGGGATTTGGTCAAGGCAAGAGCAAAATTCAATTAATGACGGATATTGCACAATCGATTGCAGTATCCGCTACCAGCAATAGCGATCCTTTTGGCTTTATTGCCTTTGACGACCAGGTGCGCGATGAGTATCTCAGCCCCAGCTCGCTAAGACCGCAAATGGCATTGGATTTATTGCAAGGATTAAGTACATACCAGCCCCCAAAAGTTGGCGGCATGGGTTTGAGCCAAACATTCCGGCATTTACCGCGTGAGCGCTCGTTAATTTTTCTGATTTCAGACTTTCATATGCCCATCGATGCTTTGGAGGATGCCCTGCTTCAAATGCTGCATCATCACATCGTTCCGGTCGTGTTATGGGATGCGGATGAATATCGCAATCTGCCTGAATTTGGCATTATCAATGTGCAGGATGCTGAGAGCGGTGACCAACGCATTGTATTGTTGCGCAAAGAACTGCGCGATCAGATTGTGGCGAAATTTGAGCAGCGTAGAAAAGAGCTGAATGATTTATTTTTACGCTACGATATGCCCCCATTTTATGTCGAAGGTACATTCGACTGTAATCTTATGAGTGAATACTTTTATCAATTTTCTGCGGCTTAAGGCAATGACTCTATTACGTTTATTTTTCTTAGTGACCCTCAATATCGCATTGGTGGGAAATGTTTGGGCCAATGACCCACCCTCACCCGATATGCCCGAAGCCATGTACACCCTCAAAACCACTGAGCCTGAACGCGATGTGGGTTATACCGTTGGGGATAAATTGTCACGCCATGTGCAACTTAGCGTTAAAAAACCCTATCAATTAATTGAAACCACCTTGCCCATCGTTGGGTATGAGAGACGCTATCGCGGTCAAATCATAGGCATAGAATTGCGCCAAATTCAGCATGGCAAAAAACAGTTTAAAGATCACACAGAATATACCTTGGACTTGGAGTATCAGGTATTTACCAATGACGCGACAGCCAAGATGGCCTTTCTACCTGCTGAAATCCTCAAGTTCCAAGGCGCCAAAAAAGATGACATCGTGCAAATCCGAGTCCCTAGCTGGGGATTCCGCGTTTCACCTTTAGCGGTATTTGGTGCGGTAAAAATTGAACAGGACATGAGTACCTACAGACCACCATTCCTTATCCAACCCTATCCAGAAAAACAAAAATTAGTCGCATGCTTGGTGGTATTGGGTATTAGCTTGCTTGCACTGGTTTATATACTCGGCAATCGTGCTTGGCTGCCTAATATGGGCAAGCCTTTTGCAAAAACTTATCGTCGTCTGCGCAAACTTAAGCCAGAAACAGCCAATATTTCTGTTGCCCTAACGCATCTCCATCAAGCCATGCATATCGCAGGCAAAACCAGCATCTTTAGTGACAATATCGAACAGCTTTATCAACAACAGCCTGCTTTGAAAAATATCGATGCAGAAATAAAGCAGTTCTTTCAATTGTCCCGAGCTGTGTTTTATGAAAATAAATTAAACCAGTTGGACGCGACTGAAACCCTTGCTTGGTTAAAACTCTTTTGCCGTCGTTGCCGTGACTGTGAGCGTGGCCTGAAAGCGATTAGGTAAGTCAGTATGCTGAGTTTTTTTGCCTACTTTACAAATGCTTGGGTGCTTTGGTTATTGCCACTAGCCGCTATCCCCATTTGGTTGAATCGAAGTCAGAGCCAAACCTATTCATGGTCAGATTTATTGCCACGCGACCGTTGGTCTAACCTGATTGCTTGGCTGCTAAAAATTTTGGCGAGCTTGTCTATAGCATTTATTGTCATCGCCTTAGCTGGGCCTCACAGCCTAGAGCAAAAAGTCCAGCGTATCGGCGTTGGTGCGCAAATTGCGCTCGTTCTTGATCGAAGTGCCAGTATGGATGACCCATTTTCTGGCGGCGATACGGGCAATGGCAAAGTGGGAGAAACCAAGTCTGCCGCGGCAAGCCGTTTGATTTCTGGCTTTATTGAATCACGCAAAAATGACATGTTTGGGGTGATTACCTTTAGTAACTCCGCCATGTATGTACTGCCTCTAACAGAAAATCGTGAGGCAGTATTAGCGGCGGTTAAAGCCACAGCTGGTAATGCGCTTTTTCAAACCAATATTGGCAGCGGCATGACCAGCGCCACAGAGTTATTCGCCAACTTACCCGACTCGGGATCACGCGTGATGATATTGTTATCCGATGGTGCAGGCCGTATCGACGCCAATACACAAGAGAAAATTCGTGAGTGGCTAGAGCGCTACAAGATTAGTCTTTACTGGATTGTCTTACGCCAACCTGGGGGCTTGAGTATTTTTGACGCTAATTATGTTCCGCCTGAAGACGGCCCACTGCCGCCACAGATCGAGTTGAATATGTTCTTTAAGAAACTACGTACGCCTTTTCAAGCGTATGAAGCTGATGACCCTAAGTCACTCGCCAGTGCGATTGCAGATATTAATCAAAAAGAAAAAAAACCTATCCGCTATCAAGAGACTATTGCTGGACATGATTTTACCAATTGGTTTTTAGCCCTAGCGAGCCTAATGGTGGTGATGCTGACGGTGATTAAATTTTTTGAAATTAGAACTTGGCAAAGTGCCAAACTTTAAAGTCTAGGATACTACCTATGTTTAAATTATTGACCAGCAAACATTGGACTATGATTTTTTCTCTGCTCGCCTTGCTGAGTGCAGCCGGAGCGGCTTATGAAGTCAAGCGTATTATGGAAATCAATGCGTTCAATCAAGCCATATTGTCGGCTAAACCACCTATGACAGATACCGAAAGTTTCGAGGCAAAGTTTGCCACCGCTTATTGGCTGGCCAGAAGCGAAAAGTTCAAAGAAGCCACTTTGCTATTTACCAACTTATTAGAAAAAGCCAATCCAAGCCAAAAAGCAGCCATACAACACAATATAGGCAATATCTACTTCTTGCGCGGGATTGCCTTGAATGGCACCAATATGGAGGTCGGTAAAGAGACAGAGTATTTGTTGCGCCAGGCAAAAACCATGTATCAGCAAGCTCTCAGACTGGATAACAGTCATTGGGGGACAAAACACAATTTGGATCGTTTGCTGATGGTACTTCCCGGAACGCCTACGCCAGGCGTGGGTGAGTCTGACTCTCCTGGGCTGATTATGGGCAATATTCCTGTAGGACTGCCTTGATGCTGAATAAGATTAGACGCATATTTAAAATTCTCACTGGCAGGCGTGACATCACGATGCTGTCCTCAGCCATCGTATTGCTTTTTGCTGCGATGCTGAATCCCTCCATCCCACTTCCGCATAACATCTATACCTATATGTTTGTGGTGGACATTTCGCAGAGTATGAATGTTAAAGACGCCGTTTTAGACAATAAAACTGTATCGCGTTTAGACTTTACCAAACGCATCATGCACGACATCACCGCCAATTTGCCATGTGGCACCAAGGTCAGTATCGGTTTATTTGCGGGCGTTAGCGTGGCGGCGCTTTATCAACCCATAGAAGTCTGTAGTAACTATGCCGCTATCCAAGATACTATCAATCACTTTGATTGGCGTATGGCATGGTCTGGCAACAGCCGTATGCGTGAGAGTATGTTGGGGATTGCCAGGACTTTGCGTGCCTTTCCTGAGCCCGCCCAAGTGGTCTTTTTTACCGATGGTGAAGAAGCCCCCAAGCTACATGCATTCAATACGCGTGACTTGAGTAATTTCCAAGGGGGTAATGGCTGGTTATTGGTCGGTGTTGGCAGTGAAAAAGGCTCCCCTATTCCCAAACTCGATGATAAGAATCAATTGATAGGTTATTGGGCCAATGACAGCTTCGCCATGCAACCTGGTATTGCACAAATTTCTGAGGCGAATATTGGGATTCGCGATAATAACGTAGCGAGTTCCAATGGAGACCGCTATATGTCACGCCTGCAAGAGCCTTACATGAAAGAATTAGCCAAGCTGGTGAATGCGACCTATGTACGCGGAGATAGTCTGCAAACGGTATTATCTGCCATGAGCAAACAACCTCCAGCAAAAAGAGATATTGCACCGTTCTCCTTGCGTTGGGTTCTCGCCAGCCTCGCTGGTCTATTGGTGGTATTTTCTTATTTGCCCAAACAGGTATTACGTCAGTTGTTGAAAGGCAATAAAGCCAGCGCCCCTAGCTTAAGCTAATCCTCAATTACGATCTGTTCTTGCGCGATACCCCATAACAACCATACGCGCCACTCACGAAATACATCGGCATCACAGGCGTCTGGCAATATGATCAGATGTCGCCAAGATGAGCTCCATTTGGGCTTAGGCGAATGGATGAACTGGAATCGTAATAAGACGAAATGTAAAGTGACCACACTATCGGCATGCAGACGGATGGCGCGTTCATGATGCTGATTAAATAATAGAATTTGTTGTTGGCTATTTAAACGCAAACCTCGCCATGCATCAGGGGATTTTAGTAACGCATATTTGCCTATCGCATCCCATGTAATCCCGATGATTCCCAAACTAAGCAAACTCTGCGCACCCCAAAATAGTGGCAGGAACCAAACAGAGATGACCCCACCTAAACCAATGAGCAGTAAAATAACGGCTAGATAGCGCGAAGGTCTTAGTCGTAATGGCGAGATTGTCATATTATTAGAAAGGATGTTGTTATTGTGTTTCAACCACAAAGTCTGATTGCGCTGGGCGCGCATTACCAAGGCGATGTGCTTATGCATTATGGCCAGCCCAAACAAGAATTACAAGCCGCGATGCAAGGCAATGTGATGGTGCATCTCAGCCATTTGGGATTGATGCAAATTGAAGGGGAAGATAGCCTCAACTTCTTGCAAGGCCAACTCACCAACGATATGCGCGCACTCGATGGCAAGCAAACTCAGTACGCTGGTTACTGCACCCCTAAAGGACGCATGTTAGCGCTATTTTTGGCTTTCGCCCATGCAGGACATTTCCATCTGCTGGCGCCTAATGAGCAGATGGATGCATTGATTAAACGTCTGCGTATGTATGTACTGCGTGCGAAAGTACAAATTCAAGATAAGCGGGATGAGATCGCCATTTTTGGTTTGGCCGGTCCTCAAGTGGCTGGCGTATTAAGCGACATACTTGGCGCTGGTGTTCCGCAACAACCCCATACCATGCATACCTTTGAGCAAGCGACTGTATTGCGCTTGCCTAGCGAACATCCTATGTTTTTGTTGTTCACTTCCATCAACCAATGCGATGAATTAATGCAAAAGCTTCTGAGCAAGCTCACCCCTGTTGGCAAACCCGCTTGGGACGCGTTGAATATTCAGGCGGCTCTCCCACAAGTTGTCCAAGCAACGCAAGAAGCCTTCGTGCCACAAATGCTCAATCTAGATGCTCTCAATGGCATTAGCTTTAAGAAAGGCTGTTATACCGGTCAGGAAATTGTGGCGCGCACGCATTACTTGGGCACGGTCAAACGACGCATGCAAATTGCCCATATTGATGCTGCATTAGAGATTCCGCCTGGGCAAGTGATTACTGTCGCAGGTAGCGAGGACGCGATAGGCATGGTGGTAAACGCCGCACCCAGCATAAATGGTGGAACGGATTTATTAGTGGAAATAAGACTGGATAATCTTAGCGCTGAATCTTTACAGGATAAACCCGTGGTCTATCAAAATCACCGTCTTGATTTCAAGCCACTTCCCTACAGTTTGCCTTAGAGAACTGACTATCAGTTGGATTTAATGCTTGCTGGCTTTACGCTGGGGTACAACTTTTTTGGGTTCTTCTTCGGACTGACTGACGAGATTAGACACACTGTTCACTGGTTTTTGGCTTGGGCCTAATTGGCTCGGATCGACTGTTTGATAAAACACTTCATCCTGTTTAACCATCCCAAGCTCAACTCGGGCGCGCTCTTCAATCGCCGTCACCCCTTGTTTTAAATCGCGCACCTCTTCGTCTAGCTGTTGATTACGCAACTTGAGTTTGTCATTAAAGCCTTTTTGCTCGTCGATTTGATGGCTTAATTCCCAGACCTTAAGCCAGCTGCCTTTACCTAGCCACAATGGATATTGCAGCAAGGCAATCAAGACAACAAAAATTAAGGTCAGGGATTTCATTGCTTATTTTTTAAGGTGATAAAAAGCTGACATACCTGCGTAGCTAGTTGCATCACCCAATTCTTCCTCGATACGCAATAATTGATTGTATTTTGCAATACGCTCAGAGCGAGACAGAGAACCGGTCTTAATCTGTAAGGCATTAGTAGCGACAGAGATATCGGCAATGGTGGTGTCTTCTGTTTCTCCAGAACGGTGAGAAATCACAGACGTATAACCCGCACGTTTGGCCGTTTCAATGGTTTGGAAGGTCTCGGTCAACGTGCCGATTTGGTTAACTTTAATCAATACCGAGTTAGCCACGCCTTTGGCGATACCTTCACGTAAAATTTTGGCATTGGTCACAAACAAATCGTCACCGACCAACTGCACATTTTTTCCCATACGGTCGGTCAACAATTTCCAACCATCCCAGTCATGCTCGCTCATCCCGTCTTCAATACTGATGATAGGATATTTATCTACCCAAGTCGCCAGATAGTCAGTGAACTGGGCTGAGCTGAGTTGCAAGCCTTCTGATTCAAGATGATATTTACCGTCTTTATAAAACTCTGAACTAGCGCAGTCCAAACCTAATAAAACGTCACGACCTGGCTCATAACCGGCTGCCGCAATCGCATCCAAAATATATTGAATCGCCGCCTCATTGGATGGCAAGTCAGGGGCAAAACCACCCTCATCGCCCACTGTCGTGGCTAGGCCTTGTTTGTGTAGGATTTTTTTCAAATGATGGAATACTTCTGCACCACAACGCAAGGCATCACGGAAAGTAGGCAGACCTGCGGGAATAATCATAAACTCCTGCATATCCACACTGTTTTCAGCATGCGCACCACCATTAATAATATTCATCATAGGTGTGGGCAGTTGCATAAAACCAGAGCCCCCTAAATAACGATACAAGGGCAATCCAGACTCATCTGCAGCGGCACGGGCACAGGCCATAGAAACCGCCAGCATGGCATTGGCACCCAAGCGTGCTTTATTGTCTGTTCCATCCAAGTCAATCAGTGTTTGGTCGATAAAGCTTTGCTCCTCGACATCCAAACCTATCACGGCTTCGGCAATTTCGGTATTCACATTTTCTACCGCCTGCAACACCCCTTTACCCAAATAGCGTTGTGCATCACCATCGCGCAATTCGACCGCCTCTTTGGTACCAGTAGATGCGCCAGAGGGCACAGCCGCACGGCCAATAATACCGGACTCCAATAAGACATCTGCCTCTACCGTGGGATTGCCACGAGAGTCCATAATCTCACGGGCGATAACGTCAACAATTGCACTCATCTCGTTTCCTCAACTATCTATTTAGTTCTAAAAATTTATAAAGTCTGCTCGATAAATCCAGCTTTTTTTACTACACGATCCAATTCAATTAAGACCTCTAACAAGGCTTTCATCTTGGGCAAAGGCCAAGCATTAGGTCCATCCGACAAGGCCTCAGCAGGATTTGGATGCGTTTCCATAAACAAACCTGCCACACCAGATGCCACCGCCGCCCTTGCCAGCACTGGCACAAACTCGCGTTGACCACCGCTCTTATCGCCTTGGCCGCCCGGTTGCTGCACAGAGTGTGTCGCATCGAACACCACCGGGCATTGTGTCTCGCGCATAATGGCAAGGCTACGCATATCCGATACCAAGGTGTTGTAACCAAATGATACGCCTCGCTCACAAACCATAATAGTGTCTTGACCACCGTTGGCGTCTTTGGCTTTTTGTACCACTTGTTTCATATCATGCGGGGCGAGAAATTGACCTTTTTTGATATTCACTGGTTTGCCACAAGTCGCGACGGCAGTAATAAAGTCGGTTTGGCGACACAAGAAGGCGGGCGTCTGTAAAACATCGACCACACTCGCCACCTCACTCACCTGCTCCTCTGTATGCACGTCGGTTAAAACCGGCACGCCAATTTGCTTTTGTACTTCAGACAGAATCTTGAGACCTTGATCTAGACCAAAGCCACGGAAAGTCTTATTCGAGCTACGATTGGCTTTGTCATAGGAGGACTTGTAAATAAACGGGATGCCCAATTGTTGGCATAACTCTTTTAGTTCACCCGCAGTATCCAAGGCCATTTGTTGTGACTCAATCACACAAGGACCGGCAATCAGAAAAATAGGCTGTTCGAGACCTACCTCAAAACCACATAGCTTCATTATTTCTCCCCTTTGTACTGCAGGGCAGCTTGGATATAGGACTTGAACAGCGGGTGGCCGGTACGTGGATTGGAAGTAAATTCTGGGTGGAACTGACATGCCAAAAACCATGGATGTTCTGATTGCGGTAATTCAATCATCTCGCACAACTGCTCACTTGGAGTGCGTGCAGAAATAATCAAGCCAGCGGCTTTCAGTTGATCTACATAATGGTTATTGACTTCATAACGGTGACGATGACGCTCGTTTACCTGCGCCCCATAAATCTGGGCGGCTAATGTGTTTGGCTCAATGGGGCAACTTTGCGCGCCCAAACGCATGGTCCCGCCCAAATCGGAATCCTCTGAACGAGTTTCCAGTTTGCCATCGGCCGTCTTCCATTCAGTGATTAAGCCCACGATAGGCTGCGGAGTGTCTGCATCAAATTCTGTACTGTTGGCTTTATCCAGCTTGGCAACATGGCGGGCGTACTCAATGACGGCCAATTGCATGCCTAGACATATGCCCAAATAGGGCTTTTTAGATTCGCGCGCATATTGAATCGCACGAATTTTTCCCTCTGTTCCGCGTTTACCAAAACCGCCAGGGACCAGAATGGCATCCATCTCACTTAGACGACCAATGCCATTGCTTTCAATATCCTCAGAGTCCATAAAATGTATATTCACTTTGGACTGGGTATGAACACCCGCATGGATAAGCGCTTCGGTCAACGATTTGTAAGACTCGGTCAGATCGACATATTTACCTACAAAGGCAATATTGACCTCGTGTTTGGGGTGCGCCAAGGCATCCACAATCTTTTGCCAACTGGATAAATCGGCAGGTTTAGCTTTTAAATGTAATTTTGCACAGACGATGTCATCCAAATTTTGCGCATGCAATAAACCTGGAATTTGATAAATGGACTTAGCGTCTACCGCAGATATCACCGCTTCAGCAGGCACATTGGTGAATAGCGCGATTTTCTTACGCTCTTCATCGGGTATGTCTCGGTCAGCTCGGCATAACAACACATCAGGCTGAATACCGATTTCGCGCAACTCTTTGACTGAGTGTTGGGTAGGCTTGGTTTTAAGCTCGCCAGCCGTTGGTATATAGGGTAATAAGGTTAAATGAATGTAACAGGTATTATCACGTCCCTCTTCTACGCCCATTTGGCGGATGGCCTCGAGAAATGGCAAAGACTCGATATCGCCCACTGTACCGCCTACTTCCACAATCGCCACTTCGGCCCCTTCGGCGCCACGTTTGATATGGGTTTTGATTTCATCAGTAATGTGCGGAATAACCTGAACGGTCTTGCCTAGATATTCACCACGACGTTCTTTTTTGATGACCGTCTCGTAAATTTGACCCGTAGTGAAGTTGTTGCGCTTGCCCATACGCGCACTCACAAAGCGCTCGTAGTGACCTAAGTCTAGGTCGGTTTCGGCACCGTCATCGGTAACGAAAACTTCACCGTGTTGAAATGGGCTCATGGTACCCGGGTCCACATTGATATATGGATCGAGCTTGAGCATGGTAATTTTGATTCCACGGGATTCAAGAATAGCGCCAAGTGATGCGGCGGCGATACCTTTACCTAAAGAAGAGACAACACCACCAGTAACGAAGACATATTTAGTCATGAAAATACTTTTCTAGAAATACGTTTTTGAAGAATCCCTGATGGAAGGCTATTTTACTTTAAAGCACCCTAGGCGAAAACCTGTTTTGACAAATATCCGCAGAGACCAGTCGATTGGGCAAAAAAAATGGCGAGCTAGGCTCGCCGAGAGTGGTATCACTTAGTGATACTGTTGGAGGTAATACAAGGAGATAACTTATAGAGAACAAGTTATGGTCGCTATTAAATCACTCCCTTGTAAACAAAGTATTTCGGTTTGTAATTGATTTGTTTCAAATGCCTAGTTTTGGCTATGTTTTTGCAAAATAGCGTACATTTCATCCTTAAGATGTAGCTTTTCTTTCTTCATTTGTTCGATTTCCTCATGGGTTGCGTGTGCCAGATTAGCCTCAAGATTTTTTATCTTCTGGTCTAAGTCGTTGTGCTTGTCGAACAAATGTTTGAAATGTAAGTCTGAATTTTTTAAATGACTAATTAAATCGCGGTACTCTGGAAACATGTTTCACCCTTTCATATAAACTAGCCTGACAACTGTATTAATTTTTTCTCACTGTTGTCATTCTGCCTGTTCATACAGGGTTTGTATTGACTTATATCAAGCCGTCAAGCTTGCTATTATCTTGAGTGGCTCGATTGTTACTTATATTCGTAAAAAAGGATTATTTCACTTGTCATCCGCATGGAATTTCAATAATAGCTACCTAGACCTCCCTAAGATATTTTATGTCCAGCAGGCACCTACCCCTGTCAAACAAGCAAAGATGGTGCTATTCAATACACGCTTGGCAGAGCAATTAGGGTTGCAATCCCTAGCCGAGCAACTTGCAGATACCACACAAACATTAGCGGGAAATATTCTCCCCGTGGGAGCCTGTCCAATTGCTCAAGCTTATGCTGGTCATCAGTTCGGACACTTCACCATGCTGGGAGATGGGCGTGCCATCTTGCTAGGAGAGCACATCACCCCCGCACAAATGCGAGTAGATATCCAGCTCAAAGGCGCTGGCTTGACCGCTTTTTCTCGTAGCGGTGATGGTCGCGCTGCGCTAGCACCCATGCTGAGAGAGCTGATTATCAGTGAAGCGATGGCCGCCTTGGATATTCCCACTACACGCGGCTTGGCTGTGGTGGCGACTGGCGAGGCAGTGTACCGTACCGAACCATTAAAAGGCGCGATACTCACACGCATCGCCAGTAGCCATATTCGCGTAGGCACGTTTGAATATGCCTTGATGCGCAATCAAAAAGAGGATTTGCAAGCCCTGGCAGACTACACCATACAGCGTCACTATCCTGAGGCCGCACAACAAGAAAATCCTTATTTGGCGCTGCTGATCAGCGTTATGCACAAACAAGCGGATTTGATTGCACGATGGATGTCAGTAGGATTTATTCATGGCGTAATGAATACCGACAATATGAGCATTGCTGGTGAAACCATAGATTATGGTCCTTGCGCTTTTATGAACCGCTATGACCCAGATACCGTATTCAGCTCTATCGATACCCGCGGCAGATATGCCTATGCGCAACAACCCAAAATCGCACAATGGAATTTACTGCGCTTTGCTGAAACTTTGCTGCCATTGCTAGACGATGATCAGCAACAAGCCATTGCCATGGCTGTAGAGCCATTAGAAAAATTCCCGGAAATATATGAAGCAGCATGGCTGACACGATTTGCTCATAAACTAGGCATACAACAGCCTGTGGCAGAAGATTTATCCCTAATCCATCAGCTGTTGGACATGATGTATGTCACACAAGCCGATTTTACTAACAGCTTTAGAGCCTTGGCCGATAACAGTATTCATCAACAAGCGGTGTTTCAGCACAAAGAGTTTGAGCCATGGTTTGCAAGATGGGAACAACGCTTGCGTCAACAGAGCATCACTCAAGCACAAATTCAGCAAATGATGTTGCAGATGAACCCTGCGGTGATACCCAGAAATCATTTAGTGGAAGAGGCACTAGCGGCCGCGCAAGATCATGATGATATGCATGCCTTCGAGGCATTATTGGAAGTAGTTAGAGCGCCTTTCACTGCGCCGAGTAATCCTAAGTATAGTCAACCACCAAGCAGCGAAGCAGGATATAGGACCTTCTGCGGAACCTAAGTCCGTCGTGATGCCTTACTGGCCACAACGACTATCGATTTGCTTGCTGAGACTGACAAAACTATCCATGGAGCCTGCAGCCATGGCATAAGGTTGTGAGCGAATAAAATCGACCAATTCTTTTTGTCTGGGGCTGATTACCTTTTCCAACTCCACCACGCGACAATCACAAGCCGTAGCAGATGATTTTCCTGATGCCACACATGAGGATTTTTCACTCGCTTTAAGTTCTGCTGGCCATGCAGTCGTGTTGCTGGTTTGCGCACTGACATTGATACGGATTTGCGCTAATAGCTGATAGGTATATTCAAGGTTGTTATGCAATTGGCGCAAACTTAGGTTGCCCTCGTTATAGGGCATCACTTTGCCATTCGCTAATTGATAGGCAAATTCCACACTTTGTTTAGTCTGATCTGGAACGGCATAACCCTGTGCAGCTAGCAAGATGCGTTTGGCGGCATTCTGCTCCATATATTGAAGCGCTTGTTGCAAATCAGCTTCTGGGAGGGAAAGGTTCATCTGCGCGATACAGCGGTCGTTTTCTTGACGTATCGATGTCCAATCCAACTTGATGGCACCATCGTCCCAAGCATGACGAAAAGTTGGGGCGTTTTTAAGTAATGTTTGAGATTCGAGCTGACTGAGTTGTTGCTTAATCTCTGCAGTGTCGCAGGCAAACACGTGGCTGGATACAAAAGACAAGAAAATAACAAAAGTTAAGAAACGCAACATACACATCCTCACAGTTAGCTAAATCAGCATAGGCAGCCAATAGGCAATTTCAAGCAGGAATAGTTCCTAATCATTCTGCTCGTGGTTTAGTGCTGGATGATTTTTCCTTGCGCGAGAGAAATCAGTTGATCCGCGATTTGACTGACCTCTTGTTCATCATGACTGACGATTATCATAGGTAAATTCATACGCTGTTTGATAGCCAACAAATAGGGAATAATCTGTTGCTTAAGCGCATTATCTAGAGACGACAGCGGCTCATCTAGGAGTAATAACTGGGGCGACATTAATAGCGCCCGACCCAAGGCCACACGCTGGGCTTCGCCGCCAGAGAGTTGATGTGGGTGTCGCTTGAGCAAGTCTCGCAATTGCAATAAATCCAATACTTCATCTAATGAAAAGCGACGCTGCTCAGCAGGTAATAAACGCAGTCCATAGCAGAGGTTTTCAAGCAAATTAAGATGTGGGAATAAGCGAATATCTTGAAACACCATCCCAATCCGTCTTTGATGGGGCGCAAGGCAAACTTTCTGCTGGCTACTGAAAAGGATTTGCTGATTGAATTGGATCAATCCACTCTTGGGGGTTAATAAGCCATTCAGCAAATTCAACAAAGTACTTTTGCCTGCACCCGATGGTCCCAACACCCCCAATACTTGGCTTTGCCAATCGAGCTTGGCGTCAAGCTGAAAATCGCCACGGCTATATTGAATATCGAGGTGTAACATTAACGCCCCACTCTTTTCAGCATCCAGCGCTCACAAAGATTACTGGCAACCAATGCCAGTAAAGAAATCAACACACACAAAATCACCAAACGCATAGCGATCAGCTCGCCGCCCGGCATTTGAGTATAGCTATAAATGGCCAAGGGCAAGGTGCGTGTTTCACCTTCAATATTGCCAACAAAGGTGATGGTGGCGCCGAACTCTCCGAGGCTGCGGCTAAATGCCAAAATAAAGCCTGTGAGCAAACCGGGCAAAGCCAATGGCAAACTAATACTCATAAATGTTTTGCTTGGGGATGCACCCAGCGTACTCGCAGCTTGTTCCAAGCCCTGATCGATTTGACTAAACGATAATCGAACCGAGCGCACCATCAGCGGAAAGGCCATGATGGCAGAAGCCAATACAGCACCCAGCCAGGTAAAAGCCAGACTAATACCCAAGTACTGGTGCAACATGGCACCCAGCCAGCCTTGTTTGCCAAATAAGGTAAGCAAAAGAAAACCGGGGACGACTGGCGGAAGTATCATGGGGATATGCACCAAGCCATCCAATAAAGATTTACCAACAAAGTCTTTGCGTGCCAAAACCCAAGCAATGGCAATCGCAGGGATAGTAATGATCAATGCACAGTAAGCCGCTACCTTGATGGATAGTTCTATCGCTTGAAGCTCTGCAGGCGTGATATCAAAAAGAAAACTCATGCTGACCTCGTATTCAGAGGCGGCTAGATTATCATGATTTAGTCAGGTCTTTTTGTTTACATTCATGAAAATCATTAGCCGTGTTTAATGAAGCGCAATACGGTGTTGACGGAACACTTCTATACAATGCAACTCATAGGTTTTAACTACAGCATGTCGCTGTTAATTTTTAAGGAGATCGTTATGTGGACTAAACCAACTGCTACAGAAATGCGTTTTGGCTTCGAAGTGACCATGTACGTAATGAACAAGTAATTCGTCATAAACACGATGAAGCTTCGTAAACAAACAAATATAGGCTGGTTCAAACATGTATATGGTTGCACCTGTCCTATCTGTTCAAATTAATAAATTAGGAGAAACATTATGTGGACTAAACCAGCTGCTACAGAAATGCGTTTTGGCTTTGAAGTTACAATGTACGTAATGAATAAGTAATCCTTAGGGATATCAAAAAAGGGAGCAATTGCTCCCT
>RFPI01000026.1 GCA_009926205.1 Methylophilaceae bacterium
GCGTTAAACTTCAACGTCGGCGCATTGCCAGCTGGATTAAGTTACAACAGCAATTCCCGTAGCATTAGTGGCACACTTAATAGCGCAAGCAATGTGAATGTGACCATCACAGCTACCGACAGCACTAACTTGAACACAAGCTCTAGCTTTACAATCAAACCTGTCTCTGGCCCCTATATCCAAGGTTTCAGCACGACCGACAATCTCGATGCCTACCAAGTAGGGAAAAACGGTGAGGCATTGACCTTCAAGGTTCAGTTTAACGAGTCGGTGAATATTGCTAACGGTACTTCGCTCACATTCCAAGTGGGCAGCAATGCTGCGCATACCATCACCGCGACTTATAGTGCCGGCAGTGGAAGTCATTTAGTCACGTTTGTTGCCAATAATGGAGCGCCTGACGCCAGCAATGGCAATCTAAAACTACTAGGTATTGCGACAGGTAGCATTAGCGCGACAAGCGGTGGTGCGGCCTTGGCAACAGAATTTAATCAGCTAGATTACAGCTATCGCGTCGATACCTCAGCCCCCACTGCCACCGTGTCACTTGCAAGCTCAACTGGCAAAATCGCAAACTGGTTAAATGTTGGGGACACAGTCAGCGGCACCGTGAGTTTTAATGAGGATGTATTGATTTATGGCACTCCCCAATTGGCGCTATTAATAGGCAATAGCAGTGTGAATGCCACCTATGTCGCGGCAGACTCCACCTCGAAAAAACTAAGCTTCAACTACACCATCACCAGCGGCCTCAATGATAGCAATGGCATCGCTATTAGCGGTCTCAATTTAAATGGTGGCAGTATCAAAAATTTAGCAGGGATTAATTTCTCTGGGATCACGAGCGCAGCAGACAATCCGATGTATATGGTGGACACTAACAATCCCAATCCAGCCACATTGAGCTTGGACAATAGCTTGACCAGCAATAATGTGAATCGAGCTGAAGCGCTTACCAGCGGCCTGATTAAAGTAGGTAGCCTAGCCTCTGGAGAAACAGCCGAGATTACCTTAAGCCGCAGTAGCAGCAACAGCAGTGTCGTGAAATACATTACAGGGAATGGCAACGAGCAGGCCGTGCCACTGACTGCGCAAGATTTAGCTACACTTGGCAATGGCACGATTAGTGTCAGCGTGGTGAAAAAAGACGCCGCTGGCAATACCAGCACGACCACCTCCAATACTTTTGCACTAGACACGCTAGCCCCCTCCTCACCTATGCTATCGCTGGCGACTGGAATTAGTGATGGCGCGACAAATGCAGAGGCAAAATCGGCGACTGGCGTGGTGAACTTATTGTCAGAATTTGGTAGCAATATCTCGGTGGTTTTGAGCAAGACTGGGGTTACCTCTATCAACAAATCCTTCACCAGCACGGGCAGCAATATTGCTGTGGTATTGAGTGACAGCGAGCTCACCAGCCTAGGGACTGGCGAGGTGACTTTGAGCGCAATAGCCACCGACTCGTCGGGCAATACTAGCCTGAGCAGCTTAATTAACTTCAATGTGATTTAAAAACTGATGTCATCAAAGCAGCAAAAGGCCATATTTGATATGGCCTTTTTTATTGTTCGCCCTTTTAATAATCTGCGCTTAAGCCCGCTCCGGCAGTTGTTGCTGTTTTTGTGCCAACTTGGTTTCAAAGCGCTGTTTATCAATCAAAAAACGCTCATGCGTGCCTTGCGCGATCACATCCCATCCATCATGTGCTGTAACGGCAAAAACCAAGCGACGACCTTCAATCTGTATCAACTCTACATCAGCCACTACCTCTGCCCCAACTGGTGTAGCGGCTTGATGACTAACATTGATGTGGGTGCCTACGCTTTGCTCACTAGGCCAGTCCAAATAAGGATTAATTGCTTTGATACATGCCCATTCCAAAAAACCCACCATAAAGCCGGTCGCAAACACTTGCGGCATTTGCGCAAATTCTTCTGCTTCGGGATATAAGGCTGGAACAGTTTTACTCGCTGGCACATGAAAGCGATGTTGATAGCGCAGTCCAACTTGCAAGTCTGCTGGCATATTGGCCTCCTGTCAGAGTTTTATACACTGTGGGTGATGGCTGCATACAAAGTCGCACTCACCACTAACATGCCCCCTAGCCATTCACGCATCGTCATCACTTCATCGGTCAAGCAATAGGAAGCAATCGCGGCCACCACCAATTCAAACATAAATAACACTGTAGCTTGTGTTGCGGGCAAGTGCGTAACACCATATTGCACCAATAAGGTGGCCAACATCAACATCATCGTCACGATTACAATCAAACCCCAATCGTGCAGACTAATTTGATGGGGCCATGCGAAAGGCATAGATAGAAATGGCACAAATAGTAACGAAACCATCACCACTCCCAACCAAACTGACATTGTCTTGGCAGACAATGACAATTGTTTAGAGTGACGAGTAATCACATTCGACACTGCAAAACCTATCCCAGAGGACAAGCCCAGCCACTCTGCTGTATTGCGCGGCATAGGCAAATCCCCTGGCTGCCATAACATCAAAGCGGCACCTGATAGCGATACAAAAATCACCAAATAGCGCTGAAAATTTATCTGCTCATGCAGGAAAAATTTGGCTAGTATCAATGTCCATAAGGGGGATAAATAAAACAGCAGCATCACCCGCATGACTTGACCATCAATAATCGCCAATACATAACTTAGATTGGTCCATCCCACCGCAATGCCCAACATATAGAAATTTAAGGGCTGTTTCCACGCAGCGTGACGATGACGGTAAAACAGAATCAATCCTAATAGGATGCTTAAGCTATAGGTGTAAATGCTAGCGACAGTCCCGGAAATACCGGCTTGCTCTAATAAACGATAGGGATACCAAACAGTCCCCCAACACATCGCACCAAATAACAAACCCGCACTGGCGATTCCGCTATGTGCGGTGTTCAACCTGGATAAAGGCAAAGCAAACTCCCTCAGAAAATCAGTATGTCATGTCAATCAAGCCAGCTATTTTAGTATAATTGCGGCATGAATCCACGATTACAACAGCTCCAACCCTACCCATTCCAACGATTACGTGCATTGTTTGCTGGTGTAACAGCCAATCCAGACTTTAGCCCGATTAACTTGTCTATCGGTGAGCCTAAACATGCCACGCCTAGTATTATCCAGGATGCGCTAAAACAGCATTTGGACGGATTGGCCAGTTACCCCACTACCCAAGGCAGTGAAGCCCTGCGCACAGCGATACAACAATGGCTAGTTCGCCGTTACGCCATTCCTGCGCTGAATATTGACCAAGAAATCCTGCCAGTGAATGGTAGTCGTGAGGCACTATTTGCGTTTGCCCAAGCGGTCATTAATCAAGATGACACTGATACGCCTATTGTCATCAGCCCGAATCCGTTTTATCAAATTTATGAGGGGGCTGCACTGCTAGCAGGAGCACAGCCCTACTATCTCAACACCACACCTGCAAGTGACCATTTGATGGACTTGGACAGCGTCCCAGAGGCTATTTGGCAACGTACGCAATTAATCTATGTGTGCACCCCAGGCAATCCTAGCGGAAAAGTCATGCCGCTCTCTCAATGGCAACAACTGTTCAGCTTGAGTGATCGTTATGACTTTGTGATTGCCGCAGATGAGTGCTACTCAGAAATTTACTTTGATGAACAACAGCCGCCATTAGGAGCGCTTCAAGCAGCTCACCAATTAGGTCGTGACTGGCGCAACTTAGTGATGTTTTCATCGCTATCCAAGCGTTCTAATGTGCCCGGCATGCGCTCAGGTTTTGTGGCAGGTGACGCAGCTGTATTACAAAAATTTTTGCAATATCGCACCTATCATGGTTGCGCCATGAGTCCCAGCATTCAGAGCGCCAGTATTGCAGCTTGGAATGACGAAACTCATGTGCAACTCAATCGCGACTTGTACCGTACTAAATTCGCCCAAGTAACGCCTATATTGCAGCAAGTACTCGATGTGGAAATGCCCGATGCGGCCTTTTATTTATGGGCGAAATCTGACATAGCCGATACTGAGTTGGCTCTGCGCTTTTACAGAGATTTGAATGTAACAGTATTACCAGGCAGTTTTTTAGCACGCGATGCGCATGCTAGCAACCCAGGCGCAGGATTTATTCGTATGGCTCTCGTCGCGAGCGTCGATGAGTGTCTCGAAGCAGCCCACAGAATCCAGCGATATCTCTCTCGTTAAGCCTGAATAAAGCGCTGTATATGTTGCAGTACATGCGCTGGCATATCGGGCGCCAAGCAATCTATATTCAACGTATCATCCATGCCGCGTAACCAAGTCAGTTGACGCTTTGCTAGTTGGCGCGTGGCGTACACGCCACGATTTAATAACTCTGCTTGATCAAATTCACCCGCCAAGTATTGCAACGTTTGTCGGTAGCCTACACAGCGCATAGAGGGTAATGCGATGTTAAGTTCAGGATACATACGCTGTAATTGCTCAACCTCTGCTATCAAACCTTGTTGTAGCATCGCTGCAAAACGGTCAGCAATACGCTCATGCAAAACGCTACGCTGCGATGGCACCAAAGACAACTTAAGCAAACGATATGGCAAAGGCTCACTGGTCTGTTGTTGATGTAAAGCGGTCATGCTTTGACCGGTCAGAGTGTAGATCTCGAGCGCACGTTGAATGCGCTGAGTATCCGTTGTTTGCAGCCGAGCTGCGGTTTCGGGATCAATCTTTGCCAACTTGGCATGCATCGCTGGCCAGCCAATTTGCGCCGCTTGCGCATCTAATTCTGCACGCACGCTGGGGTCGGCTTGCGGAAGCTGACTCAAGCCAGATTGCAAAGCATTAAAGTACAACATAGTACCGCCAACCAAGACTGGAATGCGACCACGTTGGGTGATGGCTTGCATCAAAGCGAGCGCATCTTGACGGAACTGCGCGGCTGAATAAGCCTGCAATGGGGAGATCAAATCAATTAAAAAATGCGGTGCCAATTGCAAGGTTTGTGCGTCTGGTTTGGCGGTACCAATATTCATATCGCGATACACCAAAGCAGAATCTACACTAATCAATTCAATAGGCAAAGCTTGCGCCAAGGTAATGGTCAAGGCAGTTTTACCACTGGCGGTGGGGCCCATCAGAAATATGGCAGGAGGCAAAGCCATACTCTATTGTCCACGCATAAACATTTGATCAAGATCGCGCATGCTCAGTTGAAACCATGTAGGTCTGCCATGATTGCATTGGCCAGAGCGTTCAGTCTGCTCCATATCGCGCAATAGCGCATTCATTTCGGGGATGGTTAATTGTCGATTAGCCCGAACAGCGGCATGACATGCCATCGTGGCCAACATCTCATTGCGGCGCTCGGTTAATACTTGACTGCCGCCATACTCACGCACATCACGAATTACATCTCGTGCCAAGGCAACCGCATCAGCATCTTTAAGCAAAATAGGCACTGCCCTTACCGCCAACGTGGTTGGGGACAGAACCGCGATATCAAATCCCAATTGTTGCAGGTGTGAATGCGTAGACTTCAAAGCCTCTTGCACAGTAGCCATTTCTAACTTATCTGCCTGAAAACTGACGGGCACCAATAATTGCTGAGTAGGAATTTGTTGATGCTCCAATGCAAGCTTGAGTTGTTCATACATAATACGTTCATGCGCGGCATGCATATCGACGATTAGCAAGCCTTGTTGATTTTGCGCCAAGATATACACCCCGTGTAACTGCGCCAAAGCAAACCCTAATGGGTGTTCTTCGCCCGAATCAAAATTGGCCTGACTAGTCGAAGGGATAGCTTGCGCAAACTCTTGCCTCATGGGCGCAAACATCTGCGCATAATCACTCAGCGCCTGCTGGTTGGCGGATAAATCAAAGCGTTGCTGTTGCCCCGGCATATAAGGCTGACTTGAATGAGTATTAGCCCCAGCAGCGTAGTTCGCTGCGCTAGAAGAGGATGGCCATTGCGTTGTCATCGCATCTGTCGGCGACCCTGTATTTTGTGCCTGCAAGGGAGCTGCCAAGCTGCGATGCAGCGCATGGAAAATAAACTGATGTACTGCCTGACTCTCACGGAAACGCACTTCTGTTTTCGCTGGGTGCACATTCACGTCGACCAAACTAGGATTTAATTCAAAAAATAACACATAGGCAGGATGGCGCTCGTGATGCAACACGTCTTGATAAGCTTGGCGTATGGCATGGTTGAGAACCTTATCGCGCACAAAACGCCCATTCACAAAAACATATTGGCTATCTCGAGCACTGCGTGAAAAAGTTGGCTTTGCTGACATCCCCCACAAGCGTAGTCCTGCAGCTTGTTCATCCAATGAAAAAGCATGCTGGGCAAATTCGCCCCCCAATACCTCAGCAATACGTTTTTCTGCGCTACCCGCGGCATAGCGCGCAATGACTTTGCCGTTATGTTGCAAAGTCATAGTTAAATCTGGACGCGACAAAGCAATGCGCCTAAACACCTCTTCACAATGGGCAAATTCTGTCGCCTCACTTTTCAGAAATTTTCGTCGTGCCGGCGTGTTGAAATACAAATCATTCACCTCGACGATGGTACCCACGTCCAAGGCGGCAGGTTGTATTTCTGTTAGCATGGCACCATCAGCAGCAATCTTCCATGCATGCGATTGTTCGGCTTGACGACTAAGCAATTGCATACGCGAGACTGAGGCAATACTGGCGAGCGCTTCTCCGCGAAAACCTAAACTTGCTACCGCCTCCAAATCTTCTAGATTGGCAATTTTGCTAGTGGCATGACGGGTCAAAGCCAACACCAAATCTTGCTCGGCAATACCCCGCCCATCATCGCTAACACGAATTTGTTTAATTCCACCCTGTAATAATTGCACTTGGATAGAACGGATGTTTGCATCTAGGCTGTTTTCTAGAATTTCTTTTAATGCCGACGCCGGACGCTCAACCACCTCACCAGCCGCTATTTGGCTAATCAGTTGGTCGGGTAATAAATGAATATGCTGCCCCATCACTTCTGTCCTTAACTTAGATTCACTTTTTGCAGATAATCCGGCACGCAGGTTTGCCATTTTAATTGCTCTTCAATATGCAGACGCATGGCATCTGCTGCAACCGGTTCTCCGTGGGTGACAAAAGTAAGTTTGGGTGCTTGTTTAAATTGATTTAACCACTGCAATATCTCGACATAATCCGCATGCGCAGACAGTGATGTCATCGACGCTATTCGCGCTTTAATAGGGATGTATTCCCCATGAATCTTTACTTCACTGGCACCATTCACCATGGCGGCACCGCGCGTTCCCGCAGCTTGGAACCCAACAAATAAGATGGTGTTGCGAGGATTGCCAGCGAATGCTTTGATATGATGAACCACACGCCCACCGGACGCCATGCCGCTGGCAGCCAGCAATATCATAGGCTGGCGCATATGATTCAAGGATTGTGACTGCTCAATGGAATTGACCATATGCACGTCGGCAAACATCTCTGCACATTGTTGTGGATTTAGCCTATGCTCATTGCAATGCAACTGAAAAATTTCTGAGGCATCCACCGCCATCGGACTGTTGAGATAAATTGGAATATGCGGAATACGTCCTTGTTGTTTCAGTTGATGTAAATAAAATAGCATTTCTTGGGCACGTCCAACGGCAAATACAGGGATAAGCAAAATGCCACCTTGTTGCACTGTCTCACGAATGTATTGCGCCAACAATTCCAATGTATTGACTGGATCATGCAAACGATCACCATAGGTGGATTCAATCACCAAATAATCGCTGGCTGGTGGAATTTCCGGCGCTCTCATCAATGGGTCATTCGAGCGTCCCACATCACCCGAGAACAATACTGATTTATCCCCGTCGCTAATATGAATGCAGGATGAACCCAATATATGCGCATTGCTATAAAAGCGGGCTTGCAGGCCGTCGCCTAGATCAACTAACTCATGAAAGTCGACCGTTTGAAACAAATCCAAGGCACGCTGAGCGTCGTCTTGGCTATACAAAGGCAATGCAGGATGGTGCTTAGAAAAGCCCTTTTGGTTGGCGTATCGTGCTTCCTCTTCCTGCAAGTGAGCAGAATCTGGCAATAAAATCTGACATAAGTCGTGGGTGCCAGAGGTGCAATAAATCCTGCCGCTAAAACCCATTTTGACTAACCGTGGCAGATATCCGCTGTGGTCGATATGTGCATGGGTTAATAAAATTTCATCGATGCTTGAAGGCTCAACGGGAAAAGCATCCCAATTTTTTAAACGCAATTGTTTTAAACCTTGAAACAAGCCGCAATCAATTAAGATGCGCTTGCCTTTGCTCTCTAGTAAAGTTCTTGACCCTGTCACGGTGCCGGTAGCGCCTAAAAAAGTTAGCTGCATATTATTCCTGTGCCACCTTGCCACGCACTGATGCAGGATTATTAGCAAAGTATTTTTTGATACCCGCCAATATTGCCAAACTCAGCTTGCTGCGATAGTCATCATCGTTTAGTTTACGCTCTTCTTCCGGATTAGAAATAAAGGCCGTTTCCACCAAAATCGAGGGAATGTCGGGTGACTTCAGCACAGCAAAACCTGCCTGTTCAACTGAGCCTTTATGCAAAGGATTAATCTCGCCTATCTTCATTAACACATGTTTACCTAATTTAAGACTATCGTTAATGGTGGCGGTTTGCGATAAATCTAACAGGGTGCGCGCGAGGTTCATATCCCCCTTATCCAAACTGACGCCTCCAATCAAGTCAGACTCATTCTCCTTTTTAGCCAAATAACGCGCAGATGCACTAGTGGCACCCTTTTCCGACAGCGCAAATACCGATGAGCCACGGGCATCAGGTCGTACAAAAGCATCAGCATGAATAGATACGAATAAATCTGCTTGCATATTTCTTGCCTTAACCACACGGCCATGCAAAGGAATAAAGTAATCACCATCTCGCGTCAGAATGCCTCGCATATTGCTTTCGGCATCGATTTTTTGTTTGAGCAACTTGGCAATCGCCAAAGTGATATTTTTCTCATGCGAACCGTTCGCTCCTTTGGCCCCTGGATCTTCTCCACCGTGACCCGCATCAATGGCAATCGTAATCAAGCGCTGACCATTCACCAACGCAGGCTTATTGGTGATAGGGGCTTCCATGACTGGCTCGGCAGGCGTTTGTGTGGCCACCTCCGGCACAGGCAAAGGGTCAGCAGGTAGGGCATCTGCAACAGTCGCTGGACTCGGCATTGGACTAGACGTTGGGTTAGCACTAGGCGCAGAATCAGCAACTGGCTTTTCTAGTTGATTGAGCACATTTAAAAGTGGATCTTGTAATGGATAGACATCCAACACCAAGCGATGCTGATAACCACCAGCAGGTTGAAGCATTACCACTTTGGGATTCACTTCTGTTTTTAAATCTATCGCCAAGCGAACCACGCCTGGCTTAAAGTTACCGATGCGAATTTGGCGAATATAAGGGTCGCTGGGACTAATGCTAGCGGGCAAACTTTTTAAAGCCTGATTGATTTCTATGTTCTCTAAATCCAAAACCAAGCGGTCTGGATTTTTTAATACAGTAATTTTCTGACTAAATTCGCTGCTCACCTCGATGGTAATTCGTGTGTAATCCACTGCCGGCCATACGCGACTGGCAATCACATTGACTGGCGCTGACCATGTCGTTTGTGTCAGTAAAGCGAACAATAGAATGATGTTTACCAAGTACTTAAACATTGCTTTCCTAATTCCGTATTGGTGTGTATCTGCATAGCTCTGCCCTCATCTAGATGGCTTAAGCGAATATCAATATCCGCTGCTGGAATCAGCTTACCTGCCTTTTCTGGCCACTCTACAAAACATACACTATGCGGGTTAAAGTAATCTCGAAAACCTGAAGCGTGCCATTCTTCTTCATCTTGAAAACGATACAAATCAAAATGAAATACAGGAAAAGGCAAACTTGCCTGCTCATAAGGTTCCACTAGGGTGTATGTGGGACTTTTTACTTTGCCTTGATATCCCAAAGCGTTCAGTACGCCACGCACGAAAGTGGTCTTGCCTGCGCCCAAGTTTCCATGCAAATAAATCGCTAAACCAGGGATCAATTTTGCCGCCAACTTTGCTGCACACTCTAATGTCGCCTGTTCATCAGCAAGGGCTAGTGTAAAATCGCTGCTCATGAACTCACCTCAACACGACATGCAAGCACTGGCACAGTCCATCAAACTGTGGGGGAAGGCATTGGGATTTGATCAAGTGGGTATCGCGGATATCGACTTGGCAAAACAAGAAGCACATTTTTTGTCGTGGTTGGAGCAAGGTTTTCATGGTGCTATGGATTATATGGCAAAACATGGCAAAAAACGCACTCGACCCGCAGATTTGGTGCCTGGAACTGTGCGAGTGATTTCGGTCAGCATGAACTATTTCCCACCGCACGCAAGAGATGCCGTCGAAACATTGCACGATGCGGACATGGCCTACATTTCACGTTATGCACTAGGTCGTGACTATCACAAAGTAATGCGCAATAAGCTACAGTCTTTATGCGAACAAATTCAGCAACAAGTGGGCGATTTTGAATACCGCGTTTTCACGGATAGCGCCCCAGTATTGGAAGTAGCTTTGGCTGAAAAAGCAGGTTTGGGTTGGCGCGGAAAGCACACCTTGTTGTTATCACGCGATGCAGGCTCATGGTTTTTTCTTGGAGAAATTTACACCAATTTGCCACTGCCGATTGATGCTAGCCAAGACAATCACTGTGGTACTTGTGATGCCTGCATCAGAGTATGCCCCACCCAAGCGATTGTAGCGCCCTATCGTTTAGATGCGAGACGCTGTATCTCCTATCTCACCATAGAGCATAAAGGCAGCATCCCTGAGGAATATAGAGGCTTAATAGGCAATCGCGTATATGGTTGTGACGATTGTCAGCTGTGTTGCCCTTGGAATCGATTTGCTCAGCTCACGCAAGAAAACGATTTTCATGTCCGCATGGGGCTAGACCAAGCGAGCTTGCTTGAATTATTTACTTGGACAGAAGAGCAATTTAAACAACACTTGGCCGGCAGTGCCATTTACAGAATTGGCTACGAGCAATGGTTAAGAAATATTGCCGTTGGTTTAGGCAACGCTCCACATTCTGATGCCATCATTCAAGCATTAGAATCGCGACGCAATGATGCTAGCCCTATGTTGCTAGAACACATTGATTGGGCATTACAGCAACAATCTGCTCAGGTATAATCGCGGGCACGTTTTTGTATCGGTATCCCAATGAATTTCTTTAAAAAAATTACCCTACACGGATTCACTCAAGCCAAACCGATAGAAAAGGCTAGCGCTGCTCTATTCCTCTTGCTGGCCGCATTTATTCTGCTCACTTTCAAACAATACGGCATCAGTAATGACGAGATGGTGCAACATACTTACGGCCAATTGTTACTAAAATTCTACGCTTCGGGACTGCATGACTTATCTGCGTTTGAATATAAGAATTTATATCTCTATGGTGGTTTTTTTGACCTACTCGCCGCCGGCCTAGAAAAAATCCTCCCGCTTTGGGTTTGGGATTTGCGTCATTTGCTCTCTGCACTATTTGGTTATGCGGGGATTGTTGCTGTGTATCGCTCCACTTTGCTACTTGCTAATCATCGAGCTGCGTTTATCAGTGCATTGCTACTTGCTATTACAGGCGCTTGGACAGGGGCAATGTTTACCCATACCAAAGATGTCACCTTCGGCGCATGTATGGCATGGGCGATGTATTACACTTTGTTGCTAGCTAAAGATCTTCGCCATATTCCACTCTCTCTCAGTATCAAATTAGGCATTGCCATAGGTGCAGCACTAGGATTGCGAATCGGTGGGGTATTCGCGATTATTTATCTGGTCTTGTTATTGGCAATCGCCTTAGTCAAACAAGACAATCTGCAACAGCGCTGGCAAATCCTATCGGCGGCTGTCTTGGGATTACTCCCTGCTGCGATTGTTAGCTTATTGATGATGATTGTTTTTTGGCCTTGGGTGGCGATGGGTGCCGACCACTTGCTGATAGCGGCCAAATCTTTTTCGCATTTTGCTTTCAATATGAATACCATCGTTGATGGCTCATGGGTCAGCATAGGTAATGTGCCACGCAGCTATTTACTGGATTATCTCGCCATCCGCTTACCAGAAATATTTTTACTAGGTTTGCTGCTCGCCTTCCTATTTGCTGGTCAAACCTTGTATAAATGGTTGTTAAGTCGTGTAGAAATTTCTTTAACGCTTGCAATGTGGTCCTTGTTGATTGCTGCGCTTTTTCCAATATTGTTTGTGTTATGGGATAGGCCTGCACTTTACAACGGCGTTAGGCATTTCACCTTTATCTTACCGCCCCTAGCCGTATTAGCGGGTATCGCATTAAATCATGCGTGGTCACAAAGCCTAGCCTATCCAAGATTGCAAAAAAGCTATTTGCTCGTTTTCATCTTGTCCGTGTGTTACACCATATGCATCATGGTGCAATTGCATCCTTATGAGTATGTTTACTATAACCGTGTTGCAGGAGACTTTAAGAGTGCGCAACATGCATGGGAGTCCGACTATTGGTCCAGCAGTTTATTGGATGCGACTTCTCAGCTGGAAGATTTTGTCACACAAGAGCAAGGGCATAGCCAGCCCTTAACGACTGGCCCCTATTATGTCGCCATTTGTGCAGAGGCATTTCAAGGTCGCGCCTATTTAGATCATCGTTTTGCCGTTACCGAGAATTGGATCCGAGCTGACTTCTTTATCTCTAGTACCAATATGAATTGCGATAAAGTACTGCAAGGAAATATCATAGGCAAAGTAGAAAGGCTCGGGGCTACCTTAGCGGTAATTAAAGATAGACGAGACTTGGTCGGCGACCAACGCATCCCAAAACCCGCACCTAACAATTAATTCTGAAGAAATGGCATTGGATGGAAAACGCTTATACAACAAGCAATAGAGGCAACCCGCACATCACGGTCATCGTGCCGGCCTTTAACGAGGGAGCAGCGATATTGTTTACCCTGACGCATATTGCTGGCTGTATCAGCAAACTGAGTCCAGATTGGGACATCGTGGTGGTCGACGATGGCAGCAAAGATGACACTTCCGCCAAAGTGAAATCTGCACCAGCAGACTTGCAAACCACCTTGGTCAGATTCTCGCGAAATTTTGGCAAAGAGTATGCCATCACTGCAGGCCTAGAACATGCCAAAGGCGATGTAGTGGTGTGTATGGATGCAGATGGTCAACATTCGGCTGACTTGATTGGAAAAATGCTAGAAAAATGGCGAGAAGGCTATGACATGGTGTATGCCGTGCGCGATGACAGACATACTGAATCCCGATTCAAACAATGGGGCAGTCGCCTGTTCTACCGAACCATCAGCATGGGCGGTCAAATCAATATCCCTCGTGACGCAGGTGACTTCCGCATGATGGATAGAAAAGTGGTCGAGGCATTGTTATCCTTGCCTGAGCGCAATCGTTTTATGAAAGGCATGTATGCATGGGTAGGCTTTAATAGCATAGGCATTCCCTACACGCCCCTGCCCCGCAGCCATGGGGAGAGCACTTTTTCCAAATTGAAACTAATTCAACTGGCATGGACAGGATATACCAGTTTTTCACATATTCCATTGCGTCTATCAAGCATGGTCGGAGCCTTACTCGCGCTGCTAGCATTTATATATGGCATTGTCGTGGTGATTGATCGTTTATTCTTCCATGAGTCTGTCCCCGGCTGGCCGACTGTTGTCGCGGGGATGATGTTTTTATCTGGGGTGCAATTGCTATTTATCGGCATATTGGGTGAGTATTTGGCTCGCGTTTATGATGAAGTCAAAGGCCGCCCACCCTATATTGTGGCCGAAGTTCATCAACCTAATAGCAAACCTCGTGGGCGAAAGATTACCCATTGAAAAGTTTGCGTTCTATCTCATGGTTTGGCTTGGTTGGCGCTTGTGCCGCATTGGTTCACTATGTCAGCGCAGTGGTATTAGAAGCGCATGAATGGCTGAGTCCAGCCTATGCAAATTTTGTCGCATTTTTAATTGCTTTCCCGGTCAGCTATTTTGGTCATCGCTATCTCAGTTTTGCCGGAAATGTTCGCTCTCATCTACACGCTTTACCGAGATTTTTGACCGTCGCCATTGCTGGCTTTACTGGCAATCAAATACTTTTGCTTGGCCTTTTGCAGCATAGCCAACTGCCTTTTTGGATAGCACTAGGCATCGTCATGCTTGTGATTGCTATCGCAACTTTTTTCAGTAGTAAGTATTGGGCATTTCGGCATGGCTAAACTGATTCTGTGTGCAGATGATTTTGCCATGCGCCCTGAAGTTGATGAAGCAATCTTACAACTTATCCGAGCAGGCAAGTTGACCGCCACGGCTTGTATGGTGTTCAGCCCGCGCTGGCCGCAAGCGGCAAAAGCCATCAATCGTGAAATCCGCCAACAAGCTAGCATTGGATTGCATTTAGATTTCACAGAATTCGACCATGCTTGGCCGTTGAGAAAACTCATCCTTGCCTGTATGACTGGTCGCATCGATAAGGCATGGGTCATTGCACGTATCCAAGCACAATTGGATGCTTTTGAAGCTGCCCTCGCTACACCACCAGACTATGTAGACGGACATCAACATATTCATCAGTTACCGGTTATACGTGATGCGCTTATTGCTGAATTATCTCGGCGTTACGGCAAACAATCTCCATGGATAAGAATCGCACAAACGCCTCCGAGTTTGTCGATAAAAGCCAATATCATCAATTGGTTGGGTGCTGGCGCTTTAACACATTTAGCACAGCAGGCAAATATTTCGACCTCCCCTATTCTGCTGGGCGTTTATGCCTTTGACTTATCGCGTGACGATTATCAGCATAAGTTTCAACAATGGATCAAACAGGCAGCACGATATGAAGTTTCGGCTTTGATGTGCCATCCGGCTAGTCACCATGAAGCAACTCAAGACGGAATTGCCGCTGCACGTTATGCCGAGTATCAGGCACTAATGAGTATGAATGTGGCGCAGCTAACCCAGCAAAATGGTGTGACGCTGGCGCGTGTTCCTCACTAGTCATGCTCGCTTCTCTTTAATGTAATTCCCGTCCATTCTTCACCATATTTCCTGACATCTTTACCGACATCCCTACCCCTTTTACATCATTCCCATAGCACTTAGCCCTCATTCCCGCACCACTTAACCCTCATTCCCGCACCACTTTATCGTCATTCCCGCGTAGGCGGGAATCCAGTAGAAAAACAAAAACCGCGAAAGCGACATGACGCTTTTACCCCTCGCAGCAAAATGGAGTTGTACTTCGTGTTTTTTTATTTAGGCTGGATTCCCGCCTGCGCGGGAATGACGAGGGTGTCGTGGGAATGACGAAAGATCGACTTTGGGATATCGAAAGATGGATACGGGTATTACGAATGTTGGTGCGGGTATGATCAGCGAGATTTACAGAAATGACGAGCAAGGGTCACGGGGATGATTAGCGAGGATTGCAGAAATGACGAACGAGAGCAGGATGAGTTTGGAGGTAAGGGGTAATAGACCGAGATTACTAATTGGTAGGCATCAAGCTCGAAACACCATCACACATGACGTTGTGCACGTTTTTTTGCTTTTTTGGCAACCTGGATTTTTTGCTTGACGCAATATTCCGTTCCATATGTACCACCATACTCGTCAGGCTCAAAATAATGATTGGTATAAGCCCAAAGATTACTGCCTAAATATTTAACTGTGGCTAAACCTGTACTGTAATCGGCGCTACGGCCGTCAACGATATTAAAAGTGAGTGCCATACGGCCTGCATTTGCAATTGCTTGACCGTGATATACCGTGGAGTTTTCGGTTTCGCTAATCAGTTGATAAACACCATACTGTTCATGGCTAGCTACGCGATTAAGCTCTAACTTGGCATGCAGCTCGTAATCACCGACCTTACTATTACTTCCTTTGCAGGCATAAACGCCACTGTAGTTAGGTCCCACAAATGCTTGAGATGGTGTTGTTTCGATTTCAGTATTTGGGATGTTGTCAGCATCGGTTTGATTTTGTGCATAAGCAGAATATAGAGGGATCATCACTAAACCGAGCAAGCTTGTAATGATGAATTTCATATTGTGCTATCCCATTCGAAAAAAATGTAAAAAACCCGAGCGCGTATTTTAGCGCTTATCCTAATGAAAAACTGAGCCAATTTAAAAATATTATTTTGCTAAGACTGCACTCTCGATTATGATGACGAGCTTGTTTTCTAGCGACAAAATCCCAAAAAAATTCATGCATCGCCTAACTCAACTACCTCCCATTGTGATGGCCAGCTTGCTATTAATGCTTGCATGTTGCGTATGGGTTTGGCAGCAATTTCATCATGTCCCTACCAAAGCGAGCGCAGAGCCCATGCAATGCGTGTCTTACTCACCGTTTTACCAAGGTAGCAATCCACTCGACCCCAATACATTTATTCCTCGCGCACAGATTGAACAAGATTTACGTCGCTTGGCGACGCGTTTCCCTTGTGTACGCACCTACTCTGTGGCGCAGGGCCTAGAAGCTGTTCCAGAAATAGCCCAACAACTTGGTCTTAAAGTGTATTTAGGCATATGGATAGGATGGGTAGACAGCATCAATCGCCAACAAATTGATACAGCCGTCCGTTTAAGCAAGCAATACCCCAAAGCGATAAAAGCATTGGTCGTGGGCAATGAGGTGTTGCTGCGCGGCGAGCAAAAGCCAGCAGCAATGCGTGCTTATTTTAAAGAGATTAAGCAACGCACCCAAACACCCATCACTTACGCCGATGTTTGGGAGTTTTGGCGTCAACACCGTGATTTATCGCAGCATGTCGATTTCATCACTGTCCATATACTGCCCTATTGGGAGAACAGTCCAGTCGCTATCTCCCATGCTGGAGAACATATTCAAGCCGTGATGCAGATATTGCAGCAAGAATTCGAAAAACCGATTCTAATAGGTGAGACAGGTTGGCCTTCTGCGGGGCGCCAGCGTTATGGCGCTGAACCTGGTCTGCGCAACCAAGCTCAATACTTTCAGATCTTTCTGGACCTTGCCCATACCCATCAATGGCAATACAACCTTATCGAAGCTTATGACCAACCCTGGAAAAGAGTATTAGAGGGAACAGTTGGTGGATATTGGGGAATATTCGATGTGGACGGAAAAGCAAAATTCACTTTGGGTGCAGGTTTGGCCGAGCGAAATGACTGGCCCTTATTGGCAACTTTATGTGTCATTGCTTTATTATCGCTGTGGCTCGCGTTAAGGATATATAGCCCACAGAAACCTGACTCGACACAATCGATTACCTCTATCAGCATGGCACTCATCACCGGCTTATCGACTTATCTACAGTGGGACTATATTTTATTGGCTTGCCGCAATTACCAAGAATGGATGGCGCTGACTGGGCTAAGCTTATTAGCCCTCGGACTCTCTATTAGCAGCATCTATTTCATTCTTTTTGGCCAACAACAATACCAACGCTCCGTATTTAGCTATCACGCGCGTTGGCTGATATTAATAATCTGCCTGAGTGCCTTATGCGCCTCTGTACTTTTAATTGTGGATGGTCGCTATCGTAACTTCCCCAATCAATTGTTATTGTTACCTATCAGCCTGTACATTCTTTGCACTCTCTTTAGTACTGCGCCTGTGTTGAATCTCTATCGCTGGTTTGCAAGGTTGCTTGCGTTTGCGCTAACTTCATCGGCTATGCTGTTACTCTTTAACGAGGCTAACAATACCAGCGCACAAATTTGGCTTCTACTCAATTTGATGTTGAGTTTTGCGCTATTACGTCATGATAAAAATCAATCTTCGAGATTATAAAAAACCATGAATAAAATCCTGCACAAGCTGATTATTCCTATCTTGTTTGCTTGCCTATTTGCCATTGCGCACTTTTCAATATGGAGCATTACTAATCGCGCATTACCTTTAATAAATGCGCCAAAACTGGTGCATGGTTTTGCTTATAGTGGCTTTCAAAAAGACCAGAGCCCATTGGAAAAACAGTACCCAAGTACCGCCGAACTAGATCATGATTTGACCATACTCAAGCCCCTTAGCAACCGCATCCGTCTGTATGGTGCGTTAGAAAATAGTGAGATTATTGGCCTGGCCGCCAATCATGGCATGTTGGTCACCGCAGGCGCATGGATAGGTGCTGATGAGAACGCCAATCGCCGAGAAATCGCTGCGCTCACAGCAAAACTCAAAATCTATCCAAATATCGAACGCGCGATTGTCGGCAACGAATCCTTATTGCGTCAGGATGTGACGCCTGAGCAATTGATGCATTATTTGGATGAGGTAAGAAGCAAAACTAGCAAACCCATCTCCACTGCAGAGCCTTGGCATATTTGGGAAAAAAATCCTGATTTAGTCCGACATGTAGACTTTATCGCTGTCCATCTTCTGCCCTATCACGAGGGACTGCCCATTGAACGTGCTGTTGATTACGCCATGCAACGTTATGAAGCGCTGATGCAAAAGTTTCCACGCAAAAAAATAGTGATTACTGAAATTGGCTGGCCCAGCAGAGGACCGACTATAGGTGAGGCAGTGGCGTCTGAAATTAACCAAGCGCGATTCGTGCGCGAATTTTTGGCAAGAGCCGCAAAAAAACCCTATGACTACTATTTGATGGAAGCGTTTGACCAACCATGGAAACAGTCCTTAGAAGGATGGGCGGGTGCATATTGGGGCATGTTCGATGCTGACCGCGAGGAGAAATACTCGTTAGTTGGTGCAGTACCTAAAGATGACCAATGGCTAGAGAAGGCCGTTTGGTCCACGCTGATTGGTTTAATTCCGATTTTATTTATCGCTTATCGTTTCCGCGCTTGGGGAATCGGTGGTCGATTGTCTTTGGCTATTCTTTTGCAAGCCTGCGTGACCACCCTCGTAGTGGCATGGAATTTACCTGACGATTATTACTACACATTACGCGATTTTATTGTGCTGATTGCTTTGATTATCGGCATGTTACTCACCTCCGCTGTGCTGATGATTTATGGCGTTGAATTCAGTGAAGTCATGTTTAAGGGCGGTTGGCGCAGAAATTACCAACGTTTAAAACCGCTTCCTGCCAATAAAGAACTATTCGTTTCCGTCCACCTCGCCTGCTACAACGAGCCACCGGAAATGGTGATTGCCACGATTAAGAGCCTAGAACGTTTGAAATATAAACACTATGAAGTCATTGTGGTGGACAACAACACCAAAGACGAAGCCAAATGGAAACCGATTGAAGCCTACATGCAAAACCTACCGGACAACTTCAAGTTTTTCCATCTACCACAATGGCCAGGCTTTAAAGCGGGCGCATTGAATTTCGCCCTGAGCAAAACCAATCCAAACGCAGAGGTTGTGGGCGTGGTGGATGCGGATTACGAGGTCACCCGTGATTGGTTGTCAGACCTCGTTCCACACTTTTTAGAGAGTAAAGTCGCCGTGGTACAAGCCCCACAGGCGCATCGAGATTGGGAAAACAACTTCTTTCGCCGCATGAGCAATTGGGAGTTTGAAGGCTTTTTCCGTATCGGTATGCACCATAGGCATGAACGCAATGCCTTGATTCAGCATGGCACCATGACCTTGGTACGCTATCAATCGTTGATGGAACAAGGTAAATGGTCAGAGTGGTGTATTTGCGAAGACACCGAGTTAGGCCTGCGCTTGCTTGAGGCGGGCTATGAATTGCGCTATGTCGATGATAACTTTGGTCGTGGCCTCACCCCAGCAGATTTTAAGGCACTTAAGTCTCAACGCTTCAGATGGGCGTTTGGCGCCATGCAAATTCTCAAACATCATTTCCGTAAATTGGTGGGCGACTCAAGCCTGAGCTTTGGTCAGCGCTATCATTTCCTCACTGGCTGGTTTGGTTGGCTGGGAGATGCGCTGCAATTGATTTTCACCATAGGTTCTATCGGGTGGACGATGGCGATGTTGTTTTTCCCCAAATCTTTCAGTATGCCGGTCAGCATTATGATTACCCCTATCCTGTGTTTCCTAGCCATTAAAGCAGCATTGGGTCCGGTGTTATACCGCAAAACAATGTCATGTCGTTGGGTTGATATATTTGGCGCATCACTCGCCAGCTTGGGTCTATCGCATGCGATTGCCAAAGGAGTGATTACAGGACTGATTAAAAAAGATGGGGTATTTAAAGTGACTCCCAAAGGCAAGGTTCTAGGAAGTCAATTTGACCAAGTGAAGCCAGTCATTGAAGAGCTTATCTTATTGCTGGCGCTAATAATGTGCAGCCTAGCCATGCTCATGACGCGAGGTCTGCACAATCTGGATGCGCAATTATGGGTAGCGATGCTGACTTTGCAGGGATTGCCATATATCAGTGCTGTGGCTTGTCAGTGGATTGCCACTAGACCAGATTAACTGCGTTTATTCT
>RFPI01000027.1 GCA_009926205.1 Methylophilaceae bacterium
AAGTCCCCGGTACGCTCAAATTAAACATAGGGATATCCACGCTAAACTGGGTTCCATCCACCGCAGTAAAGAAATAGTGTCCATGCATAGTGCCGTTGGTGGTTTTTAACAAAGTACCACTCACATACTCAAAATAAGCCCCTGGTTCTAATAATGGCTGTTCACCCACCACTCCTAAACCTTTAACTTCCACCACCTCATTATTAGCATCGGTGATAATCCAATGACGGCTAATAAGCTGGGCAGCTACAGCGCCAGTATTTTGGATATGCACTCGATAAGAGAACACGAACTTGCCCTCATTGGGTTCTGATTGATCCGCTAAATAACTAGGGACCACTTTCACGGACATTTGATACGCTTGGTTCTGCTGCCCGCTCATCGTTTTATTTTCCTGTAATCAAACCGCTGGTGGGAGAGCTTGGTGATGCAGAATAGAGCTTTTTGGCCATACGTCCGGCTAAATAAGCTTCGCGACCGGCTTCGACCGCTTTCTTCATGGCCGACGCCATCAATACTGGATTTTGTGCACCCGCGATGGCCGTATTCATTAGAATCCCAGCACAACCTAGCTCCATTGCAATTGCTGCGTCTGAGGCGGTACCTACACCAGCATCGACCAGCACAGGGACTTTCGCATTCTCAATAATAATTTGCAGATTCCATGGATTTAGGATGCCCATACCGGAACCAATTAAGGAGGCTAATGGCATGACTGCACAACAACCTATCTCCTCTAGTTGTTTGGCAATAATGGGATCATCTGAGGTATATACCATGACATCGAAACCGTCTTTGACAAGTATCTCAGCTGCTTTAACGGTTTCAACCACATTCGGGTATAAGGTGTTGGGATCGCCCAACACCTCTAATTTAACCAAGTTATGACCATCCAATAACTCGCGTGCCAAACGTAAGGTTCTAATCGCTTCCTCGGCACTGTAACAGCCAGCAGTATTAGGCAAATAGGTAAATTCTTCAGGGGGTAAAAAATCCAATAAAGATGGCTCACCTGCGTTCTGACCAATATTTGTGCGGCGTATGGCAACCGTGACAATCTGCGCGCCACTGGCGTCTATCGCCTCGCGCGTCTGTTGAAAATCTTTATATTTACCCGTACCTACCAAAAGGCGAGAGGAAAATGTGCGACTTGCAATGTGTAATGTATCCATAAACCTTAAATTAACCGCCACCCACGGCACCAACAATTTCCAACTTATCCCCAGTATGCAATTGCACCTCACCAAAGGTGCTGCGCGGCACAATCTCGCCGTTGCATTCGATGGCCAAACGTTTGCCAGTCAAGCCCAACTGCGTGACTAAATCTGCCACTGTCAATTGTGTCTGACTAAATTCACGTGTCTTGCCATTAATGGTGAGCTGAATCAATTTCGCTTGCCGATGAAAGAATTGAAAGAGAAAAAATCAAAACCATATTTTCTAGGATTTAGGCTGAATAAGCAAACCGGGATGGCATTGCTATTGCATAAGATTAGCGACCAACAAGCCCATACATGAATAAAATATGATTTTTTAAGTAAACTATTTTATACATTGCTGACTATTGCCAATGGCGACGATGGTTTAAAATGGGACTTTGGAAAATAAGCCAGTATGCGGATGTAGTTCAATGGTAGAACGCCAGCTTCCCAAGCTTGATACGCGGGTTCGATTCCCGTCATCCGCTCCATTCAATGCATAACATCGACAAATTTAATATCCCTCGCGCTTTCAGCTAAAATAAGCACTTTGAATAGCCAGTAAATTCCATGAGCAATCCCACCCCTCCATGTGTAATGACTTTTGCCGCCACTGACCCGAGTGGTGGAGCCGGATTACAAGCAGATATCCTGACTTTTGCCAGCATGGGATGCCATCCTATCTCCGTCGTCACAGGGATTACCGCGCAAGATACCGTCGGCGTTGAGAATGTGATGATGTTCGATGCAGACTGGGTAAATGAGCAAGCACGTACCATTTTGGAAGATGTACAAGTTGCAGCATTTAAATTAGGCATGCTGGGCAGTGTAGAGAATGTGGCTGTGATTGCAGAAATTATGGCGGACTATCCGAATACACCTCTGTTAATCGACCCCGTGTTGTCCTCTGGCCGCGGCGATGAATTAGCGAATGATGAAGTTCAGGCTGCCATGATAGATCTGCTTTTGCCTCAAGCCACCATGATTACTCCCAATAGCATAGAAGCCAGACGATTGGCTTTTTTTGCCGACGACTCTGACGAGGCCGAGAACGCACCGTTATCCCTGAGTGCGCAAAGATTGTTAGAGATGGGTAGTCAATTTGTACTGATTACTGGCACCCATGAGCGCTCGCATGATGTTGTTAATACCTTGTATGGGGCTGATAACTTTGTCAAACCCTATCATTGGGACAGGTTGCCAGGAAATTACCACGGTTCCGGTTGCACCCTAACATCAGCCATTGCCGCCTGTTTAGCACATGGCCTGAGTGTGGAAGAAGCCGTACAAGAAGCACAAGAATTTACATGGCAAACCCTCAAAGCTGGCTTTAGAGCTGGCATGGGTCAATATATCCCTGACCGCATGTTTTGGGCGCGCGAGGAAGAATAAAGCGTGTCACCCGCCACTTTCCCTCGCGGTTTATACGCGGTCACCCCAGATATCGCGGATACCGACTTGCTTGTCGACATGGTTCGCGCCAGCATCCTAGGAGGTGCTCGCGTGATTCAATATCGCAATAAATCAGCAGCGCCAACACTGCGCAATCAACAGGCTCAAGCTCTGCATGTCTTGTGCCAACAATATCAAATTCCTCTGATTATTAACGATGACGTAAAACTTTGTCTGGCTCTGGATGCCGAAGGTGTGCATATTGGGAAAGAGGATGGCGATATTGTCGCGATTCGTGCAAGAATCGGCAGCGATAAAATCCTTGGGGTATCCTGCTACAACCAGTTCGATCGAGCGCAGTTAGCGCATCAAGCTGGAGCCGACTATGTGGCCTTTGGCGCATGCTTCGCGTCGAGCACCAAGCCCTTGGCAGTGCAAGCCGATTTGACCCTGTTTACTCGCGCGCGACAACATGGCATGCGCAGCGTCGGAATAGGTGGCATTACCTTGGCCAATGCGCAGCAAGTAATCGATGCTGGCGCAGATGCCATAGCGGTGGTGCAAGCTTTATTCGCCAGCCAACAAGCGCAAAGTATTCAGGCGCAGGCACAACAATTTTGTTTATTATTTTCTTGAGTTAAAAAAACATGACTTCGCGTAATCAGATTCTGTTTGAACAATCCCAACAATTCATCCCTGGTGGTGTGAACTCGCCCGTGCGTGCCTTCCGCTCTGTGGGTGGAACACCTATCTTCTTTAAACAAGGTAAGGGTAGTCGTTTATGGGATGAAGATGGCAAAGAGTACATCGATTATATCGGCTCTTGGGGCCCCATGATTTTGGGTCATGCGCATCCAGAAGTGATTGCTGCAGTGCAAAAAACAGCAGAAAACAGCCTGTCATTTGGTGCACCTACAGCACGTGAATTAGAAATGGCGGAATTGATTAACCACTTGGTACCAAGTATGGAGCAAGTGCGCTTAGTCAGCTCAGGTACTGAAGCAACCATGAGTGCCATTCGATTGGCACGAGGGTTTACCAATCGACAGAAAATCGTCAAGTTTGAAGGTTGTTATCACGGTCATGCCGACGCTTTGCTGGTGAAAGCCGGCTCAGGTTTGCTCACCTTTGGAACGCCAAGCTCAGCTGGGGTGCCTGCTGAGGTTGCTGCGCATACCTTGACTTTGCCTTATAACGATATCCCTAGTCTGCAAAAGTTATTCAGCGAAATCGGTCAAGAAATTGCCTGCGTCATCGTTGAGCCAGTCGCTGGTAACATGAATTTGATTACGCCCGCGGCTGGATTTTTACAAACACTCAGAGCTTTGTGCAGCGAGCACGGCGCAGTACTTATTTTTGATGAGGTGATGACCGGTTTTCGCGTAGCCAAGGGTGGCGCACAAGCGTTATATGGCGTGAATCCAGATTTGACCACATTGGGTAAAGTGATAGGCGGAGGATTGCCTGTAGGAGCGTTTGGTGGTCGTAAAGACATTATGCAATGTCTTGCCCCATTAGGTCCGGTATATCAAGCCGGCACGCTGTCTGGCAATCCTGTAGCCGTTGCTGCGGGTCTGGCAACATTAAATTTGATACAGCAAACAGGCTTTCATGAGCGTTTAGCGGCGACCACAAAATCTTTAACTGACGGGCTTTCAGCCATTGCTAGAGAAGCTGGGGTAGCATTTAGTGCGCAAGCGGTTGGTGGGATGTTCGGTATTTACTTTAGCGCTGAAGTGCCGAATAGTTTTGATGATGTCATGCAATCTGACCGTGATGCATTTAATCGCTTCTTCCATGCCATGCTTGATGATGGCATCTATCTAGCCCCCTCTGCATTCGAAGCAGGCTTTGTTTCTGCGGCCCACAGCGAACAGGATATTGAGCAAACACTGAGTGCTGCAAGAAAATACTTTCAGTCTGGGCATTAACCCGCCTCAATTCATGGTTGAACAGCGCATTCAATCTATATAGAATTACAAAGTTTCACTGTAACGAATGCACTGGACACCAAAACCCTCGATTTGGTGTCCATTTTTATCAGTACTGACGAGGGATAGGAAATAGGCAGAAGCATGCCAGAGCAGCAAGGTTTATACCGTCCATCTAATGAGCGTGACGCTTGTGGAGTGGGCTTTATTGCGCATATCAAAGGCCAAAAAAGTCACCATATTATCCAGCAAGGTTTGCAAATTCTCGCCAACCTCACTCACCGAGGTGCGACTGGTTACGATCCAAAGTTGGGCGACGGCGCCGGCATTCTGATTCAGATGCCTGATGCCTTTATGCGTAAAGAGGCCAGCAAATTAGGTGTAACCCTGCCTGCTGAGGGTCATTACGCTGTCGGCACTGCCTTCCTACCGCAGAGCAAAAATGGTCGCGAAGCCTGCGAAACCATCATCCAACGTATTATTCACGAAGAAAAGCAAACCCTGCTGGCGTGGCGTGATGTACCGCGTGACAATCGCAATATTGCTGATGCAGCCAAAGAAGTTGAGCCAGTCATGCGACAAGTATTTATCGCACGTGACCCCAACTTGGCCTCGCAAGACGCTTTTGAGCGCAAATTATTTGTGATTCGTAAGCGCATTGAAAACGAAGTCCGTCACTTACAGTTAGACGACAAAAGCCAATTCTACTTCCCCTCTTTGTCCTCCAGAACCATCGTCTATAAAGGCATGTTGTTGGCCAATGAAGTGGGTGTGTACTACCAAGATTTAAATGATGAGAGCATGGTGTCTGCTTTGGCGCTGGTGCACCAGCGTTTTTCAACCAATACTTTCCCGGCTTGGGATTTAGCCCATCCATTCCGCATGATTGCCCATAACGGCGAAATCAACACTGTGCGCGGAAATATTAATTGGATGACAGCGCGTCATGAGTCTATGCGCTCGGCTTTGATGGGTGAGGATTTAGAAAAAGTTTGGCCATTAATCGCTGAAGGTCAATCTGACTCAGCCGCCTTTGATAATGCGCTTGAGCTTTTGGTTGCCGGTGGTTACTCACTCCCTCACGCCATGATGATGTTGATTCCTGAAGCTTGGTCTAATGAAAGCGCCAATAAGTTAATGGACGCCGATCGTCACGCTTTCTATGAGTACCATGCTGCGTTGATGGAGCCATGGGATGGTCCTGCTGCGGTAGCATTTACCGATGGCCGTATGATAGGCGCGACACTAGACCGTAACGGTTTGCGTCCTGCACGATATCTAGTGACTGACGATGATTATGTGATGATGGCCTCTGAAATGGGCGTACTCACATTCCCGCAAGAGCGCATTGTGAAAAAATGGCGCTTGCAACCTGGCAAAATGTTGCTGATTGATATGGAACAAGGCCGCATCATTGACGATGCAGAAGTCAAACAGCAACTGGCTCAAGCAAAACCATATAAACAATGGATTGAGAAATCACGCTACTTCTTGGGCGACTTGCCTAAAGTGGAAGGCGAATTAGAGCTCAACGAAAATCTGTTGGATACACAACAAGCCTTTGGCTACAGCCAGGAAGATATTAAATTTATCCTGCAACCAATGTTAGCCAATGGCGAGGAAGCCGCTGGTTCTATGGGTAACGATAGTGCTCTGCCAGTACTGTCAAATAAACCCAAGGTGCTTTATAACTATTTCAAACAGTTATTCGCCCAGGTGACCAATCCTCCGATTGATCCGATTCGTGAAGAATTGGTGATGTCGCTCGTCACATTTATTGGTCCTAAACCTAACCTTCTTGGTATCGACGAGACCAACCCGCCCATGCGTCTGGAAGCAAGTCAGCCGGTATTGACTCTCGATGAGCTGGAACAGATTAAATCTATTCATAAGCTCACCAATAACCAATATCGCTCACTCACATTAGATATTACCTATGCCGCCGAACAAGGCGAAGCAGGAATGGCTAAAGCGCTGGATACATTGTGCAAGGCGGCGACTCAAGCCGTTCAAGATGGCATTAATGTGTTGATTTTGTCTGACCGCAATGTCAGCCGTACACGTCTTGCTATCCCAGCTTTATTGGCCTGTTCTGCTACCCATCAACACTTGGTGCGCGCAGGTCTACGAACAAGTACTGGCCTAGTGGTCGACACTGGCTCAGCACGCGAAGTACATCATTTTGCATTGTTGGGAGGCTACGGCGCTGAAGCAGTTTGTCCATGGTTGGTATTCCGCACTGTGCAAGATGTAACACCAAATGATGAATACCAAAGCACCAAGAATTTTGTGAAGGCCGTCGGAAAAGGTCTACACAAAGTGATGTCAAAAATGGGTATTTCGACTTATCAATCCTATTGCGGTGCACAAATTTTTGAAGCGATAGGTTTGAATTCTGAGTTTGTAGAAAAGTACTTTACTGGCACCGCCAGCCATATCGAGGGCATCGGTTTAAGCCAAGTAGCGGCTGAGGCATTGAAAATGCATCAACAAGCATTTGGTGATGACCCCGTGTTGGCAAACGCTTTAGATGCTGGTGGTGAATATGCCTTCCGTATCCGCGGCGAACAACACATGTGGACGCCAGATTCGATTGCCAAGTTACAACATGCAACGCGCACTGGTTCTGCATCTACCTATAAAGAATATGCCAAACTGATTAATGATCAAAGCCAGCGCCATATGACTTTGCGTAGCTTATTTGAGATTCAGTCCGCAGGCGCTCCTATTTCTATTGATGAAGTTGAGCCTGCCAAAGAAATCGTTAAACGTTTTGCTACCGGCGCGATGTCACTTGGCTCTATCTCTACCGAAGCACATACGACCTTGGCGATTGCGATGAACCGTATCGGCGGAAAATCGAATACTGGTGAAGGTGGTGAGGATCCAAAACGCTTTATCCCAGTATCCAAAGCCAGCTCACTCGCTGAAGTGATTGGTGCTGCGCTGATTGAGCGAGATATTCCGCTCCAAGCCGGTGACTCCATGCGCTCCAAAATTAAACAAGTGGCCTCTGGTCGCTTTGGGGTGACTGCTGAATATTTGGCGAATGCGGATCAAATTCAAATCAAGATGGCGCAAGGCGCTAAGCCCGGTGAAGGTGGACAACTGCCCGGCCACAAAGTGAGCCCATATATCGCCGAACTACGCTTCTCGGTTCCAGGTGTAGGCTTGATTTCCCCTCCGCCACATCACGATATTTACTCGATTGAAGATTTAGCGCAGTTGATTCACGACTTGAAAAACGCCAATCCCAAAGCAGATATATCTGTGAAATTGGTATCAGAGACTGGTATCGGCACAGTCGCTGCTGGGGTGGCCAAAGCCAAAGCAGATCATATCGTGGTCGCGGGTCATGATGGCGGTACTGGGGCATCCCCAATTTCCTCTATCAAACACGCAGGGACTCCATGGGAAATTGGCTTGGCTGAAACTCAACAAACCTTGGTGATGAATCAATTGCGAGGCCGCGTGGTATTGCAAGTTGACGGTCAAATGAAGACTGGTCGTGATGTCGTTATAGGCGCCTTGCTTGGTGCAGATGAGTTTGGTTTTGCTACCGCACCTTTGGTGGTAGAGGGCTGCATTATGATGCGTAAATGCCATCTCAATACCTGTCCAGTCGGTGTGGCTACCCAAGATCCGGTACTAAGACAGCGTTTCACTGGCCAGCCAGAACATGTCGTGAATTACTTCTTCTTTGTTGCCGAAGAAGTGCGAGAAATCATGGCGCAAATGGGCCTCCGTAAGTTTGATGACTTGATTGGTCGCGCTGATTTATTAGATATGCAAAAAGGTCTGGACCACTGGAAAGCAGCTGGCTTAGATTTCAGCCGCATCTTCTATCAACCAAAGATGAAAAATACGGTATCTCTGCGTCACAATGAAAAGCAAGACCATGGCTTGGACAAAGCGTTGGATAACGAGTTAGTGCGTCTATCCAAAGCCGCATTAGAAAAAGGTGAAAAGGTCAGCATCGATTTACCAGTATTTAATACCAACAGAACCGTAGGTACCACGCTGTCTCACCAGATTGCCGCTCGTTATGGTCGTACAGGCTTGCCGGATGACACGATTCATATCAAATTAACTGGCACGGCTGGTCAAAGTTTTGCTGCATTCTTGGCCAAGGGTATTACTCTGGAACTGCAAGGCGAAGGTAATGATTATGTCGGCAAAGGTCTATGCGGTGGTCGCATTATTATCAAGCCACCAGTAGCATTCCGTGGTGTTGCGCACGAGAATATCATTGTCGGTAATACCGTAATGTATGGTGCAACGACAGGTGAAAGCTATTTCTCTGGGGTAGCAGGTGAGCGTTTCTGCGTGCGTAACTCTGGTGCTAGCGCAGTCGTCGAAGGCGTAGGAAATCATGGCTGTGAATATATGACAGGTGGCACAGTGGTCATTTTGGGTCAGACTGGCTTGAATTTCGCTGCCGGGATGTCTGGTGGTGTTGCTTATGTATACGATGAAGATGGCATGTTTGCTAAACGTTGCAACATGTCCATGGTGTCTTTGGAAAAAGTCGAGGCAGCCAATAAAGTCCCGGCTGGCGCGATTCAACATCTGAATCAACCAGACGAGGTTACTTTGCTGGATTTGATTGATAAACATATCGCTTATACAGACAGTGCTCGCGCTAAAGCACTGCGTGCTGACTGGGAAACTAGCCGTACTAAATTTGTCAAAGTAATGCCGAATGAATACAAACGCGCGTTGACCGAATTGGCCGCCGCATCAAACAAGGAAGCTGCTTAATATGGGTAAAGTCACTGGATTTTTAGAGTTTGACCGACTTTCCGAGGCCAATTTGCCGGTTGGTGAGCGCGTCAAAAATTATCGTGAATTCGTCATTCATTTGAGCGATGACGAGGCCAAGGTGCAGGGCGCACGTTGTATGGACTGCGGTATTCCATTCTGTACCAACGGCTGTCCAATCAATAATATTATTCCTGATTGGAATGATTTGGTTTATCAGCAAAATTGGCGTGAAGCGATTGACGTTTTACACTCCACCAACAATTTCCCAGAGTTTACTGGTCGTATTTGTCCCGCCCCTTGTGAAGCAGCTTGTACTCTGAATATCAACAGCAATCCGGTTGGTATCAAATCTATTGAGCACGCGATTATTGATAAGGCATGGGAAAATGGCTGGGTAGTTCCAGAGCCACCAAAACATAAAACTGGTAAGAAAATTGCCATTGTAGGTTCTGGCCCTGCCGGTCTGGCAGCAGCGCAACAATTAGCTCGCGTGGGCCATCAAGTGGTAGTGTTCGAGAAAGAATCTCGTATTGGTGGTTTGCTACGCTACGGCATCCCTGACTTTAAGTTAGAGAAAAGTCATATCGATAGACGTATGCAACAAATGCAAGCCGAGGGCGTGGAATTCCGTGTCAACCACAAGGTGGGTGACAATGTAAACGCAGAAGATTTAGTCAAAGATTATGACGCCGTAGTTTTGGCAGGTGGTGCTGAGTATCCGCGTGATTTGCCCGTGCCAGGTAGAGAGTTCGATGGCGTACACTTTGCTATGGATTTCCTTGCACCACAAAATAAAGTAGTGGCAGGCGACAAGATAGAAAACCAAATCAAAGCCACTAATAAACACGTAGTAGTCATTGGTGGTGGTGATACAGGATCCGACTGTGTGGGCACATCTAACCGCCACGGTGCGGCGAGCATTACTCAGTTCGAATTGATGCCGCAGCCACCTGAAAAAGAAAATAAAGAGTTGGTTTGGCCAAATTGGCCACTCAAACTGCGCACTTCCAGCTCACATGAAGAAGGCTGTGAACGTGACTGGTCCGTGACTACCAAAAAATTGATAGGTGAAAATGGCAAAGTCACTGGTTTAGTGGCAGCACGAGTCGAATGGAAAGACGGCAAAATGCAAGAAGTGCCGAATTCCGAGTTCACTATTAAAGCGGATTTGGTGTTATTGGCGATGGGCTTTGTTAGTCCGATACAAAAAGTTTTAGATGCTTTTGGTATTGAAAAAGACCAGCGCGGCAACGCTAAAGCCGATACTGAAGGTCAACTGAGCTACCATACTTCTGTAAACAAGGTATTTGCCGCTGGCGATATGCGTCGTGGTCAATCCTTGGTGGTATGGGCTATCCGTGAAGGACGCCAATGCGCCCGTGCAGTTGATGAATTCCTGATGGGAAGTTCAACACTGCCCCGATAAACACAAGGGTGCTTAGGCACCCTTTTTTGTAGATAAGCGATTCATGAGCCCATTAAAAAACGACACCTTCCTGCGCGCATTGTTGCGCCAACCAACTCCATACACCCCTGTGTGGATGATGCGTCAGGCGGGTCGCTATCTCCCTGAATATCGCGCAAGCCGTAAAAATGCTGGTAGCTTTATGCAGCTATGCCAGAGTCCTGATTTTGCCACTGAAGTCACATTACAGCCCTTAGACCGTTATCCTCAATTAGACGCTGCGATTTTATTTTCTGACATTCTGACCGTGCCGGATGCTATGGGTCTAGGTTTGTATTTTGAAGAGGGTGAAGGGCCTAAATTTGAGCGCACGCTACAGTTGGAAGAAGATATCAAGCAACTGTCTGTTCCAGACATGACTAAGCTGCAATATGTATTCGATGCTGTCCGCCAAATTCGTCATGCGCTCGATGGTCGCGTGCCATTAATCGGTTTCTCAGGAAGCCCATGGACACTTGCCACCTATATGGTGGAAGGCAAAGGTGGTACAGACTTTCTTAATACCAAGAAAATGGGCTATGGCAGACCCGATTTGTTGCACCATATCTTGACTACAACGGCCGATACTGTCACCCAATATCTAAACGCACAAATAGAAGCTGGTGCACAAGCGGTCATGATTTTTGATTCTTGGGGTGGGGCGCTTTCTCATGCTGCCTATCAAGAGTTCTCACTACAATATATGCAACGCATTATTGCTGGGTTGCATAAAAATTATGATGGGCAAAAAATACCCTGCATTATGTTTACCAAAGGCGGGGGGCTTTGGTTAGAGGCTCAAGCCAATAGCGGTGCGGATGCACTTGGACTAGATTGGAGTGTAGACATAGGCGAGGCAAGACGCCGTGTGGGAGATCAGGTGGCTCTGCAAGGGAATATGGATCCGGCTATTTTGCTATCCACCCCGGCAGCAATAGAAAAAGAAGTGGCGCGAATTTTAGCTAGCTATGGCCATGGTCAGGGCCATGTATTCAATTTAGGGCATGGTATTACGCAATGGACCGACCCTGAAAATGCCTTGGCGATGTTGGCTGCGATTAAGCAACTTAGTCCGCAATATCACGCGACTTAAATGTCAGGTATCTAAAACTCCATAGGATCAACATCCACATGCCAGCGAACTCGACTGGCGAGTTTGCTCTCCCTCAATGGCGCTATCAACTGTGATAAAAGTTTTTGTAAAGCGCCGCGCTGTTGTGACTGCAATACAATTTGTCCCCGCTCCATGCCTTTAAGTCGCTCCATCTGCGCCCGCATAGGAGGATAACAAGTGACTTGCTTAGCCTGAGCGCGAACCTGAGCATATGCCAGTTGCAAGAAAGCATCCACATCTCGATATTGCGTCGCCTCAGCACGAATCAATGCCATAAAAGTATAGGGTGGAAAGCTCGCAATAGCCCGCTCTTCCATCAACTTGCTTGCGTAATTGGCATAATCTTGTTGTACCAAAGCAGTAAACAAGGGATGTTCTGGGAAACTGGTTTGTATCAACACTTCACCTGCTTTGTCAGCTCGACCTGCACGACCTGCCACCTGCATCAACTGTGCGAAAAGTCGCTCAGAAGCTCTAAAGTCCGGACTAAATAACGCGCTATCTGTATCCAGCACACCCACCAAAGTTAAATTTGGGAAATCGTGACCTTTGGCAAGAATTTGTGTGCCGACCAAAATATCAATTTCTTGTGCATGGACTTTGTCGAGCAAGTCGGACAATGCATCTTTACGGCTAATCGTGTCTCTATCCACCCGCGCAATCTTGGCTTGGGGAAAGAGCTTCACCAAGGTTTCTTCCAAACGTTGTGTACCCTGTCCCGTGGCCTGCAAGTCGGCATTGCCACAACTTGGGCATTGGCGCACGATAGACTGCTCGTGTCCGCAATGATGGCAACGTAATTTGCCTTGTTTTAAATGTACGACTAAGCGACTACTACAACGACTACATGGCGCAATCCAATGACAGGCACTACATAGCAGAACCGGTGCATAGCCACGTCGATTAATGAATAACAAGCTTTGCTCACCTCGCTCCAGTCGAACTTTAAGCGCTTGTATTAGCGGCTGGGACAATCCGTTTTGCAAAGGCAGCGTTGCAGTATTCAATGTATAAATACTCGGTAAGCTCGCATTCTCTACAGCACGTTGCGGCAAGACCATGCGTTTAAACTTGCCCGTCTCAGCGTTTTGCCAACTCTCCAGTGAAGGAGTGGCACTTCCAAGGAGTATCGGGACGTTTGCCTGCTGGGCTCTGACTAAAGCGATATCACGTGCATGATAGCGCATGCTGTCTTGTTGTTTAAACGAGGCATCATGTTCCTCATCCACAATGATGATGGCAAGTTTTGGCATGGGGGTAAATACCGATAGGCGGGTGCCAATCACGATACGAGCGCGACCAGTTTGCGCTTGATGCCAATGATGTAAACGCTCACCATCGGACAAATGACTATGCAAAGTGACCAATGGGATATGCGGGAAACGCTGACGGAATCTAGCCTCTAGCTGTGGCGTTAAATTAATCTCTGGTACCAAAATCAAGGCTTGGCTATCGGGTTTTTGCAACACCTGTTGCAGAATCTGCATATACACTTCGGTCTTACCACTGCCTGTAACGCCATACAGTAAAAAGGCTTGAAACTGACTGAGTTGTGCCAGTACTCCAGTCACAGCCGCTTGTTGTTCTGCATTCAAAGTCTGCGCGTTGAGAGGGAAGTGAGTGGGTGCGGACGCCTGCCACTCAAACTTTTCTACCCAGCCTTGTGCCATCAAAGCCATTAAGGCTTTTTGCCATACGCTGGAAAGTTGTTTTAGTTGAGCTTCCGTTTTTTCACCCTCTTGTAATGCTAACAAAAGCTTGCGTTGCACCACTTGTCGCGCAGGAATCTGCTGCTGCAGTTGCGCGCATTTAAGGGCCTCTGGACTGAGACGATACGCAAATATACGCAACATCGGAGCTGGTTTTAACTGCCTTAATCGTGCTGGCAAAATAGCAAGCAAGGCTTGTCCAAAAGGGTATTGATAATAATCAGCGCAGAAACGCATTAGACGGAAGGTGGTCTCGTCTAGTATGGGCTCGTCATCAAAACTACGTGAAATGGTCTTTAGTTTATCTAAGGCGTAATCACTGTGTTGAGAAAAACCCATCACGATGCCCACCATTTTGCGATTTCCAAATGGGACTTCGACACGCTGCCCTATACGTAGCGACAAGTTACCCGACAAATAGTCGAATAGCCGCTCTAAAGGAACATCGAGTGCGACGTTCACAATTTGATTTTGGCTTGCATTAGATGCGTGATTAGGGGATGAGGACATGCCGGCATTAGGTTAGAATAACGCCTTTATTTTCTCATTTAGATGTCAGCCTTGAAAGCACATATTGCCCATTTATTGTCAGCCGCCCTGGATGCTCTGAAAAGCCAGTCCAATCTTGATTTTGAAGCGTTGACGATACAGTTAGAACGCCCAAAAAACAAAGCACATGGTGATTTCTCAAGTAACCTTGCAATGTTATTGAGCAAACAACTCAAACAAAACCCTCGTGTGATTGCTGAACAACTGATTGCAAACTTGCCTAAGTCTGATCAGATTGCCAAAACAGAGATTGCTGGGGCAGGTTTTATCAACTTCTTTTTAGCTGACGCTGCAAAGCAGTATGTGATACATCACATACTCAAGCACGGCACTGAATATGGTCAGCATCAGCATGGTCAAGGCAAAAAAGTGCAAATTGAATTTGTCTCTGCCAACCCGACCGGTCCATTGCACGTAGGCCATGGTCGTGGCGCAGCAGTAGGCGATTGTATCGCGCGTCTGCTGGAAGCGAATGGCTGGCAGGTCACACGCGAGTTCTACTACAACGACGCGGGTGCACAAATTGACAATCTCACCACCTCTGTACAACTACGCTGTAAAGGCATAGGTCCTGATCATCCCGACTGGCCTGAGGACGGATATCGTGGTGACTACATTGTGGATGTGGCGCAGGCCTTTATGAGCAAACAAACTGTTAGGGCAGATGATATGCAAGTCAGCGCTAATGGTGATGCCGATGATAGAGAAGCGATTCGTGCTTTTGCCGTTGCTTATTTGCGTCACGAGCAAGACCAAGATTTAAAAGCATTTCAAATCCAATTTGATGTGTTCTCTTTGGAGTCAGCTCTGTATCAACAAGGCAAAGTTGAAAAAACCGTACAAGACCTCATCGCAAGTGGTCACACCTATGAGCAAGACGATGCATTGTGGTTAAAAACCACGCATTTTGGTGATGACAAAGATCGTGTCATGCGTAAAAGCGAAGGCGGCTATACTTACTTTGTACCCGATGTCGCCTACCATGTCGACAAATGGCAACGTGGCTATGAGCGCGTGATTAATGAGCAGGGCGCAGATCACCACAGTACCATTACGCGAGTGCGTGCTGGCTTGCAAGCTTTGAATATTGGTATTCCACAAGGTTGGCCAGAATATGTATTACATCAAATGGTAATGGTCATGCGTGGCGGTGAAGAGGTTAAAATTTCTAAACGGGCTGGCAGTTATGTGACTTTGCGCGACCTAATTGAAGAGGTTGGTTGTGATGCTACACGTTACTTCCTTGCGGCGCGTAAACCAGATTCGCAACTGGTGTTTGATATTGACCTAGCCCGTTCCAAGTCAAATGAAAACCCGGTGTATTACATTCAATATGCTCACGCAAGAATTTGTAGTGTCTTGCATCAATGGCAAGGAAGCAATGAACAACTAAGCGCAAGTGATTTATCTGTACTGACAGGTGATCACGAAATTGCTCTGATGCAAAGATTAAGCGAGTTTCCTGAAATCGTCGAAGCAGCTGGTCAGGAATTAGCCCCGCATATCGTCGCGACTTATCTTCGAGATTTAGCAGCAGATTTACATAGTTTTTATAACGATAATAAAATTTTAGTCGATGATGATGTCATCAAATTGGCACGTTTAGCGTTAATCAATGCCACACGACAAGTGTTGCACAACGGTTTATCGCTATTAGGCGTTTCTGCCCCAGAAAAGATGTAACGAGACAATATTAACAATTGAGTTGAAGGATAAATGATGATGAACCGTGACTACAAACCCATGACACAAAAGTCTAGTGAGAAATCTAACCCATTTCTGAGTGGCTTTATTGTTGGCTTAGTGACGGGTGTCATTCTGGCGGCTGGGCTGACCATTTATCTCAAAATAGGCGATAGCCCCTTTACCAGCAAAAACGAGTCTGCTGAAGAAATTACAGCGGACAAGAATGTAGATAAAACCGAAGAAAATAAAAAAAATCGCTTTGATTTCTACAACATTTTGCCGAGTAATGAGTCAAAAGTTACAGAGCAAGAAATTAAACAAATGGACGATGCTGATAATGCTAAGCCGCAAGAGACTTTTTTCTTGCAAGTGGGAGCATTTCAAACCGAACAAGAGGCAGATAATCTAAAAGCCAAATTGGCTTTACTTGGCATAGAGGCGATTGTGCAAAGCACACCCATACAAGACAAAGGTGTGCTGCATCGTGTCAGAGTCGGTCCATTTGTAGATATGGTACAAGTGAATAAAGCAAAAGCGAATCTTGCAGAGAATGGCTTTAAAGCTGATTTGATTAAAGTAAACAACCCTTAAAAGCAAAGGATAATTTCATGAAAAAACTCATCACTGCTTTACTCATGCTACTTAGTTTGAGTGTATTTGCAGAACCTCAAATGGGTGTGGAGTTTAACCAAACCATACAGCCCATTCCGACCGATAGCCCAGGCAAAATTGAAGTAGTAGAGCTGTTTTGGTATGGCTGTCCGCACTGCCACGAATTGGATCCTCAGTTAAACGCATGGGTCAAAAAGCAGGCAAAAGATGTAGTGTTTAAACGTGTGCCAGCGGTTCCCCGTCCTGATTGGGTGCCCATGGCCAAAGTGTTTTATGTGATGGAATCTTTAAATTTAACCGAAAAGCTTCACACCAAATTGTTTGATGCTATCCATAAACAAAAGGCCTTCAGACCCGATGATGAGAAAGCTGCAACAGAATGGTTGGTGAGAGAGTCTGGATTGGATAGAAAAAAAGTGGAATCTGAATTCGCCTCTTTTTCAATTAACACCAAGATTAATACCGCAGCACAAATCTTCCGCGCAACAGGCGCAACCGGTGTACCGACACTGTTGATTGATGGCAGATATATCACTTCAGTGACAATGGCAGGTGGCCCACAAGAGCTATTCAATACAGCCAACTACATTATTGAAAACTTGCGCAAAGCTGGCAAAAAATAACCCCGTATGTCAGCACCCAAGGTATTCATCACTGGCGCCTCTAGCGGCATAGGTAAAGCACTTGCGCTACAGTATGCCGCTCAAGGTGCTACTCTAGGTCTAGTCGCTAGGCGTGGAGAATTATTAGAGACACTTCAGGCAGAGCTTAATTGTCCCTGTATGATTTTTACTGCAGATGTACGCGATGCTGAGTCCCTCCAACGTGCGGCGAATACATTTATCGAGCAGTTCGGCTTACCTGATATTGTGATTGCCAATGCAGGCGTCAGTGCGGGTACGCTGACAGAAAATCAACACGATAATCAAACGTTCCAAGCCATTTTTGCCATCAATGTATTTGGCATGGTCAGCACTTTTCAACCATTTATTCAGGGCATGAAACAAGCCGGTCGAGGTCAATTGGTCGGAATAGCCAGTGTCGCCGGTATTCGCGGTCTTCCGGGTGCGGGCGCTTACAGCGCATCCAAAGCTGCCGCCATCTCCTATCTAGAAAGCCTACGTGTAGAGTTGGCGCCTAGTCATATTCAAGTCACCACGATTGCGCCAGGCTATATCCGCACACCGATGACCGATGTGAACGCCTACCCTATGCCATTTTTAATGGATGTTGATGTAGCCGCACAAAAGTTCGTCAAAGCCATTTCCAAAAAAACACGCTTCGTTGTGATTCCATGGCAAATGGGAGTACTCGCTAAATTGATGCGTTTAATTCCGCCAGCTTTATGGGATTTTGCGCTTCGCCATGCTCCACGCAAAGCCCATGCCAATTGGGATTGGCTATAACAACTACATCATAGTATCGGGACGATAATTCGGATCCCAAAGTTGTAGATATCGCTCTGATTGATTCAATAAATCCTTATCCATCTCTTCAAACTGATGCTCTGGTGGTATCTCCGTCGATTCCGATAAGGCATTAAATCCCAATCCTAATTTATTATGTTCAATGCTAAATCCTATAAAACTCAGGATGGTAGGGTACATATCAAAATGTAATATCTGATCTCGATTTTTATCGAACTTTTGTCTGGAAATAAACTGGTTGTAAATACGTCTTTGCTGATTCTTTTCGACGGTATCATAAACAGGATTTTCCATAGCTAGATGATCGCCTGTAATCACAATTTGCGTATCATTGATCATGCCCGACTGCTTGATAAACTGGACCAGTTGCGCCACCTGATTGGCAGTACATTCCACGATTTTGGGGAAATTATTCACCCCATTTTTGACACAATAACGCGAGTAATGGCCGTCGGGGCCATGCGTATCTATCGTGCTGATTGTAAAATTAAAACGCTGGCCGGACTGATGGAGTTGTTTGAGTTTTTGTTTGGCCGCAGCGAGCAAATCATCATCATATAGGCCCCAATAATTTAACTCGCTATCTTTCAAATTTCCTCTTAATTCGTCTTTACCATAAACCTCTTGATAGTGATGTTCGCGATAAAATTTCCCTTTACCCGAAAAATTTAGTGCATCGCCGCCCATATACACATTGTAATAGCCAGCGGCATGTAATATATCTCCCAAGCAAATTGCATTGGGTAAAAAGGTTTTGATATTCTCACCCACACCGTTTCCATCATAGAGGCTGACACTTTTGAGCGGAATACCACATTGTGTCGCTATCATTCCCGCAATGGTCCAACCGGTTCCGGGCGCCTGTCTGAAATCACTAAAAGTTAAACCCTTGAATTGATCTAAGCTGGTCAATAAATTCTTGTCAAAAAGGGTAGGCTTTTGATAGCTATTCTCTAAGCTCTCCACATAAATTAGTACTAAATTTTTAGGCTTTACTGGGGTGACTTTTACCCCATGTGGATCAACATAGTGCATAGAGAAGTAGTCTTGACCCAGTCTATGGTGGATATAGGCTGAAAGGGAAAACTGAATAGCAAAATACACAAAACCGAACATCAAAAAGTAGATGGGAGCGCGATGATTAATCGTCCAATAAAGACCTTTCAACACACGAATATTCCCTAAGCGCGCAGGTCGTGTAATCCAATGCTCAGAACCATGAACGATAAACATGGCAATCGAATATTCGATGACAACCAATAGAACTGAGCAGAGCAAAGGCAATAACAAGCACCACATCACAAAACTTCGAATCAATGCGGTATCTGTATCGACTAATCCATCCATACCGAATTGGAGGTGATACAAGACTTGCTCAAGGGAGGGTTCACCAAAGTTATCACCTACCCAGAAAGCTAATAGCGCCATAAAAAATGCTAAGAAGTAGCCGGTAAATCTCAAGCTTGAGCGAATTACATGATGATGGCGTTGATAAAAGTTTTTCATGGGTGATTTCGAGGGATTGTTTTGCATTTATAAATCTCAGTTTTTTCCAATTCAAATCTATTGATTTATAAAAGTTAATAAGCCTTTTACACTTTCGATAAAGCTTGTTTCTCTCTTATACAAATCCACTGACACTGGAGGAACCAAGAAACTGTCTATCTCTAATTTTTCGCTAAGACTGACGTATTTTGAATAATGTTTGATTAACTCCTCGTCAATACCTGCATCTGAGTAAACTGGAGTTCCAAGACAGAGTGAATGCCAAATTCTGTAAACTTCAAGTATATTTGGATTATATTTTCCGATATTGACAATAGCTTTTGCTTTGCGAATTTGGATATCCCGCTCATGGCCCCAAACATTATGAAGTACATTTAACTTCAATCCCGAATTTTGTAAAGACTTCAATCTTTCTATTCTATCTTGGTTTAATTTACCATAGAAAAGATAGCTATCGCCTCGTTCAGGTCCTTTAAATGGCATCAGATCAAAATATCCAAAATTAAAAAGATACGAAGCTTTAGAAGTGCCCCTTTTCTCGTTGAAGTAAGAGATATTGCTGTAAGAGTAGTCGATTAGATTATTCTTACAAGCACACTGCAGATAATTTTGGAACCAAGGAGTATGTGTGCCAAGGATAGGGGCAAGATTAAAATTAAAATAATTTGGCGGCAATTGAATCTGCGGTGAATTATTAATAAATTCTCTATACAACCCAAAAATAATAACTGGATTAGCCGTTCTAACCAGGTCGCGCTCATAACTAACTTTGAATCCCAAAGAATTCATTGAATGGCAAAGCGCCAAAATCAAATCAGAATAAACCCCTCCAAGAATACCGGGGGATGGAATATCAACAATAGTTATTTCTTTTTTTGATCCATCCATGAAAAAACTCATCTTTTCTTATTTAAAAGTGGAACTATGTCATTTTTTATCAAAAAAAACTGAAATAATATGTTCAAAAAACATAAGGTGAATAATAATTAATTTTTTGCATCGTACCT
>RFPI01000028.1 GCA_009926205.1 Methylophilaceae bacterium
ATTTTTACTCTCAATTCCCGTCATGCTTATTGCTTGGCTGATTAGTGTTCATCAGCGAAATGTTGGGTTAGTCGATATTTTCTGGAGTTTATTTTTTCTTCTTGCTGTGACGTCATACTTGAGTCCATCCACGATGCTATCCACTCGGGCTTATTTAGTTTTTATTTTGGTTTTCGTTTGGGCATTCCGATTGGCAGCCTATTTGGCCTGGAGAAATTTAGGAAAACCAGAGGATAGAAGATATGTTGAAATCCGAGATCGTAATCAACCAGGTTTTGAATGGAAAAGTTTGTATTTAGTTTTTCTTTTTCAACTAATCCTCGCTACCATTATCAGTACCCCCTTACACGCCGCCATGCAATCTACGAATCCGTTAGCATCCCTGGATAAAATTGCTGTTGTTGTTTGGATAATTGGTTTCTTTTGGGAAACTATCGCGGATTTTCAGTTGGCAAAATTTAAATCTATCTCTTTTAATCAAGGAAAGGTAATGCGGAAAGGGCTATGGAAGTATTGTCGTCATCCAAATTATTTTGGTGAATCATTGGTATGGATAGCCTATGGCCTTTTCTCTGTTGCTTCAAATCACTGGTGGCCGCTCATTTCTGTATTCATCATGATTTTATTATTGCTTAAATATACTGGTGTCGGGCTACTCGAGAAAAATATCGTGGATAGGCATCCAAATTATAGAAACTATATCGAATCAACCAACGCTTTCATTCCCTGGTTTCCAAAGACACAAAAAACTGAGTAGCGTTTTCATTATTGCTAAGGATTTGAAAAATGGATTTATTGCACAGTCTTTTAAAGAGAGGTTTGATTTTAATGGCATGTTTTAACTTAATGAGTTGCTCTTCATTACCCCCAGTAAAGACCGTCCAAGAGGTGGATTTGCCACGTTTTATGGGTGACTGGTATGTAATTGCATGCATTCCTACTGCTATTGAAAAGAACATTTACAACGCTGTTGAGAGCTACAAAATCAAATCACCTAATGTGATTGCAACCACTTTCACATTTAATAAGGGCTCTCCGAGCGGCCCTAAAAAAACCTATCACCCGACAGGATATGTTCAACCGAATACTGGAAACGCCGTCTGGGGGATGCAGTTTGTTTGGCCTATTAAGGCAGAATATAAAATTGCCTACATTGATAATGATTATAAAATCACGATTATGTTTGGCTTATGTCTAGACAATCTAAGATGGACGAGGAAACATATCAAAATATGCTTAGATTTATTGAAGATATTGGCTATGATACAAAAAACATAGTCAAGATTTCGCACGATTGAAATATAGCTATGCGCTAATTTTTAAGAGATTATTCAAATGCTGTTGAAATTAATTGCTTCTTGGTTTGATAACCATGCTGCCGGTGAGTTAATTACCAATAACAAAGCCAGTAATATTGCCTGGGGAAGAATTATCCCATTTATCATTCTGCACCTAGCATGTGGTCTAGTCTTGGTTGTAGGCTACAGTGACTTTGCTGTCGCTGTAGCGACTCTGCTTTATCTAATCAGGATGTTTGCCATTACAGGTTTTTATCATCGCTATTTTTCTCATAGAACCTTTAAAACCTTTAGGCCCGTACAATTTCTTTTTGCTTTTATTGGCGCATCAGCCGCGCAAAGAGGTCCACTTTGGTGGGCAGCGCATCACCGACATCATCATGCCAAATCCGATACTGCTCATGACCCTCACTCACCTCGTCATCAAGGGTTCTTGGCTAGCCATATGGGATGGTTTTTACGCAGTCACAATTTCAACACTCAAATCGAAAGAATTCGCGATTTGATTCATTACCCAGAATTACGTTTTATTGACCGCTTTGATATTATTGCGCCGCTAACCCTGATGACAACCCTTTATGCCTTGGGGGCTTGGTTAGAGCTTGCCTACCCTTCATTAAATACAAATGGTTGGCAATTGTTAGTTTGGGGATTTGCCATTTCCACTGTGTTCCTTTACCACATGACTTTCACTGTCAATTCTTTAGCTCATCTATGGGGTAAACGTAGATTTAATACCAGCGATGATAGTCGTAATAACTTTTTTATCGCACTATTTACTCTCGGGGAAGGTTGGCATAACAACCATCATCATTTTCCAGGCGCAGCAAGACAAGGTTTTTATTGGTGGGAAATTGATTTCACCTATTACTTATTAAAGCTAATGTCCTGGCTTGGACTTGTATGGGATCTCAAAAAAGTCCCTGCACCAGTAAGAAATCAGCGTACTCTCTAAATGAAGATTGCCATTATTGGATCCGGTATCGCCGGTAACACTTTAGCTTGGCACCTGCATCGCCAACATGAAATCACCGTCTTTGAGGCTGGCAGCCATATAGGTGGACATACCCATACCCATCAAATCGAATTTTTTGGACAATCCTATGCTGTAGATACTGGATTTATTGTCTTTAATCATCAAACCTATCCAAACTTTATTCATCTTCTAAAGCAGCTTAATGTAGCTGAACAAGCAAGTGCCATGAGTTTTAGTGTCAGTGATGCTAAAACAGGTTTGGAATACAACGGCACTTCTCTGAATAGTCTCTTTGCCCAAAGAAAGAATCTGCTGAATTGGAAATTTATTCGAATGATTCGGGAAATCTTACGCTTTAATCGTGAGTCGCCTTTGTTATTAGAACAGCAGGATGATGATCCGAGTCTAGGTGAATATCTGAACTTGCATGGTTACCATCAAGAATTTATCGAACAATATATTGTTCCTATGGGGGCAGCAATTTGGTCTGCTGTACCGGTGACACTGCTTGCATTTCCGGCAAGGTTCTTCATTCGCTTTTTCAAAAACCATGGCATGCTCAACGTCAATGACAGACCACAGTGGTATGTCATCAAGGGTGGTTCTGCGCGGTATGTTGAAGCTTTGACAAAAAGTTTTTCAGACAACATCAGACTCAATACAAAAGTAGAAAAAGTAGAGCGAAAGAAAGATCATGTACTCATCCATACGCAGGCGATGGGAGCAGAGAAATTTGATTGGGTATTTTTCGCATGCCACAGTGACCAAGCTTTAGCCATGTTAGATCAACCTTCGGCTCTTGAGGCTGAGGTACTTTCTGCCATTCCCTATCAAGAGAATGAAATTGCGCTCCATTATGACCGTCAATTAATGCCGAAAAAAAAGCTAGCATGGGCCGCATGGAATTACCATATACCTAAACAAGCCATGGATAAAGTGGCAGTCACTTATAACATGAACATCTTGCAAAGTTTGCAGAGCCAAGAGCCACTTCTTGTAACGCTAAATTATTTGCAAGACATCGATCCGAATAAAATTATCAAACGTTTGGTATATCACCATCCAGTTTACACAAGTAAAAGTATCTGGGCGCAACAACAACATAGTGTTATCAATGGCCAGCAACGAAGTTGTTTTGCAGGGGCCTATTGGGGCAATGGTTTTCACGAAGATGGCGTGGTAAGCGCTCTGCAAGCATTGAAAGATTTTTCCCAGCATCATGCGAAATAGTGTCTATTTCGGCTGGGTTAGGCATCGTCGATTTCACCCTGTCCCACATCAATTTTCCTATCAGCTTTCGATGTTGATGCTCGATACTGCTGAGCTCGAAAATGTATTTAAGCCCTATTTTTTTTGGTCTTTTGCCAAAGCGAATATCGCTAGCTTTTTCCCATCAGACTATTGGGATGGAAAACAGCACAACCTTGAGCAGGCTGTAAAACAGAGCATACGAGAAAAGACTGGTAAGGATACTGATGGCAGAATTTATATACTCACGCATCCCCGTTATTTTGGGCACATATTCAACCCCGTAACTTTTTATTTCGTGATGCCCGAAAATAGTTTAAGCCCTCAATTTATTATCGCCGAGATCACCAATACGCCTTGGCGAGAACGCTTTCGTTATGTATTAGACTGCAGTCAGCAGACTGAAGGAAAGTTTGTATTTGATAAGCAATTTCATATTTCGCCATTTATGCCCATGCAAATGGAATACCGCTGGGAATTTTCTGTAAAAGAAAATACTCTGATGATACATATGGAGAATTATGCGGAAGGTGTCAAACAATTTGATGCGAGCTTAAATATTAAAGCTGAGGATTTGAATGCGAAGTCCTTACGAAAAGTACTATTAAGTTACCCGTTGATGACGATCAAAGTCATCAGTGCCATCTATTGGCAGGCATTGCAATTATGGCTAAAAAGAGCACGCTTTTATCCTCATCCGACATCCAACAAAACAAAGTAAAACACTGAGTTAAACATGACTGCAAAACCAATCAAATCTAATTCTCTTCTCACGCCAGCCACCCCGAAACCTAGGGGGCTAGATGGGTTGGCAAAAAAAATACTGCTAAAGAAATTAGCTCACCTACAAATGGGAAAATTGCATATTGTAGATGGACAAGAGCACTATCATTTTGGACAAGAGAGCGAGATCTCTGGCTTAACAAAATTATCCGTGCGGATTGATGTACTTCATCCTCAATTCTATTCTGATGTGGTTTTTGGTGGTTCAATCGGTGCAGGTGAGGCGTATATGTCGCAGTATTTTGAGTGTGACAATTTAACAGCTCTCATCAGACTCATGGTACGCAATCAATCACTGTTGGATAATATCGAAAAGGGCTTTGCCAAACTAACGATTCCACTACAAAAGTTTTTTCACTTCCTCCATCGCAATACACAATCTGGAAGTAAGAAAAATATTGCTGCTCACTATGATTTAGGCAATGATTTTTTTGAGCTCATGCTAGATGACACGATGATGTACTCTAGCGGTATTTATTCAAAGCCAACAGAAAAACTTCGCCAAGCCTCCATTAATAAGCTCGAAGCCATCTGTCGAAAATTAGATTTAACTGAACGAGATCACCTTCTCGAGATTGGCACTGGCTGGGGTGGATTCGCAGTCTATGCAGCGCAGAATTATGGCTGCCAAGTCACCACGACGACTATATCTGATCAACAATATTTGCTCGCATTAGAGCGCGTAAAAAAAGCTGGGTTACAAGACAAAGTGACTGTTTTGAAACAAGACTATCGAGACTTACAAGGTCAATATGACAAACTAGTATCGATTGAAATGATTGAGGCAGTCGGCTACCAGTTTTATGATACTTTCTTCTCTCAGTGTGCGCGTTTACTCAAACCCGAAGGGATGATGTTGCTTCAAGCCATCACGATTGTTGATCAACGCTATGAGAGTGCTATCAAGTCAGTAGACTTTATCCAACGCTATATTTTTCCAGGCAGCTGCATTCCTTCCTCTACAGCAATATTGCAAAGTCTGACAAGAAGTACTGACTTACGGATTTATGATCTACATGATATTGGTGCATCGTATGCTAAGACGCTTGCGGCTTGGAGAAAAAATGTACATCAATATCGAACAGAGATTATCGCACTGGGCTATCCAGAAAAATTTTTACGTATGTGGGATTTTTATCTTTGCTATTGTGAAGGTGGGTTTGCTGAACGGGCACTCAGTGATGTTCAAATGCTTTTAATTAAGCCTATGAACCGTCGAGATAATCTTCTAGCGCGGCAATAGTGATTAGGAGTCGAGTATGAATAAACAATATTACTTTGCGATAGTTAGTTGCTTAATTTTAGTCAATTCAAATTTCTGCTATGCAAATGCGGTTGCCAATATTGAGGGCCGATCCGGATCAAATGTTAGCGGCACAATTACTATACAAGTACAAGACGAAAATTTACTCATCACTGGTAAAGTGATTGGGTTAAAGCCCAATCAGTCACATGCATTTCACGTGCATGAGTTTGGTGATTGTAGTGCCTCAGATGCAAGCAGTGCAGGTAAACATTTTAATCCCAGCAACAGACTGCATGGTCACCCACAGTCTAGCGAGCATCATATTGGTGATTTAGCAAACCTGGTCGCAGATGAAAATGGTCAAGCAATCATTAATTTTGTGCTTGAAGGGGCTCATTTGGATACAAGTGAATTTGGTATTTTAGACAGAGCATTTGTTGTACATCAACAAGCAGATGACTATTACAGCCAACCCGCAGGTAATGCAGGGAAAAGAATTGGTTGTGGCGTCATTCAATCTGAATAATGCAGCAAACAGCCTTATATTGGTTTAGACAAGACTTACGTCTGCATGACAATTCCGCCTTGAACCTGGCCAGCAAAGCTTGTGAAAAGCTTGTGCTCGTCTATTGTCATAGCGAGGAGCAAAATACCAAATGGGGCTGGTCGCGCTGTGATTCACTGCGAAAACAATTTATATTTTCATGCTTGGATGATTTACGCCAACAACTAAAAAGTAAATCTAGTGACCTGGTCGAGCTCCACGGCCATGTTATCCAACAACTCTCTGAACTCGCTAATCAATACGATACTAAAACTATTTATTCTGAGTTGATTGAGGCGCCTGAGGAATTGGCGCAGGTAAAAGCACTAGAGAATCTAGGTTTTACTGTTCGTAGCATTTGGCAGTCCAGCATGGTTTCCCTAGAGGATCTCCCATTTCAATTACACCAGTTGCCTGATGTATTTACTCAGTTCAGAGTGCTGATAGAAAAAAATAGAGTTCAGCCAAGAGCTCCACAAGCATTAGCCCATCAGTTTCCAACCTTACCCGCTAATTTTGTTCCCATCCAGAATAGACCTTCTATAGTGACTCGCCAAGCTCACCCTAATAGTAGTTTTCCTTTTCAAATATGGAAGCACAGTGGTGAATCACAAGCGCTGAAACATCTAGATCAGTATTTTTCTGGAACTCAAGCGCACCGTTATAAGGAAACTCGAAATCAACTGACAGGTTGGGACTATTCGACTAAGTTTTCAGTTTGGCTAGCATGCGGCGCTTTGTCTCCTCGCACCCTCTATCAAGCACTCAAGCAATTCGAATCTACTCATGGTCAATCTGATGGAAGCTATTGGATTTGGTTTGAACTGCTGTGGCGAGATTATTTTCGTTTCTTACATTTCAAATACGGTAAACAGCTTTATCACGCCACAGGTTTGCTTGAACAAAGCCCTAAAAAAATTGATCACCAAGCCGTTTACAAATGGCGCTTATCAGAAACCGGTCAGCCTCTTATAGACGCTGCGATGAATGAACTTAATCAGACTGGTTTTCTTTCCAACCGTCTACGTCAAATAGTCGCTAGCTTTCTGATTTATAACCTTAAAGGGGATTGGAGAGCAGGAGCATCTTGGTTTGAATCTCAGCTTTTAGACTACGATGTCTACAGCAACCAAGGCAATTGGCTATATATTGCTGGTTATGGAACAGACCCTCGCGGAGGGCGAGCGTTTGACTTGCAAAAGCAAACGAAACTTTATGACCCCAATGCGGAATATAGAAAACTCTGGGCGTTTCCCACAGATTAAAACTCTTGATTTAGTTGAACTTTCTTACCTGAGCACTGACAAAGTTAAGCAAGTTTTTTGCTTAACCCATTGATATCTTTTAACTCTTACATCTTTGCTTTACCCAAGCAAAAGATGGATTAGCCAAAAGCTTAAGGAGAAATTATGTTTTTACGTGGACTAGTGCTGAGCACGGTTTTTATTTTTAGTTTTCAACATCCTGCGCAAGCATTTACCCTAACAGAGCACCAAACCCTATTGCTACAAAAGCAATATCTGAATCAAATCAATCAGTGTGCTGTGCCTGCTTCCTTCTCGCGTTTAGTCAATAACGCACTTCGGACTTCTAACCCTGAGCAAAAAGCTCAAATCGCAATGACCATTGAAGAAATGATATTGCAAAATCCAGCATGTTTTGTTGAAGCCTCTTTGAAAATAGGGAAATCTAGGTGTGAAATGCTTGAATCTATGTTTATTCAAGAGCCACATTTCAACCCGAGAGAGAACCTGAAACAATCACTGTCTAGCGCAAGGCTATACGCACAATCTTGCTTCGCTAGTTAAAAATTAACAGGGGTACAAATAGAAGGTGGGGTGGCTGATGGGACTCGAACCCACGACAACTGGAATCACAATCCAGGACTCTACCAACTGAGCTACAGCCACCATCAGAACTAGTGATTAAACCTGGCCTGCCCGACAGGAATCGAACCTGTAACCCCCAGCTTAGAAGGCTGGTGCTCTATCCGGTTGAGCTACGGGCAGATTGTCAGACAAACACAAGTTTAAGGAAATTGGTCGGGGTGGAGAGATTCGAACTCCCGACATCCTGCTCCCAAAGCAGGCGCGCTACCAGGCTACGCTACACCCCGAAGGGCGCAAATATAACTGATTCTGCCCTGCAGGTCAATCAATAAGCCAAAATGCCTGTTAAAATGCTACCTTTTATCCGATTGTTTGATTCTTATGTCAGCGCAAATTATCAACGGCAAAATGGTTGCCGAACAACTGCTAGAAAAGCTAAAAAAACAAGTTGAACAGAATGTCGCTAATGGGCTGCGCCCACCTGCTTTGGCTGTCGTTTTAGTAGGTAATGATCCAGCTTCAAGTATCTACGTAAGAAATAAGCGACTTGCCTGTGAAAAGGTTGGTATAAGCTCGATTGCGTATGATTTACCAGCCTCGACCTCCCAGCAAGATCTGTTTAATTTAATTGATAGCCTTAACCAAGACCCTGCGATAGACGGTATTTTGGTGCAGTCTCCATTGCCTGAACAAATTAATGAAAAAGATATTATTGAGCGCATCCACCCGCACAAAGATGTTGATGGGTTCCATCCCTACAATATTGGCAAACTAACCGTGCGTCAGCCTACCTTGCGATCATGCACTCCTTTCGGTGTGATTAAATTGCTTGAGGCATATGCAATTAACCCTATGGGTTTAGATGCGGTGGTCGTGGGTGTCTCTAATCATGTGGGACGACCTATGGCGTTGGAATTGCTACTTGCAGGCTCGACTGTGACCTGCTGCCATCGCCATACCAAAGATCTTGAGGGGAATATTCGCCGAGCAGACTTGGTGGTTGTCGCTGCCGGAAAACCTGGCTTAGTAAAGGGTGATTGGATTAAACCTGGGGCGATTGTGATTGATATCGGGATTAACCGCCTGAGTGACGGTAAAATTTGTGGTGATGTAGAGTTTGATGCAGCTAGTCAGCATGCAGCCTGGATTACCCCTGTGCCTGGCGGAGTTGGCCCGATGACCGTCGCCACTTTAATGGAAAATACCATTCTCGCTCAGTCACTTAGAGCATCTACATAAGACTGCTCAATTATTGCTTTGACAAGCGTATGAATCAGTGTACACTTTCCCGCGCTTGAATTTGGCTTGTTAACAACAACATTTTTATTGGTTTCAATCATCATGGCAGAAAACACGAAAAAACAGTTTGCCCCCTATAACGCGAAGGCAAACGAAGAGTACATGAACGAGAAGCAGCTTAATCACTTCCGTCAGATTCTTAACGATTGGAAAAAAGAATTAAGTGAGGACATCGACCGCACGGTTCATACCATGCAGGATGAAGTCACCATGTTTGCAGATCCTAATGATCGCGCCAGCCAAGAGTCTGATATGACCTTAGAGCTACGCAATCGTGATCGCGAGCGCAAACTAATCAAGAAGATTGACGAAACGCTAGTCAAAATTGATGCTGGCGATTATGGCTATTGCAACAGCTGTGGAGTGGAAATTGGTCTCAAAAGACTTGAGGCAAGACCTACTGCAACGCTATGTATCGATTGTAAGACTCTAGACGAAATCCGAGAAAAACAAGTCGCCGGCTAAATCTGGCGGATACCTTGAATAAAAAAGCCCAGCATTGCTGGGCTTTTTTTATACTGCCTGCTTATTCAGCAGCTTCTGTTCCAGCAGGTGGATCAATCAGTGCTTTCATACTCAAACGCACACGACCTTTTTCATCTGCCTCAATCACTTTCACCTTCACGATTTGCCCCTCTGACAAGAAGTCAGATACGGCATTAACGCGTTGGTGTGCAATCTGAGAAATATGCAACAAACCATCTTTACCAGGTAACAGGCTCACTACAGCACCAAAGTCTAACAATTTGATTACTTTACCTTCGTAAACTTGGCCTAATTCGATTTCAGCTGCAATTTCCTCGATGCGTTTCTTGGCTTCTTGACCCGCTTCTGCATTCACGCAACCAATCTTGATTGTGCCATCTTCCTCGATATCAATGGTTGTGCCAGTTTCTTCGGTGATGGCACGAATCACTGCACCACCCTTACCAATCACATCGCGAATCTTATCGGGATTGATTTTCAAAGTAAGAATTCTTGGTGCAAACTCAGACAAATCTTCACGTGAAGTGCTCATGGCTTGTTTCATCAAGCCCAGAATGTGCATACGGCCTTCTTTAGCTTGAGATAACGCAACTTTCATAATCTCGGCTGTAATACCAGTAATCTTGATGTCCATTTGCAGTGCAGTGACACCCTTGTCGGTACCGGCAACCTTAAAGTCCATGTCGCCCAAATGATCTTCATCACCAAGAATATCGGTTAACACTGCCACACGATTACCATCTTTAATCAGACCCATGGCGATACCCGCCACGTGTGCTTTAACTGGCACACCAGCGTCCATTAATGCCAAACAGCCGCCACATACAGAGGCCATAGAGCTGGAGCCATTGGATTCAGTAATTTCAGATACCACGCGTAGCGTATAACCGAACTCTTCTTGACTAGGCAACACTGCTACTAAAGCGCGTTTTGCTAGACGGCCATGACCAATCTCACGACGCTTAGGCGTGCCTACGCGACCAGTTTCGCCTGTCGCATATGGAGGCATGTTGTAGTGCAACATAAAACGATCGTTATAGGTACCTTCCAAAGCATCAATCATTTGCTCATCGCGACCAGTACCCAAAGTAGCTACTACCAACGCTTGTGTTTCACCACGGGTAAACAATGCGGAACCATGGGTTCTTGGCAGTACACCGGTACGAATATTGATAGGACGAACCGTGCGAGTATCACGACCATCAATACGTGGCTCGCCATTTAGGATTTGGCTACGCACCGTTTTAGCTTCTAGGTTAAATAGAGCTGATTTGATTTCGTTAGCCTCTTGTGTCGAGGTATTCTCATTAATCAGGGCCTCAAACACTTTAGCTTTGATTTCGTCCAATTTTGTGGAACGCTCACCCTTAGATTTAATTTTGTATGCAGCATTTACTTCTGCTGCTGCCAGAGCATTGACCTTGTCAATAATCGCTGTATTTGGCTCTGGAGGCGTCCAATCCCATGGCTCTTTGCCAACTTCTGCGGCAAGCTCGTTAATCAAATCAACGACTGCTTGGATTTGCTCATGGCCAAATACCACGGAACCCAACATCACATCTTCTGGCAATTCTTTCGCTTCAGACTCAACCATCATCACCGCATCCGCTGTCGCAGCGACAACCAAATCTAATTCTGTTTCTTTCATTTGGCTAGCTGATGGGTTCAACACATACTCACCGTTGATATAACCCACGCGCGCAGCACCTAATGGTCCATAAAATGGGATGCCTGAAATCGCTAAAGCAGCAGAAGCCCCAATAATGGATGGGATGTCTGCATCAATTTCGCTATCAGAGGACATCACCGTAGCAACGACTTGGACTTCATTATAAAAATCTTCAGGGAAGAGTGGACGCAAAGGTCTATCAATCAAACGAGAGGTCAGTGTTTCTTTTTCAGAAGGACGGCCTTCACGTTTGAAATATCCACCAGGAATCTTACCGGCAGCGTATGTACGCTCTTGATAATCTACGGTCAATGGGAAGAAATCTTGACCTTCTTTTACATCATGTTTACCTACTACGGTAACCAGAACAACTGTGTCACCATAACTTACCATTACAGCACCGTCAGCTTGACGGGCGATTTCACCTGTTTCTAAGGTCAATGTATGAGCACCGTACTGTATGCTCTTTTTAATCGCTTTCAACATCTTATTTCCTTTACACAAACGTTCTGCTATTTACGACGCTAATAACAGATTCAACAAAGTAGCTTACGCTACAACAAAAAAACCGAAAGCACAGCGCTCTAGGAGTGCGCTATGCTTTCGGTCAAGATTCTGCACAGAATTTAATTATTTACGGATACCTAAACGCTCGATAAGGCTGCGATAGCGCTCTGCGTTCTTGCGTTTGAGGTAGTCTAACAATTTACGGCGTTGGCTTACCATTGCCAACAAGCCACGACGTGAATGGTGGTCTTTAGCGTTGGACTTAAAATGTTCTGTTAAAACACCAATACGGCTAGTCAACAAAGCGACTTGCACTTCTGGGGAGCCAGTATCGGTTTTAGATTGTTGATATTCGCCAACAATTTTGGCTTTTTCAGCTGTCGAAATTGACATTACACTCTCCTAATTTTGAACCGCGCATTGTACCCTTAAAAACATGAAATTATCAAGTAATTCCGTCAGTTAATTAATCTTTTTGTCGCAACAGGCGTTTTGGATGCAGTTTTCCATCCGCCTGTTTTTGTGCCAATCCAATAAATTCTCCGGACATATCATATAACCTTATGAATTCATTGAATATTATTTCTTGGTTAGGCTTGATTGCTTGACCATGCTGAATAATATCCGTTTGCTCAGCATTCAAAGTCAACTTGGGTAAATGTTGTATTTTGATATCGATTGGAAGTAACTTGGCATCAAGCTCTTCCAAACTTAACTCACTCAGCACCTCAAGTGGCAATGCATCTTTTAAATCGAATGTTCCAGAAGTTAATCGTCGCAATCCCTTTAAATGAGCTCCGCAGCCTAGCTTTGCACCAATATCCTGGGCCAAGGTTCTGATATAAGTACCCTTGCTACAAGTCACAGTGAAAACCAACTCATCTGCTTCAAAATGCTCTAAGTGAATCTGATGTATGCTGACATATCTAGATTTAATCTCGACTTCTTGTCCCGCCCTGGCATAAGCATACAGAGGCTTACCATCGACTTTTAATGCAGAGTAGATTGGCGGGGTTTGCTCAATATCACCGATAAACTGATGCAGTACTGATTCAACTTGTTGCAATGTTACATTGACTGGCTTTTGCGCAATTACTTCACCCTCTGCATCCGCGCTGGTGGTCGTTATCCCCAATTTCACCGTGGCTAAATAGGATTTATCCGCATCTAGTAGAAAATTGGCAAACTTCGTAGCCTCTCCTAAACATATCGGCAACAAGCCTGTTGCCAATAGGTCAAGACTGCCTGTGTGACCCGCTTTTTCTGCTTGATATAAATGCTTCACACGCTGCATCGCCTGATTACTGGATAAACCCAAAGGTTTGTCGAGTAACACGACACCACTGATATCACGTTTTTGACGTTTGATTTGCAACTTGCTTGAAATTTATTCTGAGGAATGATCTAGTGCTTGATCGATTAACTGACTAATCTGCATCCCTCTATCAATCGAAACATCATAGACAAAATGCAGTTGTGGAACTGTTCTAAGCATGAGGCGTTTGGAAAGCTGACTGCGCAAAAACCCAGCAGATTTTGTTAATCCTGATTGCAAATCATTGAGCGCATCAGCAGATTGCTGTGGGGCACTGTAGTAAATTTTTGCGTGAGATAAATCACCAGTCACTTCCACCTCTGTCAGCGTGACATGTTGCACACGAGGATCTTTGACCTCGAATTGCAACAAGTCAGCCAACTCTCGCTGAATTTGCTCAGCGACGCGGTCACTTCTGGTGAAATGTTTAGCCATTACAGTGTTCTTGCAACCTCAACCACTTCAAATACTTCTAGTGTATCGCCCACTTGAATGTCGTTGTAATTCTTCAATGAGAGACCACATTCAAAATTAGCTTTGACTTCTTTGACGTCATCTTTGAAACGCTTGAGTGAGTCTAGCTCGCCTGTAAATACCACAACATCATCGCGCAATAGACGTATTTTTGAGTTACGTTTAATGATGCCATCAAGTACATAACAACCAGCGACGCTGCCAACTTTAGAAATGCGGAATACTTCTCGTATTTCTACCAAGCCAATTGCATTCTCTTTCTTCTCTGGTGACAGCATACCGCCTAGGGCTGCTTTCACTTCATCCACTGCTTCATAGATGATGTTGTAATAACGTACATCCACTCCGGCACTTTCAATTAACTTTCTAGCACCAGCGTCAGCGCGCACGTTAAAGCCTATTAAAACGGCTTTTGAAGCCACGCATAGGTTCACATCAGATTCGGTAATCGCACCAACACCGGTATGAATAATGTTCACTTTCACTTCATCTGTAGAAAGCTTTTGTAGCGAAGTCGCTAATGCTTCATAGCTACCTTGAACATCTGATTTGATGACCAATGGTAAAGATTTCACTTCACCTTCAGCCATTTGTTCAAACATATTTTCCAACTTGGCAGCTTGTTGTTTTGCCAACTTCACATCACGGAATTTACCTTGACGGAAAAGTGCAATTTCACGTGCCTTGCGCTCATCATTCAATACGATGACTTCATCGCCAGAATTCGGCACATCTGACAAGCCCAAAATCTCTACAGGAATTGATGGGCCAGCTTCTTTGATATCACGACCAGCTTCATCCAGCATGGCTCGTACACGACCGTAAGAACTACCCGCCAACAGCACATCCCCACGCTTCAAAGTACCTGATTGCACTAAGATGGTAGATACCGGACCACGTCCCTTGTCTAAGCTAGCCTCAATCACTAAACCCTTAGCAGGAGCGTCTTTTGGTGCTTTCAATTCTAATACTTCAGCTTGTAATAGTACCGCCTCTAGCAGGTCATCAATGCCCTGACCAGATTTAGCGGATACTTCAACAAACATGGTGTCTCCACCCCATTCTTCTGGCACAACCTCATGGCTGGCAAGCTCCTGCTTGACACGCTCCGGGTTAGCTTCTGCTTTATCAATTTTGTTTACTGCAACCACGACTGGCACTTTACCTGCTTTGGCATGGTGAATGGCCTCTATGGTTTGTGGCATCACTCCATCATCAGCAGCAACCACCAAAATAACGACGTCAGTCGCTTTTGCACCACGTGCACGCATCGCAGTAAATGCCTCATGCCCTGGGGTATCTAGAAAGGTGACCATGCCTCTGGCCGTTTCCACATGATAAGCGCCAATATGTTGGGTAATCCCACCAGCCTCTGCAGAAGCTACTCGGCTTCGACGAATATAGTCCAGCAATGAGGTTTTGCCGTGATCCACGTGGCCCATGACGGTCACCACTGGAGGGCGAGGGAGCAATGTAGATTCATGCGCAACCGTCTCGTCTAAGAAGGCTTCAGGATCATTTGGTGCTGCTGCTTTTGCCGTATGTCCCATCTCCTCAACCACGATGATGGCCGTATCCTGATCTAGCACTTGGTTGATTGTTACCATCATACCCATGCCCATCAGCACCTTAATCACTTCGGCAGCCTTCACTGACATTTTGTGGGCCAAGTCGCCCACTGAAATAGTCTCAGGGACTAGTACCTCACGCACAATAGGTTCGGTAGGGGCATTAAATGTATGCTGACTATCTTGCTGCTTGGGAGACTTTTTACCTTTTTGCGTACGCCAACCTTGGTTCATGGCACCGGCACTATCACCGCGCGTTTTGATTCCACGTTTTTTATTCTCTGACTCCATCCAGTCGCTATCGCGTTGACTACCTTTTTTGGCAGTTTTATCTTCTGGGCGAGCATTCTCTTTATTAGCAGGCTTATGAAGCGTGCCTTCAGATAGATTACTGGTGGGTGCTGCTTGGGCTTTCTTGGCCTCTTCCTCAAGTTTTTTCTGAGCAAGCGCTTGTTTCTTTTTTATCTCTTCCTCTTGAATTGCCATTAAAGCCGCATGGCGCTTAGATTCTTCCTCACGCTGCGCAAGCTCATGCGGAGTTAAAGTAATGCCCTTTTTAGCGTTACTTTTAACTTCACTAGCCACTACCGGCGCTGGTTCAACTGCTTCAGCAATCGCGACTTCAACTTCAGGCTCTGCCGGAGCAATAAGCTCTTCAGGCTCAACAATTTCAGGAACTACCGCTGGACTTGGTTCATTTCGAACCAAGACACGTTTTTTCTTCACCTCGACCTGAATAGTACGAGCTTTGCCAGTACTGTCAGTCTTTTTGATTTCCGTACTTTGTTTGCGCGTCAGCGTTATTTTGTTTTTTGGTGCTTGCTCACCATGCTCTTTACGCAGATAAGAAAGTAGTAACTCTTTATCGTTCTCTGTTAACTGATCTGCGCCGCTTTGTTTAATAACCCCAGCACTTTTCAGCTGCTCTAAAAGCAGCTCGGCAGGCAGATTAAGTTCTGCTGCAAATTGTTGTACGCTTGTCCCCATTTATTGCTCCAATCCTGTTATGACACCAACCTACATTATGCGAACCAAGGTGCGCGAGCCGTCATAATCAGGCTCTTTGCTCGCTCCTCGTCCATTTGGGTCAATTCGACCAGATCGTCCACTGCCAAATCAGCTAGGTCCTCCATAGTGAGAACGCCTTTGGAAGCCAAGAGATGTGCGGTTTCGTCATCCATGCCATCCATATTGAGTAAATCTGCTGATGCCTCTCCTACCTTCTCTTCTTTAGCGATGGCTTCAGTGAGCAAGGCTGCGCGAGCACGTTTACGTAATTCGTTAATCGTGTCTTCATCAAAAGCATCAATCTCGCTCATTTCCTCAATAGGAACATAAGCAATCTCTTCTAAAGTGGTAAAACCTTCTTGTACCAAAATATCAGCCACTTCTTCATCCACGTCTAATTTAGCCATGAATAACTCACGTACTTTGAAGTGCTCTTCTTCATTTTTCTTCGCTGCCTCTTCGGCAGTTAAGATATTCAAAGTCCAACCGGTCAAATCAGAAGCAAGTCGAACATTTTGGCCATTTCTACCAATAGCTAATGCCAATTGCTCTTCTTCAACAACGACATCCATTGCATGTGCTTCTTCATCCACAACAATACTGGATACCTCGGCAGGCGCCATGGCATTAATCACAAATTGCGCTGGCTCCATAGACCATAAAACGATATCAACTCGCTCTCCGGCCAACTCTCCTGTTACCGCTTGCACACGAGAACCTCGCATACCCACGCAGGTACCAACAGGATCCAAACGCTGATCATTCGCTTTCACAGCGATTTTTGAACGCAAACCTGGATCTCTTGCAGCAGATTTAATCTCAAGCAATCCATCTTCAATTTCTGGAACTTCCAACTCAAATAAACGCGTTAGGAATTCAGGCGCAATACGAGACAAAATCAATTGCGGCCCTCTTGCTGTGCGATCTACGCGCTCCAGATAGGCTCTTACGCGATCACCAACACGTAAATTTTCTTTTGGGATCATTAATTCGCGTGGCAGAACTGCTTCCATTCTGCCAATTTCAATAATCGCATTGCCTTTTTCCATGCGCTTAATAACGCCAGAAATCAGATGCTCTTTACGTGACAAAAAGTCTTCTAAAATCTTCTCACGCTCTGCTTCGCGTACTTTTTGCAGAATAACCTGTTTCGCAGCCTGCGCACCTATGCGCCCAAACTCTACAGACTCAAGTGGCTCTTCATAGATATTGTCAGCTGAGATAGTTTTACCTTCTAGACGCTCGTCATCTGAATACATCTGCGCACCAGGATTTTCCAATGCTTGATCATCATTCAGCACAGCCCATCGTCTAAATGACTCATATTCACCGGTCTCGCGGTCAATCGCGACTCGAACATCGGCATCATCAGCAAAACGTTTTTTTGTAGCTGAAGCCAAAGCAAACTCTAGTGCAGTAAAGATGACATCTTTATCTACATTTTTTTCATGTGCTAATGCATCAACCAATAACAAAATATCGCGACTCATCACTCTCTCCGGCTAATAGCTAATCAATACTTAGGCACTAAACGTGCCTTCTCGATTTGTTGCAGGTTAAATTGATAGGGCTTCCCATCAACCTGAAAATCTAAATTCTCATCCGTTACAGCAACAATGGTTCCTACAAAATTTTTTCGTCCATCAACGGCTAATCTCAATTTAACGCTGGCTTCCTGCCCAATAAACTTGGCAAAGTCTGCGGCTTTTTTAAGAACACGATCTAAGCCAGGCGAGGAGACCTCAAGCCTGTCATAGTCAAAATCGTTCTCGACTGCCAATACGTTTCCAATTTGATTGCTGATTAAAACGCAGTCATCAATGCTGATACCTTCTGGTCTGTCGATAAAAACACGCAACAAACGGCCACGGTTTTGCAGTTCGAAATCGACCAACTCGTAACCGAGTTGCGTCACTGTTTTCTCAATAATGGCATTTAAATTTTGCAATTACATACCCGCTAAAATAAAAAATGGGCTAAACAGCCCACCACCCGGTCATTATAACGACCTATACATAAACAACAAAGCCCACGATGAGTGGGCTTTGATGGTCAGACCGAGGTAATGGTCTAAATAGAGAGCCTGGCGGTGACCTACTTTCGCA
>RFPI01000029.1 GCA_009926205.1 Methylophilaceae bacterium
TTGTCTAGCTTAGATTCACCGTAGCTAAGACCCAACTTAGTACCTGTTGGGATTACGTATGTAGCTTGTAGGTAGTAACCGTCTGAGTCACGACGGTTACCATTTGCAGCGTAACCATCCATCAAGAATGCTGTTGTACCAGCACCCTTGCCGCTGTAGTAGTAGCCAGTCAAACCAACTAAGCCAACATTAGCGTTAGCACCCATACCGAATACGTTAGCTGTTTTACGACCGGAGTAATCCAATTCAACGCGTTGTGTCTTCGCTTCAGCCCAGATCTTACCAGAGAAGTCACCTGCCCATGAGTAAGAAGCCAAACCAACGAATGCTGGAGCTTGTTGAGCCTGACCATTGGAGTCTTGGCTTTCAGTAGATAGGTTCAATGTGTTCAATGGTTGATCGATACCAACTGTGAACTTAAAGCCATTGAAGTTTGGTGATGTATAGTTGATTTGACCATTGAAGTCAGCATACATGTAACCAGTACCGATACGACCTAAAGTAGTCGTTGTGCCACCAGCTTGACCAACAGCACCTTGTGAGCCTACGCCCAACAATGTCATATCGCTCAAGATAGCGTCAGAACCGAATACGCCCAAGTCCTTACCAATCTTAACAGTACCCCAAGATGCATCACCGAATGTGAAGTAAGCTTGACGGAATTCAGAACCACCACCTAAACCTAAAGATGTCTTAGATGAAGCACCTGGTTGGAAGCTGATTGCCCAAGCCACGTCTAAGTTGTTTTGACGTGTCTTAGCACCCACTGTTAACCATGATGGCAACAAACCAGTGTTGATGGATGAAGAACGATCGCTACCGTCTTGTTGACGATTAGCTAAACCACCTTCGATATTGTGGTCGTCGTTTGATTTATTGTTGATGTAGAAAGCGTTAACGTTACCGCCTATATCTACAGTCCAGTCACCAGCTGGGATTGTGATACCAGCTTGAGCTGCAGAAGAAAGTGCTAAAACAGCACCAGCAACTGCTAAACCTAATTTCTTGTTCATGAAATTCTCCTAATTCGTTTGAATTTAAAACTCACTAAAGACAAATGCCTTTTAGCAAGGTGTTGCAAGTATGCCAAAGTCGTTTTGACCTTAGCAAGTAAAAATTGTGTGTTTTTTCCAACAGGTGTTGTTTTGTTGCAAAAAAACAACATAGAGGTGAATAAAGTACGAAATATGGGGGAAATTGTCGAGATTATTTGCCCTGTATATATAAGGTATCTCTACAGCTCTCTCTCTTCCACGGTAAACAATCTCTGATACTCTCGGATAGCATACCTATCGGTCATTCCAGCCACATAATCGGCAACTGCACGGGCCAAAGCGTGCGTTTGATCTTGTTTTGCGCGATCTTGGTACTCATTGGGCATGAGGTCGGGCTCTTGGATAAAAGCTTCAAACAATGAACGCACAATGCGCTTAGCTTTTGCACTCATACGGTTCACACGATAGTGCTGGTAAAGATTCTTATGCAAAAAGCGCTTTAATTCGATTTGTTGCTCGGCCATGGCTGGGCTGAAGCCTATCAAACGGCCTTGTTGACGCACTTCATCGATATTTTGCGGACCAACACGATCAATATTGGCTTGGCTTTGTTGGCAAAGATCCACAATTTGGGCATTGATCATGCGTCTAACGGTTTCATGAATCAGCCTGCGTCCTTGTAAGTCTGGGTAACGTTGTTGAACTTGCGCCAGATTGTCTCCGAACAAACTGACCTGTTTTAATTGCTCCAAGGTAATCAGACCAGAACGCAAGCCATCATCAACGTCATGGTTGTTATAGGCTATCTCGTCCGCCAAGTTTGTCACTTGGGCCTCTAAGGATGGTTGCTGCTTGAGGATAAAACGCTCACCCACATCGCCTAGCTGTTTGGCATTGTTCAATGAACAGTGCTTGAGTATGCCCTCGCGCATTTCAAAGGTCAGGTTGAGCCCATCAAACTCTGCATAACGCTGCTCTAACAAATCGACCACTCTGAGTGACTGCAAATTGTGCTCGAAACCACCATAATCGCGCATACATTCATTCAGCGCATCCTGGCCAGCATGGCCAAACGGGGTATGTCCCAAATCATGGGCCAACGAAATCCCCTCAACCAAATCCTCGTGCAGGGCAAGATTGCGAGCAATTGCGCGGCCAATTTGTGCGACTTCGAGACTGTGCGTGAGACGGGTACGGAATAAATCTCCCTCATGATTCACAAATACTTGGGTTTTGTATTCCAAACGACGGAAAGCACTTGAGTGAATAATGCGGTCACGGTCACGCTGATATTGATCTCGGCCTTGCGGATCAGGCTCTGGATGCCGGCGACCACGGCTATGTTGAGAGAGGGCGGCGTATTTAGCTAAGCTCATCTTATACGAACCTATGCAATCGCTTCTAATGTTTGTCTGAGCAGTGCAGGGTCATAATCACTGGTCACCACAGACTTGCCTATGCCTTGTTGCAGCACTAGGCGTATCTTGCCATCCACGACTTTTTTATCTAGACCCATCAGATCTAAATATTTATCTGCGCCAAGCTTCGGTGCTTGCAGAGGCAGGTTGGCAGCCTTAAAAATGGCCTCCATACGCTCGACTTGTTGCGCATTCAACCACCCCATACGTTGAGATAAGTCGGCAGCTAGCATAGTCCCCGCCGCGACTGCTTCACCATGTAACCAAACACCATAACCCATCCCATTCTCAATTGCATGCCCGAAGGTATGTCCAAGATTCAAGGTCGCACGCTCACCATTTTCATGCTCATCCGCGGCAACTACTTGGGCCTTGTTTAAACAGGAACGGTAAATTGCCTGTGACGTCACTGCCGGGTCCAATGACATCAAGGCAGGCATATTGGCCTCTAGCCAATCGAAAAAGTCTTGGTCACGGATGAGCCCGTATTTAATCACTTCTGCAACACCGGCAGAAAGCTCACGTGCGGGCAAAGTTTTGAGGGTATCGATATCAGCCAACACCAGCTGTGGCTGATAAAAAGCCCCTATCATATTTTTACCCAAAGGGTGATTAATGCCCGTTTTTCCGCCAACTGAGGAATCTACCTGGGATAACAATGTGGTGGGAATCTGAATAAAAGGCACACCACGCAAATAGGTGGCGGCTGCGTAGCCAGTCATGTCACCGATGACACCCCCACCCAAAGCAATCAGAGTGGTAGAACGCTCACAACGATGTTGCAATAGCGCGTCATAAATGAGATTGAGAGTCTCGCCATTTTTATAAGCTTCGCCATCCGGCAAGATAACGGGAATCACACTTACGCCCGCGGATTGCAATGTGCTAGTTAGCTTATCCAAATAGAGCGGGGCAACTGTGGTATTGGTAACCACTGCCACTTGTTTACGTTTTAAATGCGGCGTGATAAGCCCTGCTTGGCCCAACAAATTATTGCCAATGTGAATGGGATAACTGCGTTCTGCCAATTCAACTTGTAGTGTTTGCATCGTGCTCATAAGCTGTCAGTTGTCGCTTTCTCAGAAATTTTTTTAGCAATTAATGTTTGAATTTTTCCAACAATATTGGCCACTGGCTGACTGCCAGTATCCACCACAATATCTGCCACTTCACGATATAAAGGGTCACGGATAGCAAATAACTCGCGCAACTTGGATTGTGGGTCAGCGGTTTGCAGTAGCGGGCGATTTCTGTCATGACGGGTTCGAAGATATAAATCATGAATGTCCGCACGCAAATACACCACAATGCCCCGTGTTTTCATCAAACTTCGATTTTTCTCGTCTAAAACAGCGCCGCCACCGGTGGCCAAAACCACATTGCTCAGCCCCGTCAATTCGTCTAATACCGCGCTTTCGCGTTTTCTGAACCCTGCTTCCCCTTCCATCTCAAAAATCGTCGGGATTTTTACTCCGGTTCTCTTTTCAATTTCCAGGTCAGTATCATAAAAAGTTTTTTTGAGGTTTTTGGCAAGCGCACGACCGACAGTGGTCTTCCCCGCCCCCATTAAGCCAACAAAAATGATATTCGTCACCACGCTAACCCCATTGCGTTTATTAGCTGCTATTTTAAGCCAAAGCGAGGCAAAAGTCAGACAAGCCCCTTATGCCAAGCAAGTTTGGCAATTATAATGTGCTCATTTGTCTTCTTTAGAGATTACCCATGTCCTCTAACCGTATGTTTCTATCGCTAGCCGTTCTGGTGCTCAGCGGGTTATTAATTTTCACCTCTTTGGTAGGACTGGCTGCAGCGCTCATCTATCCTGAGCTCCCCTCACTGGACGCACTCACCAACTATCGACCCAAGCAACCCCTGCGCGTTTGGTCGGCAGATAACTATTTGCTGGCCGAATACGGCGAAGAGAGACGCGACTTTATCAAAATCAAAGACACGCCCAAAGATATGCAAAATGCCATTTTGGCGATTGAGGATGTCCGCTTTTATAAGCATGGCGGCGTGGATACCAAGGGCATTCTGCGCGCTGCAGTCAACAATATTTTGGGTGGTTCTAAAGAAGGGGCAAGTACCATTACGATGCAGGTTGCGCGTAATTTCTATCTGTCCAATGAGCGAAGTTTTAAGCGCAAAATCAACGAAGCCTTGCTGGCGATTAAAATTGAACATAGCTTAAACAAAGAGCAGATTCTTGAGCTGTATATCAATCAGATTTTCTTGGGTCAACGCTCTTATGGCTTTGCCGCTGCGGCACAAATCTATTTTGGTAAGCCCTTAAACAAACTGAATCTTGCCGAGATTGCTGTACTCGCTGGTTTGCCTAAAGCCCCCACTAACTACAATCCTTTCCAATATCCAAAACGTGCGATTTCTCGTCAGCGTCAAGTATTGGCTAATATGAAGCGCTACAAATTCATTACTGAAGCGCAATATGAAAAAGCTTTGGCAACGCCTCTGCACTTTAAATCCGCGCGCGAAACCAGAGAATTTGCGGCCGATTATGTGGGAGAAATGGTGCGCCAAGTGATGTTTGAGCGCTATAAAGACAGTATTTACAGCAGTGGCATGAATGTCTACACCACGATTTCTAAGGATGACCAACAAGCGGCCAACAAAGCACTGATGCAAGGTGTACTGGATTATGATCAACGCCATGGTTTCCGCGGCCCAGAAAAACAACTCGCAGAAAAAGATATGAGCGGATCAGATGCGATCAAAAACATGGAAGAAGCGCTAGATGAGTTTGAGAGCTTTAATGGATTGACGCCTGCGGTGGTCACCAAGATAAGTAAAAATGCGATACAAGTGCATAGCGCTTCGGGCGAGGATATCAAGATTGAAGGCCCTGATTTAGCCATGATTCAGTCTCAATTGAACAGCAAAGATCCGAGCAAAATCCCAGCTAAACTGCGTGTCAAAGTGGGCTCGATTATCCGTATTCTGCAAACTGATACAGGTTGGAAAGTCAGCCAGCTTCCACAAGTTGAGTCTGCCATTGTGGCTTTAGACTCGAATGACGGTGCGATTAAAGCTTTGGTCGGTGGATTTAATTTTAGTCGTAATAAATTCAACCATGTCACTCAAGCATGGCGTCAGCCCGGCTCTAGCTTTAAACCATTTATCTATTCAGCCGCATTAGAGAAGGGTTATAGCCCGGCTAGCGTTTTTGAAGATGAGCCGATTTCATTTAGTGCGCAGTTGACTGGTAGTGGCGAAGATTGGAATCCGCACAACTTTGATGGCAAATATGAAGGGCCAATGCGCTTACGGACTGCGCTGACCAAGTCTAAAAATATGGTATCAATTCGGCTTTTAAATGCCATAGGTGTGGAATACGCTCAGAATTTCATTACCCAATTTGGCTTTGCGGAAAAAGATCATCCGCCCTATCTCACCCTTGCCTTGGGGGCTGGTTCTGTCACCGTATGGAAAATGGCGGAAGCTTATGCGGTATTTTCTAATGGTGGTTATCGCATCAAACCTTATTTAATTAGCAAAATTACTGACAGCCACGGCAAAGTCATTGAAACGGCGCAGATTACTCGCGTAGGAGAAAATGCAGAACGCGCGATTGATGAACGTAACGCCTTTATCATGACCTCCATGATGCGTGATGTAACCCGCATTGGTACTGCCGCCAAAGCGAGTCAGCTGGGTCGATTTGATTTGGCTGGAAAAACCGGGACGACCAATAATCACGTTGACGCTTGGTTTGCTGGCTACAACCCAAAACATGTTGCGGTGGTATGGATGGGTTATGACCAACCTAGAACACTCGGTAGCGAGACGGGGGGGTCGGCTGCTTTGCCTATTTGGATTAACTATATGGCGACAGCTCTGAAAGACATAGCACAAGAAATTCCGAGTATGCCAGACGGTGTCACTCAAATTAAAATCAATCTGTCTAACGGCCGTCGTGCCAATGATAATGAGGGTGGTCTGTATGAATACTTCTATGAGGAGTATCCACCTTCAGATAAAGATAAGGATGATCACGGCCCGATAAAGGCTAATATCAGCGAACCCACTGATAGCAATCAGTTGTACTAATCCCATGAGAACTGCATCATGAGTAAAGAATTTCGCGCCCTACAGTTGCGCCAAGTGATTGCCCAAGCTGCCGCCCGCATGATGGTGGAAGATGGAGTTGCCGATTTTGCCTATGCCAAGAAAAAGGCTGGGCGGCAACTTGGCGTGACCGACGCATTTTGTTTGCCATCGAATAGCGAAATTGAAGACGAAATTCGTTTGTATCAGGCTTTATATTTGAGCGAAGAACAACCGGGATTGTTGCGTGAGTTACGTGAGGATGCTCTTAAAGTCATGCAATTATTCGAAAGATTTAATCCCCACCTGACTGGCCCAGTCCTTGATGGGACCGCAGGGCAGTACTCTGAAACGCATATTCATTTGTTTGCTGACAGCGCAAAAGATGTGGAGATTTTTTTGCTTAACCAGCAAATCCCCTATCAGTCTGGAGATAAGTCTTTTCGGGTAAGAGACAGACGTGCCAATGACAAGAAAAATGCCGAACGATTAAAGGTACCCACCTTTACCTTGGAAGGTCCTCATGGTGCCATCAAACTGAGTGTATTTGAGTATGACGATATGCGCTTCGCCACTAAACACCCGGCTAATGGCCAAAGTGCTGACCGAGTAGACATGCAAGGCTTACAAGCCCTGCTTGCGATATCAGCGACTACTTAGCCGACTGCTCTGCCTGCAACCAACGCGCGATATCCATCGCGTAATAGGTCAATATTGCATCAGCACCCGCGCGTTTAAAACTCAGCATTGCTTCCATCACACAAGCTTGTTCATTCAACCAGCCGTTTTGCGCAGCAGCTTTTAACATGGCATATTCGCCACTCACATGATAGGCAAAAGTGGGTAAACCAAATTCCTGTTTAACGCGACGCACGATGTCCAAATAAGGCATACCGGGTTTGACCATCACCATATCAGCACCCTCTTCAATATCCAACGCTACCTCGCGCAATGCTTCATCACTATTGGCTGGATCCATTTGGTAGGTGTATTTGTTGCCGCCACCAAGATTCGCTGCAGAGCCCACAGCATCTCTAAAAGGTCCATAGAAGCTGGAGGCATACTTAGCCGAATACGCCAAGATACGAGTGTGAATAAAACCACTTTCTTCTAGGGCATCGCGAATAGCGCCTATACGGCCATCCATCATGTCTGAGGGGGCCACAATATCTACACCCGCTTCGGCATGACACAAGGCTTGTCGAACTAGTACAGCTACGGTTTCATCATTGAGGACATAACCCTGATCATCAATCAGTCCATCTTGGCCATGGGTGGTATAAGGGTCAAGGGCGATATCTGTAATCACGCCCAAGTCTGGATAGGCTTGCTTGAGGGCACGCACGGCGGTAGGTACCAAGCCGACAGGATTAAATGCCTCTTGCGCATCGAGTGACTTAAATTCGGCCTCTACCACAGGAAAAAGAGCGATAGCAGGAATCCCCAGTTGCACACATTGTTGAGCTGTCTTGAGTAATACATCGATACTCTGTCTCTGCACACCTGGCATGGAAGCCACGTCTTCCACACGTTTTTCACCGCTCAGTACAAACACTGGATAGATTAAATCATCCACTGACAATCTATGCTCGCGCATTAAACGACGAGAGAAATCGTCACGACGCATACGACGTGGACGCATGGCTAAAAACTGTTGCAGTTTACTCATCTCAGCTCCTGATTACAGACTGAATACCTTGGCCAATTCAGCGCCGGGTTCTGCTTGACGCATAAACGCCTCACCTACCAAGAAAGTATGTACCGCGTGCTGACGCATCAAAGCGACATCTTGTGCAGTAAATATTCCGGACTCTGTCACTACAATACGTGACTGTGGAATACGCGGCAATAAATCTAAAGTGGTTTGCAAACTGACTTCAAAGGTGCGCAGGTTGCGATTATTGATGCCTAACAATGGCGTATTGAGTTGCAAAGCCATGTCCAATTCTTCAGCATTATGCACTTCGACCAATACTGCCAAACCGAGAGCTTGTGCGGCGGCTTCTAGCGCTTGCATCTGCGCCAGAGGTAATGCGGCAGCAATTAATAAAATACAATCTGCTCCCATCGCTCTTGCTTCGGCCACTTGGTACTCATCTATCATAAAATCTTTACGCAATACCGGCAAAGCACAAGCAGCTCTGGCTTGTTTAAGATAATCTGGGCTGCCTTGGAAATACTCTTGATCGGTCAATACCGACAAACATGCAGCGCCGCCTTGCTGATAACTTTGTGCAATTTGCGCTGGGTGAAAATCTGCACGTATCACCCCTTTGGATGGGCTGGCTTTTTTAATTTCAGCAATCACAGCCGGCAAACCTTGAGCAATCTTTGCGCGTATGCTGCCCACAAAATCTCTGGCCGGCGATTGTGCAGCAATTTCAGCGTGTAAATCGCTCATAGATTTTTGCTGCTTCGCTTGCGCTACTTCAGCACGCTTGGTATCTAAGATTTTGTTGAGGATGTCGGACATAATTTTCTGCTATGGTTGAATAAGTTAAAAACTGACTTAGGCGGACTTTGTATTGGACGCTAGCGATTGGGAGAGTGCCACCAAAGCCTGTAGCTTTTCTAGTGCAAGACCAGCGTCTATCACCTGCGCAGCACGCTGTATGCCAGCCGCCAAATCTGCAGCCAAGCCACTCACATAAATAGCCGCACCGGCATTGAGCAAAACAATGTCTCTTGCAGGCGTTTGCTCGCCCTGCAAAACGCTCAACAACATTTGCTTGGAGCTGGTTGCATCGGCAATTTGAATTTGTGCCAGTTGATGAACGGGCATATCAAATTGCTGCGGATTTAGAGTGTATTCGCGGATTTTTCCATCACGCAATTCTGCGACATAAGTGTCGCCACTAAAGGAAATCTCATCCATCCCATCCGCACCATGCACCACCATCACTTGCTCAGCGCCCAGTTGTTGCAACACTTGCGCAAGCTTGAGTGTCAGCTCACGAGAGAACACCCCCATCACTTGGCGTTTCGCATTGGCTGGATTGGTCAAAGGGCCGAGTAAATTGAACAGGGTACGCACGCCCAACTCTCGTCTTACTGGCGCAGCATATTTCATCGCACTGTGATGATTAGGTGCAAACATAAAACCTATGCCAATTTGATCTACGCAAATTGCCACTTGCTCAGACTGTAAACCGACATTCACCCCAAGCGCCTCTAATACATCGGCACTTCCGCTGGTGGAAGATACAGAGCGCCCACCATGCTTAGCCACTTTTGCACCCGCTGCAGCGGCAACAAATGCGCATGCAGTAGAAACATTAAAAGTTTGATTGCCATCACCCCCAGTACCACAGGTATCAATCAAATGCTCATGCTGTGGCACATTCACGTGACTAGAAAGCTCACGCATCACCATGGCAGCAGCAGCGATTTCATCGACTGTCTCACCTTTGATGCGAAGTGCGATTAACAGAGCTGCGATTTGCGCAGGCGTGAGTTCACCCGTCATCACTTGACGCATCAAATTGAGCATCTCAACTTGCGCTAAATCTTGCTTCGCAATCAGTTGATTCAGTGTGGACGCGTATGACATCTAGTAAGCCTTGAGAAAATTATCGAGCAACTCGTGCCCGTATTCGGTCAAGATGGACTCTGGGTGGAACTGTACACCCTCTACTGCGAGCGTCTTGTGTCTCACTCCCATAATCTCTCCATCGTCTGTCCAAGCAGTAATTTCAAGACAATCGGGTAAGCTTTCACGCTCAATCACCAAGGAGTGATAGCGCGTTGCGGTGTAAGGATTGGGCAGGTCTTTGAACACCCCGATATTTTTGTGATGAATCAGCGAGGTTTTTCCATGCATCAGTTGTTTGGCATGGATAATTTTTCCGCCAAAAGCCTGACCAATACTTTGGTGACCCAAGCACACCCCAAGCAATGGAATTTTGCCAGCAAACTCATGAATTAATGGTACAGAAATACCTGCCTCATTTGGCGTACAAGGACCAGGTGAAATAACGATATGACGTGGCTTGAGCGCATGTACTTTGGCCAAATCAATTTCATCATTGCGGTAGACCTGCACATCTTGTCCCAGCTCAGCCAAATATTGCACCAAGTTGTAGGTAAAGGAATCGTAGTTGTCTATCATCAATAACATGGCTTATTCCTTTGTCTCAATCTGGGTATCCAAACCCTGATGGACCAACTCTGAAGCACGCAGTACAGCACGCGCCTTATTTTGTGTTTCCATCCATTCGCTCTCGGGTACAGAGTCTGCCACAATCCCAGCACCAGCTTGTACATAGAGTGTTTTGTCTTTAATGACGGCGGTACGAATAGCAATCGCTACATCCATATCCCCATTAAAACCAAGATAACCAACTGCGCCAGCATAGATACCACGTTTGCTTGGCTCGAGCTCATCAATAATCTCCATCGCCCGCACTTTGGGAGCACCACTCACAGTGCCTGCGGGGAAAGTGGCTTTCAATACATCCATCGCATGCATCCCAGGTTTTAATTTACCCTCGACATTCGACACAATATGCATCACATGAGAGTAGCGCTCGATGACCATATTATCGGTCACTTTAACGCTGCCTGTTTGCGCCACACGACCCACGTCGTTGCGTCCCAAATCCATCAATTGCACATGCTCTGCTCGCTCTTTTGGATCGGCTAATAGTTCTTCTGCTAGGGCAATATCTTGCTCGCGTGTTTGACCTCGTGGACGTGTCCCAGCAATCGGTCTGGCGGTAACGGTATCCTGCTCTAATCTCACTAAGATTTCAGGCGAAGCACCGACCACATAATGGTCTCCCATATGGTAATAGAACATATAGGGGGATGGGTTTAAGCTGCGTAGGGCACGATATAGATTCAAGGGTTCCGCGTTAAACGGCTGCGACATGCGTTGTGATAACACCACCTGCATGATATCGCCCTCGAAAATGTATTGCTTGGCGCGCTCAACCGCGGCTTTAAATGCTTGCTCTCCAAACTCTGATTTAGCCGGGGCAGTAGGCACCGATTTAGACGGCGGGATTTTTACCGTTGCCTGCAACCGTTGCATCAGTGCTTGCAGACGCTGTTTGGCCTTATCATAGGCTTGTGGCTGGCTAGGATCGGCATATACGATGAAATAGAGTTTGCCCGACAAGTTATCTACTACGGCAATTTGCTCGGACAACATCATCAAAATATCTGGGACTTGAAGTTGATCAGGCTGATGAGCATGCTCTAGACGGCGCTCGATATAGCGCACTGTGTCATAGCCAAAATAGCCGGCTAGGCCGCCAGTAAAGCGTGGCAAGCCAGCTTGCGCCTCTGGCACTTTGAAACGTAATTGGTAGGCGTGAATAAAATCGAGAGGATTTACATCCTGCACCGACTCCACCACAGCGTTATCTACCAACACTTGGACGTTGCGCCCACGGGCTTCAATTCTAGTAGTCGCTGGCAGTCCAATAATCGAATAGCGGCCAAAACGCTCACCCCCTTGCACCGATTCCAACAAATAGGAATAGGGCTGGTTAGCAAGTTTTAGATAGAGAGAGAGTGGCGTATCAAGATCCGCAAAGGTCTCAATGACCAGTGGGATACGGTTAAATCCCTGCGCTTGCAGGGCATCAAATTGTTGCTGACTAATGAGTGGTGACATGATTCATTCCAAGCTTTATTCGAGTAGTGAGACGCAGTTAAGCCATGCGCCAAAGGCAAGCGGTGAGACTAGTCCCACCATCGCCAACTGAATCGAAGTTTGTATGACAAGGAATGAATCAGCACGATTAGACTTTCGCCAATTCAGCGCGAAGTTGCGACACGATGGTGTTATAGCGATTAGGATCGCTATCTTTTCCTGCACCAAACACGGCAGAACCAGCCACAAAAGTATCAGCGCCAGCTTTGGCAATCTCAGCAATATTCGCTGCATTCACACCGCCATCCACTTCAAGCCAAATTTCACGGCCGGTTTTTGCAGTATATGCATCGATCTTAGCGCGAGCTGCACGCAGCTTGTTGAGTGTTTCAGGAATAAATTTCTGACCGCCAAAGCCAGGGTTGACGGACATCAATAACACCATATCCACTTTATCCATCACATGGTCTAAGTAATGCAAAGGCGTAGCAGGGTTAAATACCAAGCCAGATTTACAGCCATGATCACGCACCAAAGACAAGCTGCGATCGATGTGCTCAGAAGCCTCTGGATGGAAAGTAATGAAATTGGCGCCTGCTTTAGCAAAGTCAGGAATAATGCGATCAACTGGCTTCACCATCAAATGTACATCAATGATGGCATCTGTCACTGGGCGAATCGCCTCACAGACCAATGGACCGATGGTCAGGTTGGGCACATAGTGATTGTCCATCACATCGAAGTGCACGATATCGGTACCAGAAGCGATCACATCGGTAATTTCCTGACCGAGCTTAGCAAAGTTTGCTGACAAAATACTTGGGGCAATTCTGAATTGTTTAGCCATGATTCTAAAAAATTAATCCTAAAATAAATTCTGAAAAAAATAATGCGAAAATTTCAAAACGAAAAAAGCTTATTCTAGCAAGAATTAAGCGCAGATTGACAGAGAATTTATTGCGTAAAGGGCGCGTATGCAGGAAAATTACGCCATGCAATTATTCACTGTCGGCGTTAATCACACCACTGCCCCCATCGCAATACGCGAACATATCGCGTTTAGCCCTGAGCGATTGGCACATGCTTTGCGCGATCTAAACGCGCACGGGGTGCATGAGGCCGCCATTTTATCGACCTGCAACCGCACCGAGTTGTACTGCCATTCAGACCAGCCAGAGCGCGCTTTACAATGGCTGGCACAATACAATCAGCTGCAAACCGACAAGATACAACCCTACACCTACACATTGCCCAGCGAAGATACCGTTAAGCATGCTTTCCGAGTTGCCTCAGGACTAGACTCGATGGTGTTAGGCGAGCCCCAAATTCTTGGACAAATGAAACAAGCCGTCAAAATCGCTGAGACGACCGGTACTCTGGGAAGCATATTGCATAAACTTTTCCAACGCACCTTTGCCGTTGCAAAAGAGGTGCGCACGACGACAGATATAGGCGCTAGCTCTATTTCAATGGCGGCCGCCTCTGTACGCTTGGCACAGCGCATTTTTGGCGACTTGGAGCAACAGCGCGTTTTGTTTATTGGCGCTGGTGAGATGATCACGCTGTGCGCAGAACATATTGCCGCACAACAACCTAAGTCGATGACCATCGCCAATCGTACTTTGGAGCGCGGGCAAGGCCTGGCCGACAGCATGCATGGCGAAGCGATACTACTGTCAGAATTGCCAGATAAGTTAGCTGAATTTGACGTTGTCATTACCAGCACTGCCAGCCAATTACCCATCGTGGGATTAGGCATGGTTGAACGTGCAATCAAACAACGCAAACGCAAACCCATGTTTATGGTGGATTTAGCCGTCCCTAGAGATATTGAACCCGAAGTAGCAAAGCTCGATGATGTTTATTTGTATACCGTCGATGATCTCGCCGCGGTGGTCAATGAAGGCATGATGAATCGACAAGAAGCTGCAATTGAAGCTGAAGCCATCATTCATGCACGAGTAGAAAATTTCATGCATTGGCTCAAGACACGCGAAGCCGTACCCACCATCAAAGCCTTGCGTGATGTGGCAGAAAAAACCCGTCAAAGCGAGTTAGAAAAAGCACGTAAGATGTTAGCCAAGGGCGCAGATCCAGCAGAAGTGCTCGATGCACTAAGCAATGCCCTAACCAAAAAATTATTGCATGGGCCCAGCCACGCCCTGAATCATTCCGTAGGTAGAGAGCATGAGCAACTCGAAGCATTGCTCAGGCAACTCTATCAACTGTAGCGACTCCAACGTTACTTCCTTTTCTTTTTTAGCCCTACCAACTTAAGTGATTGCAACACGATGAAACCATCAATGATTAGAAAACTCGCCACCCTAGGCGAAAGACTGGACGAACTAAATCGTCTACTGAGCAGCGAAAACGCCACTCAGAATATGGATAATTTCCGCAGGCTCTCGCAAGAGCACGCCGAAATTACCCCCATCGTCGAGCAATTCCATCGTTTTCAAAAAAACGAGCAAGATATGCAGGACGCTCAACTGATGTTGTCCGATCCCGAGATGAAAGAGTTTGCTCAAGAAGAAATCGAAAACTGCAAACAATCTTTGCAACAAATCGAGGCTGATCTACAGAAACTATTGCTGCCCAAAGATCCTAATGATGAGCGCAATATCTTTCTGGAAATTCGTGCTGGCACAGGTGGCGATGAATCGGCTTTATTTGCCGCGGATTTATTCCGCATGTATTCGCGCTATGCCGAACGACAAGGTTGGAAAGTGGAGGTGGTGTCTGCCAATGAATCCGAACTAGGTGGTTACAAAGAAATTATTGCCAAGGTGATTGGCTATGGCGCCTATTCCAAACTCAAATTTGAATCTGGTGGTCATCGAGTGCAGCGTGTTCCTGAAACGGAAACGCAAGGACGCATCCATACTTCTGCCTGCACAGTGGCGGTTTTACCTGAAGCGGATGAAGTCAGTGATGTGGTGATTAATCCAGCAGAAATCCGTATCGACACCTTCCGTGCCAGCGGAGCAGGTGGTCAGCACATTAATAAAACTGACTCTGCCGTGCGTATCACTCACTTACCTACCGGCATAGTAGTGGAATGTCAGGATGACCGCAGTCAGCATAAAAATAAAGCGCAAGCGATGAGCGTTTTAGTGGCGCGTATTAAGGACGCAGAAGTGCGTGCACAACAATCCAAAATTGCCAGTGAACGAAAATCTTTGATAGGCAGTGGCGATCGATCTGAGCGTATTCGTACCTACAATTATCCGCAGGGTCGAATTACCGATCATCGTATTAATCTGACGCTTTACAAAATTGATGCCATTACCGAAGGTGATATGGACGAGTTAATTAATGCCTTGTCTGCCGAGCATCAAGCGGATCTGTTGGCCAGCTTGGGCGACGATAACTAAAGCAATATGCACAAAGGATAGGCTTGAGACATTTACTTAAATCCCGCGAGAGTTTGCTCAATGAAGTGCGTGAGCGTGGTTTTAGCTTTTGTGCTAGCGCCACTGTACAAGCTTGGTTATTAGCCCAAGATGAACTGGCCTTGAGTGACTGGGAAGTTTTTGCGGACAGTTGGAATGGCATGCCTCTGGATCAATACATGGCGGATGGTGGGCGCTACCGCCGTCGTCGTTATGCCGTATTGTCGGCAAAGTTTGCTGAGGCAGATATTAAGCTAGAGCCTCATCAACCACACTATCAGAGTCTCGATTACAACGAATTAAATGGTGGAGTAGCGCGACATTTTGAAGCGATTCCAACAGCCATCATACAAAGTCATAGCATGCAACAGACGCTGCGCTTTTGTCGTGACACTTTTAGCCAACTTAAACCTGGTCAAAACTGGCATATTGAAGTACACCAGTTTCGTATTGAGGCGAATTTAAGCGAAGTCGCTAAACCGACTCCTGAAGGGGTGCATCGTGATGGCGTAGATTTTGTCTGCGTCATGATGGTGAAGCGAGAGAATATCTCAAGTGGCACCACGACGATGCATGACCTGCAACAAAACACCTTGGATAGCTTCACCCTGACGAATCCTTTAGATGTTGCCATCGTGGATGATCAACGTTCTATGCATGGCGTGACCCCAATCTTACCAATAGATAGTCATTTGCCAGCTTATCGCGACGTTTTGGTGGTGACTTTCCGTGCCATCAATGATACTTCGGTTTCTTGATGACTATGCAAACACATCATCACCCGCTCCGTAATCCGCGCTTTGCTAAATTGCTCGGCTATCGCTGCATGCTCGTCATGTCCTACCAAATTTTGATGGTGGTCGTGGGTTGGCATTTATATCAAATCACCCATGACACACTCTCGCTGGGCTTAATTGGCTTGGCAGAAATTATTCCCTATTTCGCTAGTGCTTTGTTTGCTGGTTATGCAGTCGATCACTATTCCAAACGCAATTTTGCAGTGCTATCAGGCCTGATTATGTTAATTAGCTCATTGATACTGGCAAGCGTTAATCAACTAGCCGACATTACTCAAGCGCCACTGTGGATTTATGGCTGTGTGGTCTTAATCGGGTTTGGGCGAGCTTTTATTGCACCCTCTTACAGCGCTATGTTTGCTGCAATATTGCCCCGACACCAGTTTGCTGAGGCGAGTAGCTTAGGTAGCTCTGCATTTCAAATTGGCTTGGTCTTGGGTCCTGCTGTAGGCGGGATATTGGTAGGTTGGCTGGGCATTGAGTTTGCCTATCGAGTCGCCGGGGGATTTGGTCTAGCTGCTGCGCTGACACTGCTTACCTTGGCGATTGAGACCCCCAAAGTTAGCCATGAGGCAGAAATTTTTAAAGGGATTGCTGAGGGTCTGCACTTTGTATTTCATCATCAAATTGCCGGTCAACGATTATTGTGGGCGGTTTCCGGCTTTGGACTATGCATGATTGCTTTCGCACTCACCAAGGACTT
>RFPI01000030.1 GCA_009926205.1 Methylophilaceae bacterium
CTCTTTAACCTTGGCTTGCTCACGTTTATTAAGCTCATCAGCAAAATTCTCTTTCAGCATTTGCTCATGGGCGGACTGAATATAATCCAAGACCTTGGTTGAAACGCCTTGTTTATTAAGATCAAGGTATTGAGAGGGAGTTAGTACGTACTGACTTTTACTCTCTTGAATTTTTTTGATGATGTCCTCAGCACTAAGGCCTTGCTTGGACAATTGCACTATTTCGTCGAGTGAAAGTGCTGCCACCGGGGGTGGCAGCAACTTGTCTAACTCTTCTGCAGAAATACGTTGAATTTCTGGCTCACGCTGCGGTGTGCTGGCACACGCGGTCAGAATCAGCATGCTCATCACGATAAGCCAATAACGACTTGCATCCAGCCCATTCCTCGGTGTGCGCAGATTCTTCACGATTTATCCTTTGCTAAAAAGCATTTTGCCTGCCTTACAATCTACTTGGATAGTATCTTTAGCTGCAAAGTTTCCTGCCAGTATCTCGCGTGACAAAGGATTTTCGATTTGGCTTTGGATAGCGCGTTTGAGTGGACGTGCCCCATAAACCGGATCGAAACCAGCACTTGCAATTTCTGCCATCGCCGCATCGCTCACCTTGAATTGCATATCCATCGCTGCCAAGCGCTTAGCTAAGTACTGCAATTGTATGCCAGCAATCGATCTAACATGTTGTTCACCCAAAGGATGGAATACCACCACCTCGTCGATACGATTGATAAATTCAGGACGGAAATGCGTCTTCACTTCCCCCATCACGGCTAATTTAATCAACTGATAATCGTCCCCCGCCATACTTTGTATCATCTGACTTCCAAGATTCGAAGTCATAATCACCACGGTATTTTTAAAATCCACTGTTCGACCTTGCCCATCGGTCAAACGACCGTCGTCCAATACCTGTAACAACACATTAAATACATCAGGGTGCGCCTTTTCAACTTCATCTAACAAAATCACGGAATAAGGTTTACGTCGCACCGCCTCAGTTAACGTACCGCCTTCCTCATAGCCCACATAGCCAGGAGGTGCCCCTATCAAGCGAGATACAGAATGCTTCTCCATAAACTCACTCATATCAATACGAATCAAATGCTCCTCAGAGTCAAATAAGAAGCCAGCCAAGGCCTTGCATAACTCGGTCTTACCTACACCTGTAGGGCCTAAGAATAGGAAGGAACCATAAGGACGATTAGGGTCACTCAGACCAGAACGTGATCGTCTAATCGCATCAGAAACAAGGCGGACGGCCTCATCTTGTCCGACCACTCGCTCGTGCAATCTATCTTCCATATGCAATAATTTTTCGCGCTCACCTGTCATCATCTTAGCCACAGGAATACCGGTTGCGCGGCTCACCACTTCGGCGATTTCCTCCGATCCCACTTGGGTACGCAATAGTTTATTGCTAGTGCTAACAGCCTTGCTTTGCTCACTGTCTGCTTTTTTCAACTGAGCTTCCAGTGCTGGCAACTTGCCATACTGTAATTCAGAAACTTGTTGCCAATCGCCCTTGCGTTTAGCTTCTTCCATTTGTTGTTTGATGCGCTCAATTTCTTCTTTGATACTTGTGGAATCTTGTACTTGAGCTTTTTCTGCTTTCCAGATTTCTTCCAAATCGGCTGATTCTTTTTCTAGCGTTTGGATTTCCTCTTCGATCAAGGCAAAGCGTTTTTTCGAGGCTTCATCTTTTTCTTTACGCACAGCTTCACGCTCGATTTTCAACTGAATCAAACGGCGGTCTAATTTATCCAGCGCTTCTGGTTTGCTATCGATTTCCATCTTGATGCGTGAGGCTGCCTCATCGATTAAATCGATGGCTTTATCTGGCAAAAAGCGGTCAGTAATATAGCGATGGCTCAACTCGGCAGCCGCCACTATCGCTGGGTCAGTAATTTCTACACCATGGTGCAACTCATACTTTTCTTGCAAGCCACGCAAGATGGCAATCGTTGCCTCTACACTGGGCTCATCCACCAACACCTTTTGGAAGCGACGCTCAAGCGCCGCATCTTTTTCAATGTATTTACGATATTCATCTAAGGTGGTGGCGCCCACGCAATGCAACTCGCCGCGCGCCAAGGCTGGTTTCAACATATTGCCTGCGTCCATTGCTCCCTCGGCTTTACCAGCACCGACCATGGTGTGCAACTCATCGATAAATACGATGGTTTGCCCTTCATCCAGTGATAATTCTTTTAATACTGCTTTTAAACGTTCCTCAAACTCACCGCGATACTTGGCACCCGCCAACAAGGCGGCCATATCTAGGGAGAGAACTCGCTTATTCTTTAAACTTTCTGGTACTTCGCCATTCACAATCCGCTGCGCCAAGCCCTCCACAATTGCGGTTTTACCCACGCCAGGCTCGCCTATCAATACCGGATTATTTTTGGTACGACGCTGCAACACTTGAATAGCACGACGAATCTCATCATCACGCCCTATCACTGGGTCTAATTTCCCCATGCGTGCACGCTCAGTTAAATCTAGGGTGTATTTTTTCAGCGCTTCACGTTGACCCTCAGCTTCTTGATTGTCTACGCTAGACCCGCCTCGCACTGCCTTAATCGCCATCTCTAACGCAGCTTTATTTAGCCCAGCTTGTTTCAACACGCGACCTGTTGCGCCCTTGTCGTCCGCTAACGCCAACAAAAACATCTCACTGGCAATATAAGCATCACCAGCTTGTTGCGCATACTTATCGGTCAAGTTAAGCAGATTATTTAGGTCACGCGAAATGGTGATCTCACCGCTGTTTTGGGCAACTTTGGGTAAATCATTTAAAGCGTTTTCCAAATCAGATTTGAGCTTAGGCAAACTGACGCCGGCACGTGACAGCAGTGACGCAGTGCTACCCTCTTGTTGGGCCAATAGAGCTGACAACACATGTTGTGGTTCTATGCTTGGATGATCACGCCCTACAGCAATGCTTTGCGCATCGCTCAGCGCTTGTTGAAACATACTGGTTAATTTATCGATTCTCATCGTTTTCCCCAAAAGCTATTTTTGAATAACTTAAAGATGGGGGATATATCGATTTTTTCAATAGGTGAAAATTTAAATAGGCTATAACGCCAGCTTAAAGCCCATCATCTTCAGAGAAACGTTGCTCCAACCAAGGATCAGCGTCATTGTGGTAGCCGCGCACTTCCCAAAAACCCGGTCTGTCATCGACATGCAGTTCTATCGCTTTAAGCCATTTAGCACTTTTCCATGCATAACGTTTGGGCACAACCATACGCACTGGACCACCATGCTCGGCAGTTAAGGGTTTGCCATGCACGGAATGCGCGATGATGACATCATCATCTAGCAGGGCTTCTAGCGGCAGGTTGGTGGTGTAGCCGTCGTAGCTATATAGCGTGACGTGGCGGGCGTGTTTCAGTGGGCCGGCTTGTAAGATTAAATCTCTAGCCAATACGCCTTCCCAGTCCATATCAAGCTGCGACCAGCGCGTGACACAATGAAAATCAGAGATATCGCGCACCTGCGCAAGCTGTCGGAAAGCGAGCCAATCTAGATTCACTTCGTTTTCCACCAAGCCAAAAATACGCAGCTTCCAGTTGCTGGTATTGACATTGGGCGTGATGCCCAAGTCTAAAACTGGGAAATTAAATACTTGTTTCTGTCCCGCTGGGATGCGTTCATTGTCGGATTTCTTACCAGGCTTTAAACCACTCAGCTTGGTTTTGGCTGCCAGTGCAATCTTGCTCTCAACGATTTTTTTCCAATCGGGCATGCAATACTCCGGATTCTATGATGAGGCTTTGACCCGACTTTGCCGAAAATTATCCCACAGCAAAATCGCCACACCGACACAAATAGCACTATCTGCGACATTGAAAGCCGGCCAGTACCAGGTTTGATAGTGGAAGTATAGGAAGTCCACTACATAACCCACCGTTAATCGGTCATACAAGTTACCCAGCGCACCGCCCAACAATAGCGACAGCGCAAAACAGAATGCAGTTTGATGTAGGTTACGTGCTATCAGAGCAACCATCACCACTGCAGCAATCATAGCAAAGGCGCTAAACATAGTTTGTTGCCAACCACCTTGGTCGGCCAAAAAACTAAATGCAGCACCGGGATTGTGATAACGCACCAAGTCAAAAAAAGGATTGATGACTTTGTGCTCACCCAATACCCATAACTTCTTGATGTAGTGTTTGCTGATAATGTCTGACAACATCACCAACGCACTAATGGCTAACCACTTACGCATGGCTACGTTGCTCCCCAGCACCAAACAAATTGCTCACACAGCGTGCACACAAACTTGGATGTTGTGCATCCGTAGCTACATCACCGCGATAATGCCAACAACGCTCACATTTTTGATTTGCACTGGCTTTAACCAAAATGGGGCGCTCTGCTTTGCTGGCACGGAAAACTTTGGCTTGAGAGGTAATCATCACAAAGCGTAAGTCGTCTCCCAACGCCTGCAGCGCATCAAAATCATCGCCATCCAAATGAAACTCTAGTTCAGCTTGCAATGAGGAACCGACTTGGCCTTGCTCGCGCAGGCTCTCAATTTCTTTAGCCGCTTTGGCACGCAGCTCAATGACGCGTTGCCATGCAGCCATCTGCGCTGCACTCAAGCCGGATTCGGGCAATTCGTACCATAGCTCTTCAAACACTGTACGCTCTTCCGATACAGCTAAGGTTTGCCAAATTTCGTCCGCGGTAAAACTGAGGATGGGCGCAACCAAGCGCATCAAGGCATGGGTAATATGGTAAAGCGCGCTTTGCGCAGCACGCCGCGCCGGTGCATTCTCAGCGCTGGTATACAGTCTATCCTTGAGGATATCCAAGTAAAAACCGCCTAAATCTTCCGAGCAGAAGGCGACAATTTTTTGCACTGCCAAATGGAATTCATAGCGTTCAAAGTCTGCCAATATGGCTTGTTGACGTTGCTGGGTCATGGCCAACGCGTAGCGATCTAGCGACAACCATTGGTCGACGGGCAATAGATGTTGGCTCGCATCAAAGTCTGCCAAATTGGCCAACAGAAAGCGCAGAGTATTACGGATACGACGATAGCCCTCAGCAACACGTTTTAGAATTTCATCTGAAATCGTCAACTCACCAGAATAATCGGTAGACGCTACCCATAAACGCAAAATATCGGCACCGTAGGTATCCATGACCTTTTGCGGGGCAATGACATTGCCTTTAGATTTACTCATCTTGTGCCCACTGCCATCCACCACAAAGCCATGTGTCAGCAAAGCTTTATAAGGAGCTTTGGCATCAATGGCACAACCAGTCAGCAAAGAGGATTGGAACCAACCACGATGTTGGTCAGAACCCTCCAAATACAAATCTGCAGGATGGGCTAATTCTTCGCGGCGTTTTAATACCGCAAAGTGTGTTGCCCCAGAGTCAAACCAAACATCCAAGGTGTCGGTCACTTTTCGATATTGGGCGGCATTCTGTGGTGCGTGTTGCGCCAAGAACTGGTCGCCATCTAGGCTAAACCAGGCTTCTATACCTTGCTGATCGACTTGCTCAGCAATCAGGGCAAGCAAGCGCATGGTCTCTGGGTGCGGCTCACCCGTTTCTTTATGCACAAACAAAGGCATAGGAACGCCCCAATTGCGTTGGCGTGAAACACACCAATCCGGACGATTCTTAATCATGGCCTCAAGCCGAGCTCGTCCCCAACTTGGGAAAAACTCGGTGGCATCAACCGCTTGATTAGCGTGTTGACGCAAAGGCAAACCATCCTTGCCTTGTGCATTCATACCGATAAACCACTGGTGCGTGGCTAATTGCATCAAGGGCGTTTTATGGCGCCAACAATGCGGAAAACTATGTTGCAAACGTGCACTCGCCAGCAAACTACCATTGTCTTGCAACACTTGCAGAATGACTTTATTTGCCTCAGCACGATTCAGACCACGAATAGCTGCAAGCTCGACCAAGGCGCTGTCAAAGAAGCGTCCATCGCCGCCCATGAGCACGCGTGGTTTTTCGTTGGGGTAATGCACACGCATCACCAGCCAGTCATCATTACCATGCGCGGCAGCGGTATGGACCAATCCAGTACCTGCCTCAGTGGTGACATGTTCACCGGTGATGATAGGCACCTGGCGTTGATCAAATGGATGTTGGCATAGCAAACCGAGCAGCTGTGCACCCTGACAGTGGCCCAGCACTTTGTAATCTGTCACACCATAGCGTTGCAAAGTGGTCTCGGCTAACTCATGCACCAAAATCAGCAAGCCTTTGTCACTGCTGGTGAGTTCATATTGCAACTCAGGGTGGACACTAATCGCCTGATTGGCGGGCAGCGTCCAAGGTGTGGTTGTCCAGATGACTGCATGCACATCAGCCGACAGGGTGACGCCAAATATTTTTTCTAGTGCAGCTTTGTCTGTGAATTTAAAGCCCACATCAATCGCGGGCGAATTCACATCCTCGTATTCGACCTCGGCTTCAGCCAAAGCGGAGCCACAATCGACACACCAATGCACTGGTTTACTGCCTTGATAAAGGTAGCCATTGGCATAGATTTCTCCCAAGGCGCGCATAATATCGGCCTCTGTACGAAAATCCATGGTTAGATAAGGGTGGTCCCAATCGCCCAATACACCCAAGCGGATAAAATCCTTTTTCTGCTTTTCCACTTGCTCCGCTGCATATGCACGGCATAACTCGCGGAACTTAGCCGCAGGAATACCTTTGCCATGCAATTTCTCTACGACCAACTCAATCGGTAGGCCGTGACAATCCCAACCAGGCACGTAGGGCGCATCAAAACCACTCATGGTTTTGGATTTAATAATGATGTCTTTGAGAATTTTATTGACCGCATGACCAATATGAATGTCCCCATTCGCATACGGAGGGCCATCATGCAGAATGAACTTCTTAGCGCCTTTACGGGCTTGACGAATACGCTGATAAACCTTCTTTTGTTGCCATTGTTGCAACCATGCTGGCTCACGTTTAGCCAAGTCACCGCGCATCGGGAAACTGGTTTCTGGCAAATTTAAAGGGTATTTATTTTCTTCTGTCATGTTTTACTCACACTGCTTTGGGTGTCTAGCGTGCACAAGCATGATTGTTGTGCGCAAAAGTGCCTATTTTACCGCAAACTAAGTGCCAATTCAGCGCTTAATCAACGGCTAAAGTATGCCTGCGCAGCCGCAACATCTTGGGCTATTTGGGCTTTGAGTGCCGAGAGATCAGCAAACTTGATTTCATCACGCAGCTTGTGCAAAAACTCCACATGCACATGTCGCTGATAAAGGTCGCCATTAAAATCGAACAAATGCACCTCTAGGGAAAGCTTAGGAATGCCCGCCAGTGTTGGACGCACCCCCAAATTGGCGACACCTGGCATACCATCTAACTTGACGGCATACACCCCAGTCAATGCCGGCCGTTCGTGCCGCATATGTACGTTGGCAGTGGGGTAGCCCAACTGCCGACCTAACTGCTGGCCGCGGACGACCGTACCGCTAATGCTGTAATTCCGACCGAGCAAGCGCTGTGCAACAGACAGCTCTCCTGCAGCCAAGGCATTGCGCACTGCAGTACTGGATATACGTTGATGTCCGTTGGAGGTTTCAATCAACACCTCAGGCAAAGTGATGAGCTTGATGCCTGCCTCGGCAATTTGCGCCACACCTCCGCTCCTACCAGCACCAAAACGAAAATCCTCTCCCACCATCACCGCTTGTGCACGAATGGAGTGGATAAGCACGTGCTGCAAAAAATCTTGGCTAGAAATATTGGCGAATGTCTGGTCAAAGCGCACCAAGAAAACATGATTCACCCCCAGCTCTGCACACCACTCTAATTTTTCACGCAAAGAGGCTAAGCGGGCTGGCGCATGATGCGGTGTAAAGAACTCTCTAGGATGTGGCTCAAAGGTCATCACCGCAGAAGCCAAATTGTTTAATCCAGCATAACGAACCAACTCGCGTAATAAAGTTTGATGACCGAGATGCATACCATCAAAATTGCCAATGGCGAGAGCGCAAGGGGCTGGATGAGCGAGAGCGTAGTGACGGATAACCTGCATAAATTTATATGGTTTTGAAGTTACTGAGTGGTTCTGTGGATAAATTGATCAATCCGGATCCCCAGCAACCATAAGGTAAGGAAATAACTTCCTGCGCCAGCGAATAACAACAAACTGAGGCGTAATAATTTTTCCAACAAATGATAATGTAACCAAACTTCATCCGTCCCTGCGACCAATTTCAATACCACTGCCATCACCAACAAAGCGACCAACAACTTGGATAGAAATTTTGGCCAACCCGACTGTGGCTTAAAAACCTTAGAGCGGCGCAAATAAAAATATAATAAGCCCGCATTAAAACAAGCCCCTAAACCAATCGCCAAGGCAAGACCAGCGTGCTTTAAGGACCCAATAAATATCAAGTTCATCAGCTGCGTGGCGATGAGCGTCACAATGGCAATTTTGACGGGTGTTTTGATATTTTGGCGTGAATAAAAAGCGGGCGCCAATACCTTTACCAAAATCAATCCTAACAGTCCCAAGCTATAGGCCATCAAAGCTTGTCGGGTCATCTCCACATCCAAAATAGTGAATTTTCCATAATGAAACAATCCTGCCACAAGTGGCATAGAGAGGACTGCTAGAGCAACCGCCGCGGGCATAGCGAGCAGAAAAGTTAAGCGTAATCCCCAATCCAACAAACGGGAAAATTCATCATCGGTTTTATCTACAAAAGATTTAGCCATACTAGGCAATAAAATGGTCCCCAATGCCACGCCCAACAGCCCGGTAGGAAACTCCATCAAACGGTCAGCATAGTACAACCAAGACACACTGCCAGTCGGAAGAAATGAGGCAAATATGGTATTAATCAGCAGAGAAATTTGCGCAATCGAAACACCAAAAATAGCCGGCCCCATTAGCTTAATGACCCGCCAAACACCAGGATCATGCAGATTTAACTCAAATCGAGGTAACAAACCAATCTTACGCAAAGATGGCAATTGATAGGCGAGCTGGAGTATGCCGCCGACGAACACAGCCCAAGCGAGCACCTTCACCGAATGATCAAAGTATGGTGCCACAAACAATACCCCTACGATAAAGGATAAATTGAGCCAAACTGGTGTCAGCGCTGGAACACTAAAGTTGCCATAGGTATTTAATACGCCGCCGGCTAGTGATACGAGTGAGATAAATAAAATATAGGGGAAAGTAATGCGCAACAATTCCACGGTGAGTTGAAATTTAGTGGCATCTTCAGAAAATCCCGGCGCGCCGATTTGCACCACCCATGGGGCAGCAATCATGCCCAAAATCGATACTAAGACTAAGCACAAGCCCATAAAGGAGGCAACATGATTGATCAATGCGTGCGTTTGCTCGGTCGTGCGCTGCTCTTTGTACTCTGCCAAAATAGGGACAAAAGCTTGGGAAAATGCCCCCTCGGCAGAGATACGGCGTAACAGATTGGGAATCCTAAATGCGACAAAGAAGGCGTCTGTCGCAAACCCTGCACCAAATACTCTCGCAATCAGGGTATCTCGAACAAAGCCAAGGATACGCGACACAAAGGTCATACTTCCAACGGTCGCAAGTGCTTTGAGTAAATTCATGTATGAGGTGTCTTGAGCAGATTAATCTTTATTGTGTTTCGTGATTCTAGCATGAGGCATGAGCAAAACCTTGCGCTAGAGAAACTGCTTAGGCTCAAAAAAATCATTCAAATCATTGCCAAAAACCCGATTAATCGCTATGATGCACGGCTTGATTTTTTATAGACCAATTTTTACTAGGATTCAGATTCATGGCAAATACCGCTCAAGCGAGAAAACGCGCACGTCAGGCAGTGAAGCAACGCGCTCACAATGCAAGCCTACGTTCTACATTGCGTACAGCGATTAAGAAAATCCTGAAAGCGATTGAAGCTGGTGACAAAAAAGCTGCTCAAGCTTCTTTCCAGGAAAATGTCAGTGTGATTGATCGTATTGCTGACAAGAATATCATTCACAAGAACAAAGCTGCACGTCATAAGAGCCGTTTAAGCGCGACTATCAAGTCTATGGCTTAATCGCCCAATGTATTAAAAAAGCCGGCATCGCCGGCTTTTTTATTGTCTTGCGCAGTGATTTATTCGCCTATCCCTAAGTTTTGACGGGCTTTAATTGCTGCCTCAATAGCGTATTCCAGCTTTTCATCCAAGGCAGTAAAGTGTCCCATTTTGCGCGCTGGTCTAGGTTCATGCTTGCCATATAAATGCAATTTGATTTGACCATGCTCAAAACATTTCAGCCAATCTGGCTCACGTACTTGTCCGTTTTGGTACCACACATCGCCCAATATATTCACCATCACACTGGGGCTATGCTGTCTCGCATCGCCCAATGGAAGCCCAGCCAAAGCCCTTACCTGTTGCTCGAACTGACTGGTGACACAAGCATCTATGGTGTAATGTCCGGAATTGTGAGGGCGCGGCGCCATCTCATTAGCGAGGAGTTGCCCTTCACTGACAAAAAATTCCACCGCCAATACCCCAACATAATCTAAGCTTTGCGCTATTTTAATAGCCAAAGTTTTTGCTTGTTGATGAATGTCTTGCGGGGCGCGTGCTGGCACGATAGATACATCAAGTATGCCGTTCAAATGACTGTTTTCTGCGGTAGGGAAACAAACGACATTGCCATCTGCACCGCGCGCCAGTACCACTGAAACTTCGTAATCAAGACTAAGCATTTTCTCAAGCACGCATTGCGCCTGTTTAAAATCAGCAAACGCTTGTTTGGCTTGTTCACGATTGGCGACACGCGCTTGCCCCTTACCGTCATAGCCAAATCTTGCCACCTTCAAAATGGCAGGATAGAGCGCGGAATCATCGGCGGGCAAATCCTCAGCTTGATTCACTACGACAAAAGGTGCGACAGGGATGCCTGCATCACGAATAAATTGTTTTTCTAGTGCACGATGTTGAGCCACTGCAACTGCATTAGCATTGGGACGCACGATACAGTCCTGCGCCAGGGTTTGCATGGTCTGTGCGGGGACATTCTCAAACTCTGTAGTCACCGCCACACAAGTTTGCGCCATCTGCTTTAGCGCTTGGGCATCATCATATTGGGCACATAAATGTACATCCGCGATTTTCCCAGCAGGGCTATGAGGATCGGGGTCTAGCACCGTCACGCGATAGCCCATCTCATGCGCAGCAATCACAAAAAAACGACCTAATTGGCCGCCACCTAACATACCCAGCATGGCTGGAGGAAGGATTACTTGACTCAATTTGACTCCGATAATTTCATATTCATGACTTTAGTGGTTTGTGTCTGACGGAAAGTCTGTAACTTGCTCGCCAGGGATGCGTCATGATTAGCTAAGATAGAAACTGCGAATAGGCCAGCATTGGCAGCACCTGCCTCACCAATGGCAAAGGTCGCCACTGGAATTCCCTTGGGCATTTGCACAATTGAGTAGAGTGAGTCTTGCCCTTGCAAGTGTTTGCTGGGCACCGGCACGCCTAATACTGGCAGTGTAGTCTTAGAAGCGACCATGCCAGGCAAGTGGGCAGCACCCCCTGCCCCAGCAATAATCACTTGGAATCCTTTGGCAGCAGCGCTCTCGGCAAATTCAAACATCAAATCTGGGGTTCTGTGCGCAGAGACCACTTTGGCCTCATAGCTCACACCGAAATCTTCCAGCATTTGTGCTGCCAGTTTCATCACTGGCCAATCGCTATCAGAGCCCATAATAATGGCTACTTGCGGCTGTTTATCTGACATTGTCTGCCTTTCACATCAAAATTAAGTTATCCCGATGAATCAGCTCTGACTCATCAACATAGCCCAAAATTTGGGCAATTTCATTACTCGGTGTACGCAGGATACGGGCTGTTTCTGCAGCGGAATAATTGACTAGACCTCTTGCGACTTCCTGTCCCTGTTCATCTAAACAAGCCACAACATCGCCGCGTTCAAAGTTGCCTTCCACTTTAACTACCCCCACAGGCAATAAACTCTTACCCTGATCGCGCAGCACTTTCACAGCACCCGCATCTAAAGTGACTTTTCCAGCCACGCGCAGATGGTCTGCCATCCACTGTTGTTTGGCCTGTAGCTTTCCCTGCCCAGCACGCAAATGCGTGCCTATGGCCTGTCCTTGCGCCAGCTTGAGCAATACTTCTGGCTCTCGACCCGAGGCAATAATAGTGCCAGCACCACTGCGCGCAGCGCGCTTGGCCGCCAATATCTTGGTCAACATACCGCCAGTACCCACAGCACTGCCAGCACCACCGGCCATCTTTTCTAGCTCAGCATCACCCGCCAAGGCTTGCTGTATCAACACGGCCTGTTTATCTTTTCGTGGGTCAGCCGAATATAAGCCAGATTGGTCAGTCAGAATGACTAACACATCAGCCTCAATTAGATTGGCGACCAATGAACCCAATGTATCGTTATCACCAAAACGGATTTCGTCCGTCACGACTGTGTCATTTTCATTGATGATAGGAATGACACCCAAAGACAATAGCGTTCTCAAGGTGGATCTTGCATTGAGATATCTCTTTCGGTCAGACAAGTCATCATGGGTGAGCAATACCTGCGCAGTGTGTAAGCCATGCTGACTAAAACAGCTCTCATACATTTGCACCAAGCCCATTTGCCCGACTGCAGCCGCCGCTTGCAACTCATTCACAGCCGTTGGACGTTTACGCAGCCCTAATCGCTGCATGCCTTCAGCCACTGCGCCACTTGAGACGAGCACAATCTGCCGCCCCATTTTATTCAGCGCAGCAATCTGCTCAGCCCAAGCGGCAATCGCCTGCCTATCTAAGCCCTCACCATTATTAGTCACTAGGCTAGAGCCTACTTTAATAACGATGCAATTTGCTTGTTGCAATAATGACATGATGATTAACTTTGCTGTTCTAATTCATGTGCTCTGCGATGTTCAGCTTCGACATGATCCATAATGGCATAGGTTAACTCTTTACAACCCTGACCGGAAATGGCCGAAATCACATAGCATGGGCCTTCCCAGCCATAGTCTCGCACAAATTGTTGTACCTTTTCCGCAGCGTCTTCCAATAAATCCACTTTATTCAATACTAACCAACGTGGTTTTTCATACAGCGACTCGTCGTATTTTTTTAACTCTTGCACGATAGCACGCGCTTCGGCCACTGGGTCAACCTCTGGGTCAAACGGAGCCAAGTCCACAATATGCAATAGCAAACGCGTGCGCGCTAAATGACGTAAGAATTGATGGCCTAAACCTGCACCCTCAGCGGCACCTTCAATCAGCCCAGGAATATCAGCGATGACAAAACTGCGATTAGTATCGACACGCACAACGCCGAGATTGGGATGCAAGGTGGTAAAAGGATAGTCTGCCACTTTAGGCTTGGCCGCAGAAACAGAGCGGATAAAAGTGGATTTGCCTGCATTAGGCATCCCGAGCAAACCGACGTCTGCCAACACCTTGAGCTCTAAATATAACTCTAATTCTTCCCCAGGCTCCCCCTTGGTACATTGACGTGGGGCACGGTTAATACTCGATTTGAAATGAATATTCCCTAGGCCACCCTTGCCGCCTTTAGCCAGCAAAGCACGTTGCCCATGCTCGGCCAAATCAATCAGCGTTTGACCAGTCGCATTGTTGCTTACCACAGTACCAACAGGCACACGTAACACCAAATCCTCACCACCCGCGCCATAACAATCCGAGCCACGTCCATTTTCGCCACGTTGAGCACGGAAGGTTCTGGTATAGCGATAATCCACCAGCGTATTGATATTTCGGTCAGCTTCAAGAAAGATGGAGCCGCCATGACCGCCGTCACCGCCACTGGGGCCACCCATAGGCTCATATTTTTCACGGCGGAATGTCGCCACCCCGTTGCCACCGTCACCGGCGTATAACTTGATGGTTGCTTCATCTATAAATTTCATGCCATTTCCCGCAATCGATCAGCTGATTGTTCATTGGTTTATTCAAATGCAATGCCGCATGATAATACCAGCGAACCCAATACACTATAACAAGCGCTATAAAACAAAAAAGCCCTACCAATTTGGATAGGGCTTTTGCATCCGCAGCAAAAAACTATGCTGGGATTACTGTTACTGTCTTACGACGCAAGGCGCCTTTCACAGTAAAAGCTACTTTGCCATCCACTTTTGCAAACAGCGTATGGTCTTTACCCATACCTACGTTTTCACCAGCGTGCATACGTGTACCACGTTGACGAACGATGATGCTACCAGCAGAAACCAATTGGTCACCAAAGGCTTTAACGCCAAGACGCTTTGCCTGTGAGTCGCGACCGTTACGGGAACTACCGCCTGCTTTTTTATGTGCCATGATCTAACTCCTTATTCTGCTTTAGCCTTAGCTGCTGGTTTTTTTGCAGCCGCTGGTTTTGCTTTAGCTTCAGTTTTTGGTTTTGCCGCTTTAGCTTCTACCGCTGGCTTGCTTTCTGCAGCCTTAGCTGGAGCAGCTTTTTTACCGCCGGCGAAATCATCAATCACGATTTCAGTGTAGCTTTGGCGATGACCTTGTGTTTTGCGATAGTGCTTACGACGACGCATTTTGAAAATCATCACTTTGTCGCCACGACCGTGTGCAACTACGGTTGCGGAAATCTTAGCGCCATCCACTAAAGGAGCACCAATCTTTACGTTGTCACCGTCGGCCATTACCAACACTTTATCAAAGATAACGCTGCTACCAACGTCACCCACTAATTTCTCTACTTTCAGTTTTGTACCTGGGGTCACACGATACTGTTTCCCGCCAGTCTTAATGACTGCATACATGATTTAGCCTCGTTTGCTACGCATAAAAATGAACCGCGCATTATACGGAAAAAACCGCTACAAGCAAATACAAATTTAAGTTTTGCGAATAAACCCATGTGTTAAAATCCGTACACTTTTTTTTGTAGCAGTGAATATCGTGTCTCTCAAGCAAATTCAGTCCTCCATTGCCCAAGATATGCGTGCAGTGGATGAGGTCATCCGTTCTGCACTATATTCCGATGTTGTGCTTATCAAACAGGTTGCCGAATATATCATTAATAGCGGTGGCAAGCGCCTGCGCCCAGCCTTAGTTCTAATGTCGGCCGAGCTTTTTGGCCCAGTACAACCCGCTCATCACCAACTTGCTGCAGTCGTCGAATTTATTCACACCGCCACTCTATTGCATGATGACGTCGTGGATGAGTCTAGTCTAAGACGTGGTCAAGCAACGGCCAACAGCTTGTTTGGTAATGCCGCCAGTGTATTAGTGGGTGACTTTGTTTATTCGCGTGCATTTCAAATGATGGTGCGTGTCGATAATATGCGTGTGATGGAAATTTTGGCAGAGGCGACCAATGTGATTGCTGAAGGCGAAGTATTGCAATTGCTTAATGTGCATGATGCCGACATCAGCGAGCAGGACTATCTCCAAGTCATTCATTTTAAAACCGCCAAGTTATTTGAAGCTGCTACGCGCTTGGGTGCGGTGATTTGCCAAGCCAATGAAGCAGATGAAAAAGCACTTTCTCTGTATGGCATGCACTTAGGCACTGCATTTCAATTAATTGATGATGTACTGGACTTGACTGGAGATGCGCAGGCTATTGGCAAAAATCTTGGCGATGACATTGCCGAAGGTAAGCCTACTTTGCCATTACTGTATGCGATGCGCCATGGCACTAAACAACAAGCAGAATTGATACGTACCGCCATCGAACATGGCGGGGAGCACAATATTCAGAATGTGATTGATGCCGTTCAGCAAACAGACGCTTTAAAGCATGTCAGAGAGTTAGCGCAACAAGAGGCAGACTTGGCATGTCAGGCAATTGCTCACTTGGCAGATGGTCCAGCCAAGCAGAGACTCATCGATTTAGCCGAGTTCTCCGTCGAAAGAGATTTCTAAAAGCTGAAGACTCAGCATTAATTGAGGGTAATACGCTCTCCGTTGAGCGCATTGAAATACGTCAGTTGTGCCCAACGACTGCCATGCTCAGTAAGATTTCCGTTAAATAAGGCAGCCCCATCAATATCAACAATCGCATGACCTGATTGATATAGCGTCACCTCAGCATTACGTTGTCCATTGCGCATAGTAAAAGTGGTGGCCAAGTCGTCTTCTTGCTCATCAAAAAGCTCCCACTCTCCACCACCAGCAAGCTCTTTTATCCAGCCTTTTAAATCTACTTCAACCTGACAAACAATTGGTTCACCCAACATCTCCAAAGTCCCATCTTGCATCAGACTCGCTAAAAATTGACGGTCATCCATTAAATCAGATTGCATATATTTACCTTTCTTAACTCAAGCTAACGCGCAAGTCAGCTTATCTCTACAACTCGATTATGGGGATGTGTAAGAAAAATTCAAGTGCTCATTAGCCTAGCATCCATTTACTGTTGGACTCTGCAAGTTTGTGCTATCTTTGGATAAAACTACGGACAGGACACAAGTCATGACGGTTATTGGGCTTACAGGGGGCATAGGATGCGGAAAAACT
>RFPI01000004.1 GCA_009926205.1 Methylophilaceae bacterium
CTGTATAGCGCTTACCTGAGTTTGACATCTCTAATCTCCTTACCAATTGATGAGTCTATCCTCTCTCAATACCTGGTACAAAAAATTAACTCAGTTCACGCCTTTTTTCACAGCAATAATATTGCTATGCTTGCCATCCTTACTAAGTGTTTCTTGTATCAGTTGGTATTTTTTTCCAGCTTTAGCTTGGAATACAGCGTGCTGACCACCTTTAATTTCAATGGCGACCTTGTTGTCCTGCAATAGGGTGACTTTGCCCATCGTATGAGACTCCGAAATATTATTGTTTAACTTCGAAACGTCATGATTTATTGTTATATTCAGTTTCGATTTTTATTTAGCGGGTCATATGTCTATGACTGAGGCTATAATGCTGGTGCCCAAGAGAGGACTCGAACCTCCACACCCGAAGGCACATGGACCTGAACCATGCGCGTCTACCAATTCCGCCACTTGGGCTATACTAGCCAGAGCCTTTACCAGCCGAAGCTGAAGAATAGTCTTAGGCCGTAAAGCGAGGGCGGAATTTTACCGAAAGACCGACAAAGGAACAACTTATTTTGGCAAGAAAAACACCTAAACAATCTCGCCGTTTATCCAATGATCCACATGCTTCCCGCGAAAGTGCGAATTATACACACCCGATTCCAAGTCGTGAATATATTCTACAAGTGATGGTGCAGCAGGGAGTGCCAGTTTTTGTTGAAGATTTGTACCGTTTGTTGGAAATCGATAAAAGCGAACGCGAGATTTTTAATCGAAGACTGGCCGCCATGGAGCGAGAGGGTCAGATTATGCGCAATCGGCGCAATGCCTTGTGTGTGACTGAAAAGTTGCATTTAGTCACTGGAACAATACAAGGTCACCCAGATGGTTTTGGGTTTTTGATTCCTGAAAATGGTGGCGATGATATTTTCTTGTCCAATAAAGAAATGGCGCAGGTATTGCATGGAGATCGGGTCATTGTGCGACCTGTAGGGCTGGATAGAAAAGGCCGACCTGAAGGAAAAATCGTAGAAATTCTCAGTCACAACACGCAAAAGTTAGTTGGAAGACTGATGCGTGAGCAAGGAATAAGTTTTGTGGCTGCTGAAGACCGCCGCATACACCAAGATATCTTTATTGCGCCTGGGCAGGATATGCAAGCTAAGCCAGGTCAAGTGGTCATGGTGCAGTTGATTGAACAACCTTCGGCCTATGCTAAGCCTATAGGCAAAGTCACCGAAATTTTGGGCAATTATGCTGACCCGGGGATGGAAATAGAAATTGCCCTACGCAAACATAATCTGCCACACGCATTTTCACCAGCCGCGCTAAAACAAGCGGAAGCCTACCCGAGGCAGGTGCAGCCTCAAGATTATCGCGGTCGTCGCGATTTGCGCGATCTGCCACTGATTACCATAGACGGTGAAACCGCCCGCGATTTTGATGATGCGGTATTTTGTGAACCGCAGGGCAAGGGATGGCGCCTTGTGGTTGCAATTGCCGATGTGAGTTTCTATGTGCGTCCGCAAGACGCATTGGATAAAGATGCATATGAGCGAGGCAACTCGGTCTACTTCCCGCGGCGTGTCATCCCTATGTTGCCTGAGGCACTTTCTAATGGCTTGTGTTCGCTCAATCCCCAAGTCGAGCGTTTGTGTATGGTGTGCGATATGCAAATTGACCCCATGGGTCAAGTGAAGCGCTATGAATTTTATCCTTCAGTAATGAATTCAAAAGCGCGGATGACATACACTCAAGTGCACGAGATTTTGACCCAGCCTGAGGGAGCGTTGGCGCAAGAATATGCTTGGTTGGTGCCGCATTTGCAGCATCTTAATCACTTTTTCCGCTTATCACTCAAGCTAAGAGAGCAGCGCGGTGCGATTGAGTTCGAGAGCCAAGAAACACTGATGATATTTAATGAGCAAGGCAAGATTGAGCGCATCGTGCCAAGTGTGCGTAATGATGCGCACCGATTGATTGAAGAGTGTATGTTGGCAGCCAATGTGTGTGCCGCAGACTTCTTGCAAACACATCAACAAGCAGCCTTGTATCGCGTTCATGAGGGTCCGACACCAGAAAAGCTTGAGGTGTTGCGCACATTTATGGGCGAGGTTGGATTTACTGTTGGTGGGGGAGATAACCCACAGGCTAAAGACTATCAAAAACTACTGTCTCGTATTAAGGACCGTCCTGATGCTGGTTTGCTGCAAACAGTCATGTTGCGTTCCATGCAGCAAGCCGTCTACAGCCCAGATAATGTCGGCCACTTTGGTCTGGCTTATGAAGCATATACCCATTTCACCTCACCGATTCGTCGCTACCCTGATTTGTTGGTGCACCGTGCCATTAAAGCAGTATTGGATGGCAAGCAATACCAAGCTGGCAATTGGCATGAATTAGGACAGCATTGCTCGATAACTGAGCGTCGTGCCGATGACGCGACAAGAGATGTCAATAACTGGCTCAAATGTTTCTATATGCAAGATAAATTGGGCGAAGAGTTTGATGGCACTGTCGCAGGTGTGACCAGTTTTGGTTTGTTTGTTGCGCTTGATGACCTGATGATTGAAGGTTTGTTGCACGTCACGGAGTTGGGTAATGACTATTTTGAATATGACAAAATGCGCCATGAGATGCGCGGTGAGCGAACCGGAGCAAAATATCGCTTAGGAGATCGATTGCGGGTTAAAGTCAGTCGGGTAGATTTAGAAACTTCCCGCATTGATTTTGTGCTGGCGAATCAATTTAACGCCATAGCAGCGATTTTGCCAGATCGATATTTGGACGACTACAGACCCAGCAAGTCATCCGGTCAAGACAAAAACAAGTCAGCAAAAACGAGTAAATATAGCTCTACAAAATCGGTTAAAACAAGCACAAAATCGTTGAAAAATACTACAAAAACGACGAAAACGCAGTCAAAAGCGAAAAAGTCGATTAACAAAAAATCTAAAAGATAGGAAATAGGGAATGAGTCAAAGCAGAATCATATTTGGATTTCATGCGATACAAAGTCGTTTGCGCCAAAATTCGGCCAGCATACAAGAGCTGATGATAGATAAAGATCGTATTGATGCACGTATGCGTGATTTGTTGCATGTTGCTAAGCAAAATCAAGTGCGCGTGATGGAGCTCGAAAGGTCGCGTTTGGATGGTATCGCTGGAGCCCATGCACGTCATCAAGGGGTGGTGGCCAGAGTGTTGGATACCCCTATGCCATACCAAGATATTGACGATATTTTGGAATCTGAGTTGAGCGAGCCCGTATTGTTGCTCGTATTGGACGGCGTAGAAGATCCACATAACTTGGGTGCTTGTCTGCGCGTGGCCGACGCTATGGGTGTGCATGCTGTCATTGCTCCCAAGGACCGCGCTGTTGGACTGAATGCAACCGTGCGAAAAGTAGCTTGTGGTGCGGCTGAAACAGTCCCTTTTATTACAGTAACGAATTTAGCGAGAACCTTGCGAGAATTAAAAGAGAAGGGTGTGTTTGTTATAGGGACGTCCGCTGAAGCTAATAGTGAATTGCCGCAAGCACAATTGCAAGGCCCGTTGGCGATTGTGTTAGGTGCTGAGGGAACGGGCTTGCGTCGTTTAACCGAAGAAAATTGTGACAGTCTCATAAAAATCCCGATGTTGGGCACAGTGGAAAGCCTCAATGTTTCCGTCGCCAGTGGCATATGTCTGTATGAAATTCGTCGACAAAGAATGCAGCTGGCCTAAGACCACGGCAAGCGATGTTTAAGCCTTTTTAAAACCCTCAACAATACACCACGCTAAATTTAACCATTAAATGCCATAGAAACTTCTGATTTAGCGTGGTTTTCCCTTTATAAAACAGCCTGAAAATGGTATGTTTACGCTCTTTTATTTTTCGTCCTTTTTAATTTAATTTTTTGGAGTCATTATGGCCTTAGAACGTACTTTATCCATTATCAAACCTGACGCAGTTGCTAAAAATGTGATCGGTCAGATTTATTCACGTTTTGAAAATGCTGGTTTGAAAATTGTTGCTGCAAGAATGGCACACCTGAGCCAAGCTGAAGCAGAAGGTTTCTATGCCGTTCATAAAGATCGTCCTTTCTTCAATGACTTGGTTAAATTTATGATTTCTGGCCCAGTGATGATTCAAGTATTGGAAGGCGATAACGCGGTTTTAAAAAATCGTGAATTGATGGGCGCGACCAATCCTAAGGATGCTGCACCTGGTACGATTCGTGCTGATTTCGCGGAAAGCATTGATGCGAATGCGGTACATGGATCAGATTCTTTAGAAAACGCAGCCATTGAAATCAAATATTTCTTTGGTTAATAAAACAATTAATTCAATTACTTAATTAATTGTTTTAAGAATTAACTTTACTATCTATCATGAAAAATCTGCTTGATTACACGCAAAGCCAGTTGGCAGAGTTTTTTGTCGCTATGGGCGAGAAGCCCTTTCGTGCCAAACAACTGATGCGCTGGATACACCACTATGGTGTGCGTGATATCGAGCAGATGACGGATATTGCCAAAGGATTGCGCGCCAAGTTGGCGGAGCAAACCTGCATTCAGCCACCTAGCATTCAAACCGAGTTGTTGTCAGATGACGGCACACGCAAGTGGTTGATTGCGGCGGGTGATGGAAATGCGGTGGAGACTGTGTTTATTCCTGAGCAAGATAGAGGCACATTGTGCGTTTCTTCCCAAGTGGGTTGTGCGCTTGCCTGTACTTTTTGTTCTACCGGAAGACAGGGTTTCAATCGTAACCTTTGCGTTGCAGAGATTATCGGACAGTTATGGGTGGCTAATGCCTCGCTTCGTGCTGCGCCTGATTATGAATTGTTGAGTCATGATGACCGCATTATTAGCAATGTGGTGATGATGGGTATGGGTGAGCCACTAGCTAACTACGACAATGTAGTCAGCGCCATGCAAATTATGCTGGATGACTCTGCATATGGTCTCAGTCGACGCAGAGTCACGCTCTCTACCAGCGGTTTAGTACCAGCCATGGATAAATTAAAACATGATTGCCCTGTGGCACTGGCTGTCTCATTGCATGCGCCAAATGATGCTTTGCGTGATGAGATTGTCCCGATTAATCAAAAATATCCACTAGCCGAGCTAATGGCGGCTTGCCAGCGCTATCTTGAATATGCGCCACGCGACTTTATTACTTTCGAATATGTGATGCTGCATGATGTTAATGACAGCATACAACACGCCCAGCAATTGCTAGACTTGGTGCGTGATGTGCCATGTAAGTTTAATTTGATCCCATTTAATCCTTTCCCTAACAGCGGATATCGCACATCGAGCGCAGATAACATCCGGCGCTTTAGAGAGGTTTTACAACAACAAGGATATGTCGTGACTACCCGCAAAACACGTGGCGATGATATTGATGCCGCTTGTGGCCAACTGGCCGGGCAGGTGCAAGATAAAACAAAGCGTGCCATCAAGATGGCTGTCGTAGCGGGCTAATGGAGGTTGATATGCAAGAGCAAAATCAAAGTCTAGGCGAAATACTTCGACAATCCAGAGAGTCTAAAAAACTCAGTATCCAGCAAGTAGCGGAACGCTTGAGGTTGTCCGTTGCTAAGATTCAGGCCATTGAATCCGATGATGTCGAATTACTGCGCACTGATTTAGCACGCGGCTACATTCGTAATTATGCAAAGCTGTTGGGCACTGATGCGCAAATACTTTTAGATTTGCATAGTCAAGCCTACCCACAGCAACAACAGCAAATTTTCATTGCCACCGAGGCCTTACAGAAAAAGGCTGATCAATATCGCGCCCTGAGAAAAAACCTGTTAATAGTATTTGTTTTAATGGTATCAATTTCCTTGATTGGTATTGGCGCTTATCATGGTGTCACTTATCTAGCTGAACATCAGTCAATGCCAGTATCCAACGAAGCAAACGCTGAAAATGAAGCCGCAACGGAAAAGCAGATTTTAGATAAAGAGCAAGTGGCTGCCGAAGTCAATGCGCAAGCTGATAAACAAGAGAGTGTAAATGCCAATACAAACGCAAATGGTCCGATGCAGCAAGGTCAAATAGAATTGAAATTAGTATTTACTGAGCAATCATGGACCAGCGTGAGAGACATAGAGGGGCGCTCTATTTACAATAAATTGGCTGAGGCTGGAACGCAGGACCTAGTATACGGTTTTCCGCCATTAAAGCTGATTGTTGGCAATGTGCACGGAACCAAAGTTTATGCGCATGGCAGTGAAATTTCTCTTGATAAATATATGCAAAACAATGTTGCAAGATTGAATGTGGAGTAATCGATTGGAAAACCCAATCAAGCGTCGTCAGTCATTACAGGTGATGGTAGGTCACGTGCCAGTCGGCGGAGATGCGCCTGTAGTAGTTCAGTCTATGACCAATACCGATACAGCAGATGCTGAAGCAACCGTCAAACAAGTCCTGGAGCTTTGGCAAGCAGGTTCTGAGGTGGTGAGAATCACCGTCAACTCAGCCGAGGCTGCTGCACAAGTCTCGACCATACGCCAACGATTAGATGCACTAGGATGTAATGTGCCTTTGGTAGGCGATTTTCACTATAACGGTCACAAATTACTTCAAGCCTATCCCGATTGCGCGCAGGCATTAGCCAAATACAGGATTAACCCTGGCAATGTAGGCAAAGGCAGTAAACGCGACGAGCAATTTGCTGCCATGATAGAAGCCGCTATTCAATATAAAAAACCGATTCGAATCGGTGTAAATTGGGGTAGCTTGGATCAAGCAAAGTTGGCTCAAATGATGGATGCCAATGCACAACGTGCAGAGCCATTATCATCAGAAGCATTAATGCGTGAGGCCTTGATTGAATCTGCACTTGAGAGTGCTGCTCAAGCAGAAGCTTTAGGGTTGCCTGCCAATCAAATCGTGATTTCTTGCAAAGTCAGTGCGGTACAAGATTTGATTATGGTCTATCAAGACTTGGCAAAGCGCTGCCAATATCCATTGCACTTAGGCTTAACCGAGGCCGGTATGGGCTCTAAAGGTATCGTTGCCTCAACGGCGGCCATCGCCATTTTGTTGCAACAAGGGATAGGCGACACCATACGCGTGAGCTTGACGCCAGAACCCAATGAATCGCGGACCCGCGAGGTGGTGGTTGCGCAAGAAATTTTGCAGACCATGGGGATACGCTCCTTTACCCCATTGGTAACAGCATGTCCTGGTTGTGGTCGCACCACATCCACTTTCTTCCAAGAGTTGGCTCAGCAAATTCAACGCTATTTGCGCGACCAAATGCCAATTTGGCGGGCTGACTATCCAGGCGTCGAAAATATGAGTGTGGCCGTGATGGGCTGTGTTGTGAATGGCCCGGGGGAATCGAAGTTAGCCAATATCGGCATTAGTTTGCCTGGTACTGGCGAGGTGCCTGTAGCCCCCGTGTTTGTTGATGGTGAAAAAACAGTGACGCTCAAAGGAGAGCGTATTGCAGAGGAATTTCAGGCTATCGTACAAGATTATGTAGAGAAAAACTACGCGCCTGGTGGCCGTTTACGACGCAGCACGGAATCAAAAATAATTTCTATTCAAGCGATATCATCATGAGTAAATTCCAATCCATTAAAGGCTTCTATGATGTACTGCCTGAGCTCACGCCTTTATGGCAAAAGCTGGAGAGTACGGCAACTAAAGTTTTGCAACAATATGGCTATCGCAATATTCGCATGCCTGTCGTGGAAAGCACAGATTTGTTTGTGCGCAGCGTAGGGGAGCATACCGATATCGTCGAGAAAGAAATGTACTCTTGGACAGATGCCTTGAATGGCGATCGTTTGACTTTGCGCCCTGAAGGGACTGCTGGCTGTGTGCGCGCTGTGGTTGAGCATAGCTTGACTTACAACGGGGCTCAACGCTTATGGTATATGGGACCCATGTTCAGACACGAGAATGTGCAAAAAGGACGTCAACGTCAATTCCATCAAATTGGTGTAGAGGCTTTTGGGTTTTCAGGCCCAGAAGTGGATGCTGAACAAATCGCTATGCTGACTCGCCTTTGGCAAGCATTGGGTCTAAAAGATGTGCAGTTGCATTTGAATAGCATAGGGGATGCGCATGAGCGCGCGGAATATCGTGAGGCGTTGATAGCTTATTTGTTGCAACATGAAGCCATCTTGGATGGCGATGCTAAACGCCGTTTACACAGCAATCCATTGCGTATACTGGATAGTAAGAATCCCACTATGCAAGCCATGATAGAGCAAGCGCCTAAGTTGATGGACTTTTTGGGTGAGCAGACTAGGGCGCACTTTGCTGGGGTTTGTCAGCGCTTAGATGCTTTAGGTATCGCATACCACATCAATCATCGACTGGTACGTGGCTTAGATTATTACAATCGCACGGTGTTTGAATTCGTTACTGATCGATTGGGAGCGCAAGGCACCATTGCTGGTGGTGGTCGCTATGATAGTCTTGTAGAGCGTATTGGCGGTCAATCTACACCCGCATGCGGCTTCGGTATTGGTCTAGAGCGCGTATTGTTACTGATGCAAGAATTTGGTGTTGAAGCCCATCAGCATGTTGATGCCTACTTGGTAAATCTTGGTGAGCTGGCAGAACAGCAGGCATTTAAGCTCGCCGAAACATTGCGCGATGCCGGTATCAATGTGGTGATGAATGCCGAGTCTGGAAGCTTTAAGTCACAAATGAAAAAAGCGGACAGAAGTGAAGCACGATTTGCGTTGATTTTAGGCGATGACGAATGTCGTGATAATAAAGTGAGTATTAAACATATGGCAGGGGCATTAGAGCAACAAACACTGTCTTGGAATGAAGCTAGAGACTTAATCCTTGCTCATCGTGCAAATGACTGAAAAAAGTGAACGAAATTCAGCAAATTAGGCTCAATGTAACAACCCATTTGATGAAAGTTTGACATGAGCAAACTGCTACAGATACAACACCTGACGATTGCCCCTCAACAACAGCCCGAGCGATTGTTGGTGAAGGATGTGAATTTAGTTGTGGAAGCCGGTAAAACAACCTGTGTGGTCGGTGAGTCAGGCAGCGGTAAAAGTTTAACAGCACTATCCATCATGGGTTTGCTCTCAACACAATTACAGCGCCTGCAAGGCGATATCATTTTCAAGGGTCAATCGCTTGCATCATTAAGCCTTGAGGAAATGCGTAAAATTCGTGGCTGTCAGATTGGTATGATTTTCCAAGAGCCGATGACCTCGCTAAATCCTGTATTAACTATAGGTTTTCAAATTGCAGAGCCACTCTCGGTGCATCTTGGCCTTAAAGGACAAGCTTTGCATGCAAAAGTGGCTGAACTGTTAACGCAAGTAGGAATTCCGTCTGATCGAGCTAATGCCTATCCAGATGAACTGTCTGGTGGACAACGTCAACGGGTCATGATTGCGATGAGTATTGCTTGTCGTCCAGCCATGTTGATTGCTGATGAGCCAACAACGGCACTGGATGTGACGGTACAGGCGCAAATTCTTAGGTTGATGATTTGAAACATGAAATGAATATGGGCATGCTACTCATTACCCATGATTTTGGTGTAGTTGCAGATGTGGCTGACCATGTTGTGGTGATGTTCCGAGGTGAAATCGTCGAGCAAGGCCCTGTTGCCACTGTGTTGAATAAACCAAAGCATCCATACACAAAAGCTTTGCTGGCATGTGTCCCGGATGCTGAAGGAAAAAAGCAGTTAAAGCCTATGGATTATAGTTGGCTGGAATCTGAGACATTAAAGTCAAGTACTACAAAAAAGCCAAAAACTAAGGCAAAAACTGCGGGAGTGCTGGCATGAGCGATACTGTATTGAAGGGCGTCGCCTTAAACAAATTCTACACACAACGCACAGGTAATTTAGGCTTAACAACCCGAACCATCCGCGCCTTGGATAATGTAAGCCTTGAGTTAAAACATGGCAAAACATTAGCAGTGGTAGGGGAGTCTGGTAGTGGGAAATCAACTTTAGCGCGTTGTCTGTTACAATTGCAGCCCCTTGATTCGGGTGATGTTTGGTTCAAGGGGAGACACTTGAACGAATTAGATGCTGCGGAGTTGAGACGACAAAGACGCTTTTTGCAGATGATTTTTCAGGATCCCTTTGCATCATTAAATCCTCGTATGCGCGTGGGTGAAATTGTTGAAGAAGGATTGCTGATTCACCAACTAGGAAATGCGCAGCAACGTCAAGATAAAGTGGTGCAAATGTTACAGCGCGTGGGTCTGAGTGCTGACGATATGCGGAAGTATCCTCACCAGTTTTCAGGTGGCCAACGTCAGCGTATAGGGATTGCTAGAGCTTTGGTTGTTGAGCCTAGTGTTGTTGTTTGTGATGAGCCAGTCTCCGCTTTGGACGTATCGATTCAAGCACAAATACTGCTGTTGCTTAAGGAGCTACAACGCGAAATGTCGCTGAGTTACCTTTTTATCACGCATGATTTGCGTATCGTGAGGCATATTGCGGATGACATGATGGTATTGAAGCAGGGGCAAGTAATTGAGGCGGGTGCGGTTGAACAAATTTATACCAATCCTCAACAAAGCTACACACAGAATTTATTAATGGCAATTCCAGGACGGCAGCGCCAGCACAGTTAAAGTTAATAGATGGATTTGATAAGACAGGGAAAGTTATGGCATACGATTTAGAAGAACAGGAACAGTTAGAAACCCTAAAGGCTTGGTGGAAGCGCTATGGTAATTATGCCAGTGCGGCTTTAGCTATTGTCGTAGTGGCAATATTGGCTTACCAAGCCTGGAATTATTATCAATTTAAACAATCCGTTCAGGCTTCTGAAAGATTCGAAAAATTGACCCATCTCGGCTATGAGGATGATAAAGATCTTAAAGAAATCAAAGTAATCTCAGCGGATTTGATGGAAAATTTCTCCTCTACCGCCTATGCTGGTCGAGCTGCAGTAGCGGTTGCCAAAGCTAACTTGGCTGCCAAAGATACTAAGAGTGCTGAGGCGCAATTGAAATGGGCGATTGACCATGCAAAAGAAACCTCCGTGCGCTCGATTGCTATTTTGCAATTAGCAGGAATGCAGTTAGAACAAAAAGCCTACGATGCTGCGTTAAAAACATTACAAGAAAAACATGATGATGGTTTTGATGGTTTGTTTTTCGATTTGCGTGGCGATATATATCTTGCTCAAGGCAAAGAAGCCAAAGCCGCTTACAAATCTGCCTTGGAAAAACTGGATATTAGCGGTCGGTATTATCGTTATACCACCATCAAATTAGAGTCTCTCGGGGGCTAACTCTCTATGAATTTCCGTCTGATTACCTCAGCAATCATGTTGCTGATGGTATGCGCCTGTACATCAGTTGTGCAATTGAAAGAGGATTTGAGCGAGCGCGTATTTGGCCGCGAACAAGCCTCTGATATGTCTGAACTAGTCACCATAGAAAAACCAAGTATTCAAGGAAAGTTACTATGGAAAACTAGTTTAAGTGCAAGCTTGGATTTTGATTTCACTCCTGCGGTAGCAGATGGCTTTGTTTACGCTGCCAGTCTGAAGGGTGATATTGTCAAAATGAATGCTAACACTGGCCAAATAGCTTGGCGCATTAATACGGGCGAGGATCTCACCGGTGGTGTTGGTGTCGCGGATGGCAAGCTTCTGGTCGGGTCAGAAAAAGGATATTTGATTGCTTATGATTTGAATGGTAAGCCATTATGGAAAACCAAACTTAGCAGTCAGGTGTTAAGCGTGCCGATGTTGGATGCAAATATTGCTGTTGTTAGATGTGGAGACAGTCGTATCTATGGCGTTCAATTAAATGATGGCAGTAAAAAATGGGTATACGAACGCAGCAATCCAACCTTAACCATTCGAAGTAGCGCCGGGGTTGCTGTTGGAGACGGTTTTGCCTATGCAGGTTTTGCTGGCGGAAAAATGGTGGCTATTCGCGTAGAGGACGGCAAATTAGTGTGGGAAGTTTCTGTCGCTCAGCCAAAAGGAACTACCGAAATAGAGCGTATTGCTGACATTACTAGCTCGCCAGTGATTGACGGACCTTTGGTATATGCAGTTGCTTATCAGGGCAAGGTTGCTGCCGTTGAGCGTGGAAGTGGTCGTGTGATTTGGAACAGAGATATCTCTAGTTATACGGGCTTGGATGCCGACGGGGGCAAGGTATTTATTGCACATGCAAACAGTGCAATCTATGCCCTAGATTACGCTTCTGGTAAAACATTTTGGCGTCAAGCAGATTTAAAACAAAGACGAATAACTGCTCCATTGCCACTGGATTCAGCCGTTGTAGTAGGTGATGTGGAAGGGTATTTGCACTTCTTGAGCCGTGAAGACGGGAGTTTTTTAGGGCGCATGGAAACATCAAGCGGCGCAGTCATGCCCAAAATGACATCACTTGGGAAAAACTCACTTGTTGCACAAAACCGCAATGGTGATGTTTACGCAGTGAGTATCAAATAGATAGAAAAAATATGCTACCTACCATCGTCCTTGTGGGACGTCCTAACGTTGGAAAATCCACCCTATTTAACAGACTCACCAAGTCACGCGATGCCTTGGTAGCTGATCTCCCTGGGCTCACTCGAGACAGGCACTACGGTAGGGGTGTTGGCGCGTCCAAACCATATCTAGTAGTGGATACTGGTGGTTTTGAGCCAACAGCAGAAGATGGCATTATGCACGAAATGGCCAAGCAGACATTGTTGGCCATTGATGAGGCGGATGTGATTATTTTTGTGCTGGATGGTCGACAAGGTGTTACGCCGCAAGATCATGAAATCGCCAATCGTTTACGCAAAAAGCAGCGACCAGTTCTCTTGGCAGTAAATAAAACCGAAGGGTTGCAGCGCGGTATTGCAGGCGCTGATTTCTATGAACTTGGATTAGGCGATCCTTTAGCGATTTCTTCAGCCCATGGCGAAGGGGTTAGAGATTTAGTAGAGCTTGCTTTAGAGCCATTTGATGCTGAGGGCTCAGTTCAAGATGCTACTGGTCAAGCGCCAAAAATTGCCATTGTGGGCCGTCCCAATGTAGGTAAGTCAACTTTAGTAAATGCATTAATGGGAGAAGAGAGAGTTATTGCATTTGACCAGCCTGGCACCACACGTGACTCAATTTTTCTCGATTTGGAACGTAATGGCAAACATTACACATTGATCGATACCGCTGGCGTGCGCAAACGTGGCAAAGTGTTTGAAGCGATTGAAAAATTCTCCGTAATTAAGACCATACAGGCCATCGAACAGGCGAATGTTGCCGTTCTGGTGGTAGATGCTAAAGATGGAATTACAGAGCAAGATGCTCATATTGCCGCTTATATCCTTGAGGCAGGTAGAGCCCTGGTGGTTGCTATTAATAAATGGGATGGATTAACTGACGATAAACGCGAGTGGATTAAGCGCGAAATTGATAGAAAACTGCAGTTTTTAGATTTTGCCAAATTTCACTATATCTCAGCCTTGCGTAAAAAGGGATTAAATGAGTTGCTTCAATCTGTCGATTTAGCTTACAAAGCTGCTATGGCTAAGCTATCAACTCCGCAATTAACCCGTGTTTTAAACGATGCAACTACACAACACCAACCGCCAGTATCAAAAGGTATTAGACCTAAACTAAGATACGCTCACCAAGGCGGTGTTAATCCCCCAATAGTGGTCGTACATGGCAATCATGTTCTTGGCGTTAAAGATGCTTACAAGCGCTACTTAGAGGGCGTATTTCGTCAAGCATTCCAACTCATAGGTACGCCTTTGCGAGTACAGTTTAATCAAGGTGAAAATCCGTTTGTAGAAGCCGATACCCGTAAGCAAGGCGAAGGCCTTGTGACGATGCGTAGAAGGAAAAATGCTCAACGGGCCGCTTTAAATGCAAGAAAAGAAGAAGATTCAGCTCAAGAGAAAAAACGTATTGCTAAAGGAACCGGCTTAGAAATAGCGAAACGCGTCAAAAAAGTCAGCCGCAAAAAATAATACGGCTGACTCCGCATTAGATTACAAGCTATCCCAGAATCTCCACCAATCTCGTTTTTCTTGTTTGTAGTCTTTTTGCAAGAATTGGCTTTGTGGGTAGTTTGATTTTAGAACGCGCATCGCATCCTCTTTGAGATCTTGCATGCCCATGCTCTCATAAGCGCTAATCATCACCACCAAAGCCTCTTCATTGCTGGTTGATTCAGGATAGTTTTCCAATACAAACTTACAGCGATTGACAGCAGCTAGATAGGCCCCACGTTTCATGTAATAGCGTGCCACATGCATTTCATGGCCCGCCAAGGCATTCACCAAATAGGTCATACGTAAAGTAGCATCTTTGGCGTATTTGCTATCTGGATAACGTGTCACTAATTCTTTCAATGCTTGGAAAGAATTTTTCATGGTGGCAGGGTCTCGGTCATTGACCTCTTGTTGTGTGGCTTTATCCACCAGCCCACGTTCTTTGAAACTTGCTAGCCCCCTTATGTAATAGGCGTAGTCGATATTGGGATGATTAGGATGTAGCTTTATAAAGCGCTCTGCTGCAGCTATACATGAGCCTGGATCATTTTTCTTGTAATACACATAAGCAGTCTCTAGTTGGGCTTGAGTAGCATACTTCCCATGCGGGTAACGTGTTTCAATAATCCTAAAGTACTTCAACGCCTTATCAAAATTACGATCTCTAACCTTTTGAGAGGCATCGCTATAGATGCGGTCAGCGTTCCAGTTTTTGGTTTCATCTAATTCTGTTGGGGCTCCAAAGATACTGCACCCATTCAATAAAATTAGGATAAAAAAAGCTAAACTGTATTTCATATTTCAACCGTTTCTTTAGAATTTCGATTCAATTAATTCGTTTTAATTATTTCATGCTTGGGAATATTAAATCACGAGATAATGTTAACCTTGTGTATTAAGTAAATTATAACTGATGAGCAACTTGCAACCTATTATTCTGATAATTCCCCAAGATTGTGGGGGTATGCGACTCGATCAAGCATTGCAAAAGCTCATGCCTGCCCACTCTCGTTCTCGATTGCAAGCTTGGATTAAGGATGATTTTGTTAAGCTAAATGGCGCGCCTGCTACTGCAAAAACTAAAGTTTGGCAGGGCGATCAGGTGGCTGTTTTAGAGCAAGCAAATCCCCAAAGTACTGCCTATCAAGCCGAAGACATAGCACTCAATATTGTTTATGAGGATGAGGCTATTTTAGTCATTAATAAACCTGCAGGCATGGTAGTTCATCCCGCTTCGGGTAATTGGAGTGGCACTCTATTAAATGCACTGCTGCATCATGTTCCTGCTTTAGCCGATATTCCACGGGCAGGAATTGTGCATCGTCTAGATAAAGATACCAGTGGCTTATTGGTGGTGGCAAAAACACTGGCTGCGCAAACACATTTGGTTAGGCAATTGCAAGCCAGAACAGTGAAGCGCGAGTATCGCACCATCGTTTGGGGTCAAATATGGCGAAATGGTAGTGTGGATCAGCCTGTCGGGCGTCATCCTACTCAGCGAACCCGTATGGCGGTTAATCGAAATGGCAAACCCGCGGTTACTCGCTACGAAGTGCTGGAACGTTTTGGTGTACACACTTACCTCCGATGTATGTTGGAAACTGGCAGAACCCATCAAATACGAGTCCATATGCAATTTCTCAAAGCGCCTATCGTGGGCGACCCAGTCTACGGTTATCGCGGTATCGTTCCAGTTAAGTTGATGAGTGAGGAGCTATTGACTGCTGTGCAACAGTTCCCCCGCCAAGCTTTGCATGCCATTAAATTGGGTTTGGTTCATCCTACTACTGGCCTTGCCATGGAATGGCAAATCGAATTGGCAGATGATATGAAGCAATTGCTGGAGTTAATGCGGCAAGATCTTAGCCAGCCTGAGGAAGTATTTGAATTTGATCCTGACGAGGGCGATATGGACTTTGATGAAGATATTGAAGAAGATTGGTTAGATGATGACGATGAATGAGCGTTGGATTATTCCAGAGTGGCCAGCACCTAGCAACGTTCGTTCAATTCAAACAACTCGACATGGGGGGTGTAGCTCAGGTGCTTACGCCAGCATGAATGTGGCTATGCATGTGAATGATGACTCCCAGGCTGTCGCCCAAAATCGACAGTATTTGCGCCAAATATTGCCCAATGAGCCACTGTGGCTAAATCAGGTTCACGGGGTGGATGTGTTGGATGCCACTCACGCCAAGCCTAATATGCAGGCTGATGCTGCCTATACAAGGCATAAACAAGTGGTTTGCGTCAGTATGACGGCTGATTGTTTGCCGGTGCTATTTTGTGATCAGTCCGGCACTGTAGTGGCGGCGGCTCATGCTGGATGGCGTGGCTTATGTGCAGGGGTGTTGGAGAAGACGGTTTCTGCCATGCAAGTTCAGACAAATAGTGTGATGGCGTGGTTTGGACCAGCGATTGGACCAGCAGCCTTTGAGGTCGGCGGTGAAGTAAGACAAGCATTTATCCAGCAACAAGAGGCAGCTGAAGCGGCTTTTAAGTCTAAGGGAGATAAATGGTTGGCTGATATATATCATTTGGCTCAACTAAGGCTTAATCGGATGGGCGTTTATCAGATTTATGGTGGAGATTACTGTACCTATCATGACTCGGAGCGTTTTTTTTCCTTTAGGCGAGATCCGGTTTGTGGTCGTATGGCCTCTATGATTTGGCTGGAATGATGAAGCAAGCCCTGCAAGCGTTTATAATGCAAGTCTTTATATTCTTGGTTTTCACATGTTACCCAATGCTCTAGTCAATATCCTTTTGGTCAGCTTGCTTGGCGGCACGATTAGTGTTCTTTGCGCGGCTTTTTTTGCTCTGCGTACCCAGGCACACTGGATACCTGTCTTGGTCAGTTATGCAATTGGTGCCATGTTAGGTGCTGTATTTTTAGAAATATTGCCACATGCTTTCGAGTTGGCAAGTTCTGCAGAAAATATGGCGGCAACGGTTCTGTTCGGCATCCTATTATTTTTCATATTAGAGAAGTTGGTATTGTGGCGTCACTGTCATGGTGACCATTGTGAAGCACATGCGCCCCATTCAGAGAGCGAATGCGAGCAAGCAGGTCATTTGGGTGGAAAGTATCGCCTAGCTCAGCAATCTCAGCATTCCCATCATCATGACCAGGGGAGAAGTGGGATGATGATTATGTTGGGTGACACTTTCCATAATTTTGTTGATGGTATTTTGATTGCAGCTGCCTTTATGCTGGATGAGCGACTTGGCTTTGTAACCTCGTTTGCTATTATTGCGCATGAAATTCCACAAGAAGTCGGTGATTTTCTTATTTTGTTGCATTCGGGCTATACACGGCGCCAAGCCCTTTTATTTAATTTGTATTCCAGTTTTGCAACGGTAGTTGGCGGCGTTATTGCATTCTATGCCTTGCAAACTGTCTCAAGTTGGGTGCCAGCAATACTCGGATTAGCGGCGGCAAGTATGTTGTATGTGGCGGTCGCTGATTTAATTCCAGGATTACACAAACGCACCGAACTCAAAGCTACAATTTCTCAAGTGGGTTTAATCGTGTTGGGAATCACGTCGGTTTGGTTGACCAAGCTTGTTTTTGAGTGATCGGCGATGCTTGCTGCCCAATATCCACATCAATATGCCGCATGGGAATAAACCATAAAAAATGAATGTCATTACGCCAGCAACAACACTGTGTTCAGTGAGCGCCATGACAAAAGTAACATACAACCAGCCAATCGCGATGATATACATAAGGATGCACAATTAAAATGAATAATGCTTCGACACCTAAAGTGGGATTTGTTTCTCTTGGATGCCCCAAGGCAGGTTCAGACGCTGAACGTATTCTCACTCAATTACGTGCTGAAGGCTATCAAATTTCGAACAACTATCAAGATTCAGATTTGGTTGTGGTCAATACTTGTGGATTTATTGATAGTGCGGTAACTGAGTCGCTGGACGCTATCGGCGAAGCCTTGGATAAAAACGGAAAAGTGATTGTGACAGGGTGTTTAGGAGCGAAGCAAGATGTAGTAAAAAATGCTCACCCTAATGTGCTGGCAGTCACCGGTCCTCATGCTCTGGAAGAGGTAATGCAAGCGGTACATGCAAATTTACCGAAACCGCATGATCCATTTAGCGACCTGGTGCCGCCACAAGGAATAAGACTCACTCCGCAGCATTATGCATATCTCAAAATCTCAGAAGGATGTAATCATCGCTGTAGCTTTTGCATTATTCCTAGCATGCGTGGCGATTTAGTGAGCCGCCCGATTGGGGATGTGATGAATGAAGCGGAAAATTTAGTGAATGCAGGTGTGTCGGAAATTTTGGTGATTTCGCAGGACACTTCAGCTTATGGTGTGGATGTGAAATATCGCCCAGGATTTTGGAATGGGCGCCCCATTAAAACTCGAATGACGGAATTAACGAAGGCACTTGGTGAATTGGGTGTTTGGATTAGATTACATTACGTCTATCCCTATCCTCATGTTGATGAGGTGATTCCACTGATGGCCGATGGTCTGATTTTGCCTTATCTTGATGTTCCATTTCAGCATGCAAGTCCATCCATTCTTAAAGCCATGAAACGTCCTGCTAATTCAGAAAATAATCTTGCGCGTATTCAGGCTTGGCGTGAAATTTGTCCCGATATCACATTGCGTAGTACATTCATTGTGGGATTCCCTGGTGAAACTGAGGATGATTTCCAGCAGTTGATGGACTTTCTTGAGCAGGCGCAATTAGATCGCGTAGGTTGTTTTACCTATTCAGCTGTGGATGGTGCAAGTGCCAATCAGCTACCAAATCAAGTTCCAGAATCACTCAAACAAGAGCGATTGGCGCGTTTTATGGAAGTGCAAGAGAGAATAAGTGCTGAAAAGATTAAGCATAAGATTGGTACCGTACAAACGGTACTTGTTGATGAACTATCCGAAACAAACGATGGTGAGGTTATAGGGCTTGCTCGCAGTGCGGCATCAGCGCCTGAAATTGATGGTGTGGTTTATTTAAAAGATGCAGATGGCTTACAACCAGGTGATTTTGTTGAGGTCGAAATTATCGACAGTGAGGGGCATGATTTATGGGGTGCACCGCCGCGAAATTAGCTTGGGCAGAATGCTATTCAAATAATGTTTGAATAACTGCGCTGGGTTTTTCACTATCAGCTCTTTGCTCTATGAAATCAAGTGTGAGAGGGCAGCGATTAGGTTTTTTGACCGCCTTGCGACGCTTAGGTGTCTTTGCCTCTAAATCGATAAATGGTTTTTGACTCACTCTTATATAGCCTGCTTGGGATAACTTTTGGCTTGTTGTTTCAAATTGACTTAATGGGTTGTCGATATTTTGGAGGGTGATTACATCCTTATGCACTTTAACAACGTTGTACATACTGAATTTGCCAGTACTTTGTTTCCCATAGATTTCACCTACTTGGATTAGCACTAATATCCCTCCTCATTTCGTTTTAAAATAATAGCGCTTCTTTTAATGTAACGGCAAGAGAATCCACCGCTATATTTGATGAACCAAAAGACTTAGGTTGTAGTCTGAACAACATATTTAAATTTATATACTTATGTTTCTGGATATTCAATGAAAAAACTTCTATTTGTTTTGCTGTTGTTAAGTTCAAGTGCATTTGCTGAATGCTCAGATATTTACCAACATCAGTTTAAGACACTTCAAGGTGACACCATCAATCTTTGTGATTACCAAAATAAACCTATATTGATAGTCAATACTGCAAGCAAATGTGGATTTACCCCGCAATTTGAAGCGTTGGAAAGCTTATACAAACAGCATCAATCCAATCTTCTCATCATTGGTTTTCCCTCCAATGACTTTAATCAAGAACTCAAGTCTGACAAAGAAATTGGTGATTTTTGTAAAAAAACCTATCAGGTCAACTTTCCGATGGTGACTAAAACATCAGTGGTCGGACCAGCTGCAAATCCTCTTTACAAAAAACTTACCCAAGCAACTCACCAAGCGCCTATGTGGAATTTTTATAAATATCTGATTCTGCCAGAGGGTAAAAAAATCTACGCTTTTAGCAGTGATGTTTCTCCCGATAGCCCAGAATTGATGGATAAGTTAAAACCTTACCTAAAAATTAAACAATAAGGATTATTTCTGGCATGATTATGATTTTATAAATGTCAGTTATTTCAAGCATTGCTATAGGTTATTTATAGTTTTAAATGTTCAATAAATGCTTCAATTAGGGTGTGAGGTTGTCTCTTTCCCCCTTTATCTTTTGCCCTTATTCGTCAATTAAATATAATAATAAACAGCATGTTAGTCTAAAAATTCCCACTTAAATAAGTGTAGCCTATTCATGGTATTTTATCCCGCTCAACTCATCTCTAAAATCTAGGGCAAATCCTATCTTCCGGTAGGGTTTTAATTCAATAGTTTGTTCATTAATAATAAATGCCCCAGCAATTGAGTTAAATAACAACAAATCGATCAGTTCTGGGGCATTAATAATTCAAGATTTTAAGAAACCGCAATCGATAAGGATTCTAACTTTCTCAAATATCTCAATGCTGGATGGTAAATTTGACTGCATCACTTCGTCACTGTTACAAAAAATTGCTGTTGATAAAAAGATTTCTGACGATCGTCATTGGTGTTTTTAGTATTAGCGCATCTGTTCAAGCTTATACACTCGCTGAGTTAATCAATATCGCGATTACTAGCCATCCTAGCGTTCAGTCTCAATTGTCATTAATTCAGTCCGCAGATGCATCGATTGATTCGGCAAAATGGAGCTTTTTTCCCACACCAGGCTTTAGTGTACAAAGGGCCTCGGCAAGTGATAAAGACCCACAATTTGCCAATGGAAATAATCAAAATGACACCATCTATACTTTTAGACTGAGCCAACCTTTATGGACTGGTGGGCGTTTAACGGCGCTTTTAGATAGAGCATATGCGAGTGGTGAATACAGCGCCAGCAGTTTAAGGCTGACACGCAAAGAGCTATCTTTAAGAGTCCTTCAGTATTACAGCAGTATTGTTTCTAATGATTTACGCATTCAAGCAATCAAAAGAAGTTTGGCTGAGCATGAAAAATTAAAAGGACTTATCCAGCGGCGTATAAAAGGCGGGGTCTCTCCCGAAGGGGATTTAACCCAAGTTATTATGCGTATGGATCAATTACAAGCAGACTTGCTCAATATTGAAACATCACTGATGGCTTCTTTAGAGACGTTATCTCAGCTGATAGGACAACCTTTAACGCTTGATAAGGTGACCTCTGAAATCAGTCGTCACATCCCCATCAATAGTCAGTCAACAGATCTACTGATAGAGGCATATCGAAACGATCCCACACTTGAAAGATTAGAAGCACAAATCAAATTACAACAAGCTGAATTGTCTGTCACCCAGTCCTATTTACAACCCGATGTCAGTTTGAGAATGGAACGACAGTATGGCAGTTTCTATAACCCAGATTTTTACGGTGGGCGAATTCCGCCATTAACCAGAATGTATATAGAAGTCGGCTCAAATTTTGGTGCTGGCTTATCTTCTTTCTCCAATATAGAGGCATCACGATTACGCTATGAGTCAGCAATTGCAGACCTAGAGTCAGGTAAACGTAGCATTGCCGAGCAAATTCAGGTCGCACACGCGCAATACTCCACTATTAGTCATCGTATCGATACGCTTAATGAATCTCTTATGGCGGCGCAGGAAATTCAAATGGCATGGGAAAGACAGTTCTTAGCGGGCAGGCGAACTTGGAATGATTTGATGAATGCTGTGCGAGAAATTAATCAAATTGATTTGCAGATTGCTGATGCTAAAGCCTATCAAATTCAAACATCTTGGCAGATTGCTATCGTTTCGCAAGGGGTGGAATCGGTACTACGCAAACAAGGATTTCAAATTGGTCAGGAGGCTACTCGATGAGTCCATTTTTCTTTACATTGGTTCGTTTATCTCAATTACAAACTGAGCGAATTGACCATCTTGCATTAACAGAAATTCTTGAGCCCTATGCCAACATTGAGGTGACACAGCAATCGGCATCAGATATCAAAAAAATCCTGCGTAAAGTCATGAGCCTGATGCAACTGCCGCCCCCCAAATTTATGACGGCGGCCGATGCTGCAAAAACACCCTTGCTAGTATTTCATCAAGGTTTGGGCTGGGGGATAGTGCGCGGCTTAAATGCAAAAGGGGAGTGGGTGACGGAGTGGTTTGATGTTGAAAAACGTCAATTTAAGGAAGAATTGATTCCAGAGTTAGGCGTGTTGGTATTTGCTAAGCTCAGACTTGCTCAGCCTTTTGAGCTTGGAAAATCACCTATTTCACAACTGATTATCAAAGAAATCTTGTCGCACAAATCGCATTTGCTAGAAATTATTTTTGGCACATTGCTGATCAATATTATTGCTTTGGCAGTGTCGTTTTACTCTATGCAAGTGTACGACAGAGTCGTCCCCACAGGCGCATTGCAAACGCTTTTTGTTCTGACAAGCGGGGCAATATTAGCAGTTGTATTTGAGATAGTCGCGAAACACATCCGCTCACATTTACAAATGCATTTGATTGATGAAGTGGACGCTAGATTGGCAAGAGCTGTGTATACCCGTTTTCTATCCATACGCTTGGATCAATTGCCTGCTAGCGTCGGGGTATTAGCCAGTCAACTGCGTGGCTATGAGTCTGTGCGTACATTTTTCACCGCTGTTGGCACATTTATGATGGTGGATTTGCCTTTTGTATTCATTTTCTTATGGGTGATTTGGCTGCTCGCGCCAGCTTTGTCGGTGATTCCTCTTATTTTCCTCGTGATAGCAGTGTCGCTCGGGATGTTTTATCAACATCGGTTAAATGACACTATCAAACAAGTCGACAAGCTTTCTCATTTTAAAGTGGGGTTGATGGTTGAAACTGTAGAGGGAGCAGAAACCATCAAATCAGGTCATGGCGGATGGCGCATGTTGTCTCAATGGATGAAGGTGACCGATGCGTCACGTGATCAAGAGTTAACGATGAAAAACATCAACGAGTTTTCTGCACATTTGACAGGTTTTTTCCAACAAGCTGCCTATGTGAGCATGGTGGCATTTGGTGCATATTTGATTACCAAAGGCGAGTTGACCATGGGTGGTCTGATTGCCTGCTCCATTCTCTCTGGCAGGGTGCTGGCACCTGTGGCAGCCATTCCGGCACAAATGATGCAATGGGCCTCAACAAGAGTCGCGATTGATGGCTTAGACAGAATTTGGCGCTTAGAGAGTGATCATCATGATGTCGAACAGCCCGTTATTTTGGACAATATTGTTGGAAATTATCGTTTTGAAGATGTTGAATATACCTACGATAAGACACGCAGTGCCATCCGTATTGAGCATTTACAGATAAAGGCTGGGGAGAAAATTGCCATTATTGGGCCGGTTGGATCTGGCAAGACCACATTGTTGCGACTGCTCAGCGGGATGTATAAACCGGCAAAAGGCAAGATCACTTTGCAGGACGTTGACATCACCCAACTATCCAAACCTGTATTGGCTGAGCACGTAGGGTATTTGCAGCAAGATGGTCGCTTGTTTGCTGGAACACTCAGAGAAAATCTCATACTTGGGATGTTAGACCCCGGCGATGACGTGATACTGCAAGCGGCTGAATTGACAGGCTTAAAAGAAGCGTTATTACAAACCCATCCCAAAGGATTGCAACTGGAAATTAATGAGGGTGGCACAGGCCTCTCAGGCGGGCAGAAACAGTTGGTTAATCTGACTAGAATTTTTCTGCGTAAGCCGACAATTTGGCTGCTAGATGAGCCTACCGCTTCTATGGATCAAAACCTACAGAACAAAGTCATTCATGCATTAAATAATACGCTGCGTGCAGAAGATACGATGGTAGTGGTCACCCATAAAACCGAGTTATTACAATTGGTAAGCAGAATTATTGTAGTGGTTAACAGCAAAGTTGTGATGGATGGGCCAACCATGCAAGTCTTACAACAATTACAACAGCCCAGTGCGGCACCTGCAGCACAAGAACAAGTTGCATAGTCTAGGATTGAATAAAAATGAAAATGCAAAGTAAATTTAAAGATCTCTTCGATATTGGTAACCAAAAAGACAAATCTCATCCACGCTCGATTTTGCTGTTTATGTTATTGGTGTTGATTGTATTTGTCTTATGGTCGCGCTATGTCACGATAGACCGAACTGTAAGAGCTCAGGGTACTGTGACATCAGAAGCTAGAACTCAAGTGATACAAGCAGTGGACGGTGGTGCGCTGAGTGATATCAAAGTAAGAGAAGGGCAGACAGTCAAAGCAGGACAAGTGCTTGCAGTATTAGAGAAGGAGCGAGCAGTCGCGGGGTTTCAAGAAGCCTCCTCCAGAGTGGCCTCTTTAAAGGCAGCATTAATTCGCTCTGAAGCGGAGTATCAAGGCAAGCCTCTTATGTTTGGGTCAGAGTTTGCTCCATATCCTGAGTTTGTATCGGCACAAATGGGGTTTTATCAACAGCGCAAACAAACTCTCGAAGAAGAGTTGCGCATTATTCGCGAAGCAAGAGTATGGGCACAACAAGAGCTAAAAACCAATGAAGAATTGTTTCTGACCAAGGATGTGAGTGAGTTAGAAGTCATGCGAGCGCGACGTCAGGTTCTAGATCTTGATGCGAGAGAAGCTCAGGCTAAAAACAAATACTTGCAAGAGGCAAGGCAAGAAGCGGTGCGTTTAGAGGATGAGCTGTCATCTAATACCCAACGTTTAAATGAACGTAAAAGCGTATTGGATCACACCGACATTATTTCTCCTGTAAATGGAGTAGTTAAGTTTTTACGCATCAATACCACAGGGGGTGTTTTGCGTGCCGGAGATGAGCTTATGCAAATCTCGCCTACGGATAGTGGTTTGTTAATGGAGGTTAAAATTAATCCAGCAGATATCGCTAGCCTCAAGACGGGTATGCCTGCGCGAATTCGTTTTGATGCATTTGACTACACAGTTTATGGTGTTGCGCAAGGCGAGGTGATCAATATTAGTCCAGACACCATTTCTGAAGGACCCTCGCCAGTGCCTGGTGCAGGATTACCAGGTTCAATACCGCAAACTTATTACAGAGCACAAATTCAAATTGATCCTAAAAACACCCCAGCAAAAATTAAAGTGAAATTGGGTATGGCAGTGACGGCAGACATTGTCGTTGGAGAAAGAGATCTATTTAGCTACATGGTGAAACCGATTATCAAATCATTGTCAGGAGGTTTGCATGAACGTTAAAAAAGTAAGCTCTAGCACTCATGGATTATTTCATTTTTGGCGAGTGTTATTGTTAGATACGCTTGATGACGTATGTAAAACCATTGTCACCATAAAAAAATAAAAACTTTTCACTGAAAGCAATATTGGCCTAGGAAATCCATTTTTGCACCCAACGCAATCTCAAGATGAGCAGCATGCTAACAATCGAAGTATAAATCCATGGCTCACTGTAGTCTTTTTTAGTGAGCCAAAAGAAGTGTAATAGGGCGAAAATTGCGATGAGATAAATAAGACTATGTAAACGTTTCCAGTTTTGCTTTAGTCGAATGATCATGGTTTTATTTGAAGTGCATGCCAAGGGAATCATCATTAACCATGCAGAAAAGCCAATATAAACGTAACGATGTTTATAGAGGTCATGCCACATATCTCCCCAATCAAAACTATAGTCCACCCATACATAGGCTAATAAATGTAAGCATGCATAGAAAAAACTATAAAGTCCAAAGGTGCGTCTTAAAACAATCAAAGAGGTTTGTTTAGTTATTTTGACTATTGGGGACACAGACAGTGTTATGCATATAAAAATGAGGGTCCATAAGCCAAGGTGGCGTTCAATTTTTTCAACAGGATTCGCCCCTAATTGCTCATAAAAAATATCATCAATAAGTATCCCAAGCGGAATCAGGCAGGCTATCCAAATAAGTTTGCGCAATATGGGAAAGCGCTTAATTAAAAAGTCTTTCATGTTTAGTAGTATTTGCGCAAATCCATCCCTTGGTAAAGACTGGCAACTTGATCGGCATAGCCATTGAACATTTCCGTTTTTCTTCGTTTACTAAACAGTCCATCACCTAGTCTTCTTTCAGTTGCTTGTGACCAGCGCGGATGGTCAACTTCTGGGTTGACGTTGGCATAGAAACCATATTCACGACCATTGGCCTGCATCCAAGTGCTGATAGGCATCTTTTCGGTAAGTTTGATATTCACAATGGCTTTAATGCTCTTAAATCCATACTTCCAAGGAACAACCAAACGCACCGGCGCACCATTTTGATTGGTAAGAGGTTTTCCATAGATACCTAAACCCAATAGAGTAAGAGGGTGCATGGCTTCGTCAATTCTTAATCCTTCGGTATAGGGCCAGTCTAATACATTAGAGTTTTGACCTAACATTTCACTCGGCCGGTGCAGCGAAGTAAATTGTACAAATTTTGCATTAGAGGTCAGGCCAGCTTTTTTTAGAAGGCTACTCAGTGGAATGCCTGCCCAAGGAATCACCATAGACCATCCCTCTACACAGCGTAAACGATATATGCGTTCTTCCAAAGGCGCTAACTTAAGTATATCGTCCATATCTAAGGTTATTGTTTGTTTAACTTCACCTTCGATTTTAATCTGCCAGCCTTGGGTATTAAGTTGCTGTGCATATTTGGCTGGATCAGATTTTCCAGTGCCAAATTCGTAGTAATTGTTATAGCTGATGATATCTTCGTAAGCGCTTATTTTTTCTGAGGACTTTTCTTTTGATTCGATGATGGCTGGTAGCTTGATTAACTGGGCTGCTGCATTAGAGGCGTAGGTCAAATAACCCAATCCACCCAAGCCCAAACCAAGCTGTTTCATGAACTTTCTGCGCTGTAGGAAAATATGTTCTGGTGTAATTTCGCTGGGATTAATCGACATAATGTTCTCCACATCAGCACAGGGTTAAAATAAAATCAGGCTGAAGCTCAGCCTGATTTTAAGACTATCAAACCATTACTAAAGTTTAGTTCAACAGTTTTTGTGCCCATTCTTGAGCAGATATTTGTTTATCTTGTGATGCATCCATGGCACTGAATAGCATCTTATGGAATGCAACGAATTCATCTTTAGTCACTTTGTGGTCATGGTTGCTATCCATTGCATCCATCACTTCTAGTTTTGAAATAGTGCGCGCATAACCGCCATCACCAAGCATAGCCGCACCTTTTTTACCAATGCCTACCCACTCTTTAGCATCTAACATACCGTCTTTATTGGTATCGACGGCATCAAATAGGCCACTGTAATAATCTTTAAATTCTGCTTCTGTGACCATATGGTCACCATTGGCATCCACCATTTTCATCACGGTTAGTTTGCCCACAGATGAAGCGTATCCGCCTGTGGCTAACATGGGTCGGCGTATGTTGTCATTGAAGCCAATAGTCATGCGGTAACTAAAGAAATACCGTATTTTTTCATTTCACTCTCCTTGAAGATGTTCATTATGTACTCTCTAATTGATTTATCAGTTTATTTGTTAATCAATCAGAGTGATTTTGTCTTGAAGAATATAGACAGAATCAATTGTAGATTATAAACGTCTTTGTGGGTAGTGAAAATTTAATTAATTCGAATAATCATTGCGTGGCAAGCTTACTGATTATTTTGTTGAACTTTTTGCAAGATTATGGCGGATAGCTCTTCGATGGAGCGGCTGGTTGAGTCCGCCATGGATATGCCCAGTTGACGCATTAGATGCTCTGCTGCGGCGATTTCAGCGCGGCAGTTTTCTATTGAGGCATAGCGACTATCTGGTCTACGTTCGCTGCGAACGGAGTGTAAACGCTCTGGTTTAATGGTTAAACCAAATATTTTGTTGACGTGTGGCATTAATGCAGCAGGCAGACTGCCTCGTTCAAAATCCTCTGGAATCAAAGGGTAGTTTGCCGCTTTAACGCCAAATTGCATGGCTAGATAAATACTGGTTGGGGTTTTGCCGCAACGTGAAACACCAATCAAGATAACTTGTGCTTCTTCTAGCCCGCTATTGGTCATTCCGTCATCGTGATTAAGGGTGAAATTAATGGCTTCCATCCGGTCGCCATAATTACTTCCTGAAATGCCGTGTGCAATACCCGTGCCTGTCAAAGGAGTTTGCTGCAGTTCCTCACCGAGTGGATCAATAAACAAGCTAAATAAATCGATAAAATAAGCATTAGCTTGTTTAAGGGACTGGCGTAGCTCGTTATTACCAACGGACATAATCACGACAGGTCGAAAACCATCCTTCTCATGCGCTTGGGCAATACGACCTTTGGCGGCTTGTACTTTTTCTTCGGTGTCAGTAAATGATAATCTGACTTGTTTAAAATCTGTATCTGGGAAGTGCTCGAGTAATTTCCCCAAAGCACTGGCGGTGATGCCAGTGCTATCGGAGACAAAGAATGCGCTGCGTTGAGACATTATTTACTAATTAATTTTTTCCAGGTCGCAATGACTGTATCGGGGTTCAGTGATACAGACTGAATACCTTGTTTTACTAACCATTCAGCGAAATCTGGGTGGTCAGATGGACCTTGACCGCAGATACCTACATATTTGCCAAGACGATTAGCTGTTTGGATAGCCATGGTGAGTAGTACTTTGACAGCGTCATTACGCTCATCAAAGCCGTCAGCAAGGATACCGGAATCACGGTCCATACCCAGTGTCAATTGGGTCAAGTCGTTTGAGCCAATGGAGAAGCCATCAAAGTATTCTAAGAATTGCTCAGCTAACAATGCATTAGCAGGAATCTCGCACATCATGATCAAGCGCAAACCATTCTCGCCACGCTTAAGTCCATTGGCAGCAAGGATATCTGTGACTGCTTTTGCCTCTTCTAAAGTACGCACAAATGGAATCATGATTTCCACGTTAGTGAGACCCATTTCTTCACGTACCTTCTTCATGGCGATACATTCCATGGCGAAGCATTCTTTGAAGTCTTCAGCCATGTAACGTGCTGCGCCACGGAAACCAATCATTGGGTTTTCTTCGTCTGGCTCATAAATATCGCCACCTATGAGTTTTTTGTACTCGTTAGACTTAAAGTCTGATGTACGCACAATCACGGGTTTGGGATAGAAAGCTGCTGCGATGGTTGCGACACCTTCCGCCACTTTATCAATATAGAACTGCTTAGGGCTGGCATAGCCGCGTGCGCGGTTTTTGATAGTTGTTTGCATGGTTGCCGGCATAGCGTCTACATTCAAAATCGCCTTGGGATGTATGCCTACCATATTATTAATCACAAACTCTAAGCGGGCTAAACCAACGCCATCATTAGGAGTTTTGGCAAAACTGAAAGCCATATCGGGATTGCCGACATTCATCATGATCTTGCATGGCGGTTTGGCTAACTCAGAATTTGCTTGAGAGCTGACCTCATATTCTAAGGCGCCATGGTAGACAAAACCAGATTCACCTTCGGCACATGATACGGTCACCACTTCGCCTTCACGCAAAACATCCGTCGCATTGACAGAACCTACAATCGCAGGAATACCAAGCTCACGCGCAATAATCGCAGCATGACAAGTTCTTCCGCCGCGATTGGTCACCAATGCACTGGCGCGTTTCATCACAGGCTCCCAGTTAGGGTCTGTCATATCAGCCACCAACACATCGCCTGGTTGTACTAAGTGCATTTCTGCTGGGTCTAGCACAATACGCACTGGACCAACACCCACTTTTTGCGTCACTGCACGACCCACGACTAAAGGTTTTGCGGCATGTTTTTGTAGTGTGAAAGTCTCAGTGACTAGCTTTGAAGCCTCTTGAGACTTTACTGTCTCTGGGCGGGCTTGCAGAATATAGAGTTTGTTATCAACACCGTTTTTGCCCCATTCAATATCCATTGGGCAGCCATAATGTTGCTCAATCGTCATCGCATATTGAGCAAGCTCTAAAACATCGCTGTCGCTAAGCGAGTAAACGTCACGTTGAGATTCAGCTACTTCTTCGGTATGCGTGCTCTTACCAGCTTGTGTGGCATTGCTGAAAACCATTTTGATTAACTTGGAGCCCATGGTGCGGCGCACGATGGCAGGCTTGCCTTGAGCTAATAGCGGCTTGTGTACATAGAATTCGTCAGGATTAACCGCACCCTGAACAACTGTTTCACCCAAACCGTAAGAGGAAGTAATAAATACGACATCTTTAAAACCAGACTCTGTATCAATAGTAAACATGACACCAGCACAACCAATATCACTGCGCACCATCTGTTGTACACCCGCTGATAGGGCGACATCAGCATGTACGAAGCCTTTATGAACACGATATGAGATAGCGCGGTCATTGTACAAAGAGGCAAACACCTCCTTAATGGCGTGTAAGATATTGTCTAAGCCTTGAATATTCAAAAAGCTCTCTTGTTGACCTGCGAACGACGCATCTGGCAAATCCTCAGCAGTAGCAGAGGAGCGCACAGCAAATGTTGCACCTTCGCCTGATTTTGCTGTCAGCGCGGCATAATTGTCAGCAATTGCTTGCTCTAGAGCAGCTGGGAAGGGCGCTTGCATAATCCAAGCACGAATTTGTTTGCCGCATTCAGCCAAGGCTTTTGTATCATCGACATCCAGATTTTGCAGTGCAGAAATAATCTTTTGATCTAGACCACCTTGAGCTAAAAACTCACGATAGGCATCTGCAGTGGTCGCGAAACCGGTGGGCACACGCACGCCTTTGGCAGATAACTGGGAAATCATTTCACCAAGAGATGCGTTTTTTCCGCCTACTTGGGGTACATCGGTATTGCGTAGTTGCTCAAATGGAATCACATGGGCTGACATAAATTCTCCGCTGCTACAGTCTGGTTTTTAACCAGTAAATATTTATTTTCAATGGGTTGGACTTGATATTTAATAAATTAATTAAATATTTAGCTGCTATATTTTAGTACAGCCGTGGTAAATTATAGCAGGTTGCAGCATAGTTTTTTTTGAGGAAAGGGTTTTGATATGGCGCAAAAACTTGATATGGCGCAAAAACAAGGTCAAAAAGATTTTTTAGATTTATTAGAGCAGGTTGTAGCAAATTCATGTTTGTGTAAATTACGAGAAAGTTGCCCAGACAAGTCATCAAAATCCTGCCTTAAGGATACGAATATTTATGTGCCCAAAGAAACGAAAGCCGGTACAAGAAATTAATCCTAGACTATTTATTCATACTCGATACCGTCATGTCACTCGGTATCCCTGTATAATCCATGATTAAAGAAAGATTAATCAAAAAAGAATGAAAGTCTAAGCGCATAATGTTGACTCACAAGCAGATCCTAAAAACATTACTTTTTCTCTCATTGGCAGTTCTTGCGGCTTGCGATAACAAAACCAATTCTTCTCCTAATGCAATGGCTAATATGCCTTTGCCTGTATCAGTGTTACAAGTTCAATCTAGCTCTGTACCAATTCAAACCGAAGCTGTCGCTCAGACCGAAGGGGCTAAAGAGGTTGAGATTCGCCCACGTGTTGGCGGTATCCTAATTAAACGCATGTACAACGAGGGTGAAACTGTTCAAGCTGGAAAGGTGATGTTTCAAATTGACCCTGCGCCTTTTCAAATTGCCTTGCAACAGGCTAAAGCCAATTTACAAGCTAGCAAAGCTAGATTTGAGCAAACTTCTCGTGAAGAAAAACGTTTAAAGAATCTTCTGGCCACTCAGTCGATCAGCCAACGAGAGTACGACAACGCCACCACTGATAGTGCTACTGCGCAGGCAAGTGTCTTACAAGCGCAGGCGAGCGTAAGAGAGGCTGAGTTGAATTTATCCTATACATCAGTTTCGGCTCCAGTAAATGGGGTTTCAGGTCGTTTTCAATTTTCTGAAGGTGCTTTGGTTTCTGCCAACACAAGCTTACTCACTACCATTTCACAAATAAATCCGATTTGGGTGAGATTTAGTCTATCTGAAAGCGATTTGATTAATGTGGGTGGTTTTTTGACCGAGGATAAAGTCAAAAAAGTGAGTCTGATTTTACCGAATGGACAAGAGTATTCCCGCCCTGGAAAATTAAATTTTTCCGCAAGTCAAATCAATCCTAGCCTTGGCACGCAAGAACTAAGAGCAACTTTCGACAATCCTGATCATCAGTTATTACCTGGCCAGTTTGTCAGGGCAAGAGTGGTCACTGGTCAAAGAGATGGCGTCTACTTATTGCCACAAACCGCAGTGCTGACAGGTGAGCAAGGAAAATTTGTGTTTGTAGCGCATCAGCAAGATAAAGGCCATATTGCTATGGTAAAGCCAGTCAAAGAGGTTGGCTGGTATCAAGGACAGTGGGTTGTAACCGAGGGTATTCAGGACGGTGATCAGGTGATTGTTGATAATTTAATCAAAATTCGTCCAGGAGCTCCTGTAAATCCACATCCTTTTGGTCAAGCACCTCAAGCGCAATCTGCTCCCGCAGCTCATCCAGCTAAATAAATCTCGAGCAAGCAAATGAATATGACCCGCTTCTTTATTACTCGACCAATATTTGCTTCTGTTTTATCTATTGTGATTGTTCTTGCTGGTCTCGCAGCAGCTTTTAAACTCCCCGTTGCACAATATCCTCAAATTGCTCCTCCTACAGTGCAAATTACTGCCATTTATCCTGGTGCTAGCGCTGATACCTTATCTAAAACGGTGGCTGCGCCTATAGAAGAGCAGCTGAGCGGAGTAGATAACTTACTCTACTTTAACTCCAGCGCTGACTCCAGCGGCACCTTAGTCATCACTGCTACCTTTGAAGTGGGAACCAATGTTGACCAAGCGACTTTTAATGTAAGCAATCGTGTGAATATTGCCCTTCCTCGATTACCTGAGGATGTTAGACGCAATGGTGTTGTGGTTCAGAAGAAATCAAACGATATCTTGCTCGTGGTGATGCTGACCTCAAAAGACAAGCTTCATGACCGACTTTATTTGAGTAATTATGCAACCTTAAATATTTTAGACGAGTTAAAACGGGTGAAAGGCGTTGGCGACGCCACCATCTTTGGAGGACAGGACTATTCCATGCGCGTTTGGCTCCGCCCAGATCGGATGGCTCAGCTGGGCGTCACCACATCGGATATTTCTGCAGCGATCGCAACACAAAATAATCAATATGCAGCTGGCAAGATAGGTCAAGAGCCTGCTCCATCCTCGCAACAATTGGTATACACCGTAACCGCTAAGGGTAGGTTGGTTGACCCTGAGCAATTCGGCAATATTATTCTGCGTGCCGACGGGCCGAATGGAGTGCTTTACCTTAAAGATGTAGCTCGTATCGAATTGGGCGCACAGAATTACAACGTTACATCTGCATTAGATGGTCAGCCCGGTGTTGCCATCCCAATCTTTCTGCAAACGGGCGCTAATGCACTAGATACTGCGGCCAATATCAAATCCAAAATGCAAGAGCTGCAACAGACCTTTCCAAAAGGGATGCAGTTTAGTATTCCTTATGACACTAGTGATTTCGTTAAAGCAACCATTGAAGAAGTGCTTCATACCTTTGGTGAGGCATTGGTACTCGTTGTGTTGGTGGTTTTCCTCTTTTTGCAAAGCTGGCGTGCCACCTTAATTCCCATTATTGCGGTACCAATCTCGCTGATAGGTACATTTGCGGGCCTTTATCTGTTTGGCTTTTCTATTAATTTACTCACATTGTTTGCCATGATTTTGGCAATTGGAATTGTGGTGGATGATGCCATCGTCGTGCTGGAAAATACCGAGCGACTGATGAAAGAAGAGGGTCTTGATCCCCTGCACGCCGCGATGAAGTCGATACATCAAGTTGAGGCGGCTGTAGTTGCTATCGTGTTAGTGTTGTGCGCGGTATTTGTACCAGTCGCGTTCCAAGGCGGAATTGCTGGTGAGCTATACCGTCAATTCGCAGTCACGGTAGCAATTGCTGTGGTGATTTCAGGGGTGGTGGCATTAACCCTAACTCCTACATTGTGCGCCATCATATTGAGCGCAAATCACCAGCACAATCGATTTTTTCATTGGTTTAACGAGAAATTTACGCGATTTACGCATTTATATACGCATATCGTTAAACAAACCTTGGTTCACAAATTGATAGGCGCAATTATTTTTGCCGTCATAGTGCTTATCGTGGCTGCTCTTTTCAGAATTGTCCCTGCGGGCTTTGTCCCACCTGAAGATCAAGGCTATGTGGTGACGATTGTTATGATGCCCGATGGTGCGACTTTGTCGCGAACCACTCATACAACAGAAAATGTTCGTGCTGCAATTGCTCCAGACTCAGCCGTTGCGCATGAATTTGCCGTTAATGGTTTCGAGCTGCTGACAGGGGCAAATAAAACCAATGCTGCTACTATGTTTGTAAGACTTAAAGATTGGAAAGAGCGTCAAAAGTCGGCTGAACAGATTGTGGGTCAATTATTTGGGATAGGGATGAGCCAGCCAGATGGCTTGGCAATCGCCGTCAATCCACCATCTATCCGAGGACTCGGTTCTGCAGGTGGTTTTGAGGTCTATGTGCAGAGTCAACGTGAAACCGACCCTATCAAGCTAGCTCAAGTTACGAATAGTTTTCTTGAAGTGCTGAAAGCTGAACCAAGATTAACGGGGCTGAACACCTTCTTTAGACCGACTGTGCCGCAATTATTTATCGAAGTGGATGAAGCAAAAGCACTCTCGCAAGGAATCCGCTTAGGCGATATTTATGCGACTTTGCAAAGCACCATGGGCTCTTTTTATGTGAATGATTTTACAAAAAATGGGCGTACATATCGTGTTCAATTGCAAGCCGAGCCGGAGTTCCGCATGAGCCCTGAAGATGTTGGCAGGGTTTATGTACGTAGCAATTTGAATGGTAAAACCAATATGGTGCCGATTTCGGCGATAAGTCGAGTGAGTAATATGGTTGGTGCAGAACAATTAGAGCGATATAACGGCTTGCTGTCCGCCAAAGTGTTTGGCAGTGGCGCTGCTGGAGTAAGCTCAGGGGAGGCAATCGCCTTGGTTGAGCAAATGGCTAAAGACAATTTGCCTGATGGTTACAAAATTGCTTGGACAGCTCAGGCCTACCAAGAAAAGCGCACAGGTAATGCTGCACTTTTTGCCTTCGGTTTCGCTATTGTGATGGTTTTCCTAATTCTTGCCGCACAGTTTGAAACTTGGTCGTTACCTTTGGCTGTTATTATGGCTGTTCCCTTTGCGATGACAGGCGCTTTACTGGCGGTATTAGCTCGGGGTATGACCAACGATATTTATTTCCAAATTGGTTTAATTACATTAATTGGATTGGCAGCGAAGAATGCTATTTTGATTGTTGAGTTTGCCAGTCAAAAAATGGAAGAAGGTATGCCTATTGTTGACGCGGCTCTTGAGGCTGCAAGACTACGATTTAGACCGATCGTGATGACGTCGATGGCATTTGTATTAGGGATTATTCCCTTGGTATTCGCGACTGGGGCTGGCGCGGCTGCTCGACAGTCTATGGGAACAGGGGTTTTTGGTGGAATGTTGATGGCCACCTTCGTAGCCACCGTCTTCATTCCGCTTTTCTTTACGTGGTTATCTGGCCACCATATTCGTCAGCATGGTCATCTGCCAGAAGATGAATAAACTCTTTCAATATAAATCAATGGCGTATAAAAAGATTCAAATGCAACTTAAATCATCATTACTCGTTCTTGTGATTATTAATGCCTTAAGTGCATGTTCGCTCATGCCAGATTTCGTTCGCCCGAAATCAGACATGCCTGAGCAATACAACTTCACCATTGATGCGCAACAAAGCCAGCAATTAACGGGTGATTGGTGGCAGATGTATCAAGATGAGCAATTAAATCGATTAGTAACGAAAGCGATGCAACACAACCCCAATGTGGCTATGGCAGTTGCCAATATTGAGCAGGCTGATGCCTATATGCGCGAGGTCGGGGCAGCACTTTTACCAGATATTAGTTTGCAATCAAGTGCACTTAAATCGCGTATTACTGAAAGAGGTCCAATTCCCTTATTCGGTGGCATGGAGCCAAAGAGAACAACCTTCAATTTAAGATTAGGCAGCACTTTTGAGCTTGATTTCTGGGGCAAGTTACGCGCAGCAAAAGAGTCTGCTAAAGCCGCTGCAATGGCCTCACGATTTGCCAAAGAGACAGTTGTTTGGTCTTTGCAAAGTCTCGTTGTAAATCATTATTTGCTGTATCTCAGTTTGCATTCCCAAATTGTGATTACTGAACGTAATATCCAAATTCGACAAGAGAGCTTAGCACTGACACAACGAAGATTCGAGGGCGGGGTGGTTTCTGCACTTGATGTTCACCAAGCAACAACTGCATACACTAACTTACAAGCGCAGTTAGCAGATTTGAAACGTTTGCAAGAAATCGTTCGTAATCAATTGGCTTTGTTGACCGGAGATATGCGCCTATCTTTGGATGTCGAGAAGCAGCTGAAATTACCTCTAGCTCCCATCCCTCCAGCAGGCATCCCATCAAGATTGATGGACAATCGTCCTGATATTCGGCAAGTGGAACAAGAAATGGTGGCTGCTAATGCCAATATGGCCGTCGCAAAATCTGCCTTGTACCCATCCATTTCCCTGACCACTTATTATGGTGGGGAGAGCTTATTGTTAAGTGACTTATTTGTTCCGCCGGCCCGAGTTTGGGGAGTGGGATTGGGTCTAAATCTTCCCATTTTTAATGGTGGTCGATTACAGTCTAGAGTAGACCAAGCTAGCGCTATGCAAAAGCAATTGATTGCAAAATATGAGGCTGTACTACAAAAAGCTTTCCAAGAAGTGAATGATGCATTGGTAAATTTGCGTCAGCAAACCGAACGGGAGTCTGCTTTGGCAGCAAGTCTTGCAGCGGCGGAAAAAGCTTTGGAAATTGCAAATAATCGCTATCAGTCTGGCTATTCTGCCTACATCGATGTGTTGGACGCGCAGAGGGTATTGAATGAGGCTAACTTAAGTTATGTGCAAAGCCAACAAGCCAGATTAGAAGCCAGTGTCAATCTTTTCAAAGCGCTGGGTGGAAGTTGGCAATCAAGAGGGATGTAACTTTTATTTTTTGCGTATATGCATGAATTTTAGTATCAAAACCAATGCTGCAAAAACAAAGGTAATCGCATTCGCAACAATCACAGGCCAACTCTGAATGGCGATGCCATATATAAACCATAGGGCTACTCCGGTCGTGAATAGGGCATACATAGGTAAGGAGATGCCAGAAAGATCTCTTGACTGCCATGAGTGCAAAGCCTGTGGCAAAAATGCAAGTGTAGTGAGTAGGGCGGCGATATAGCCAATGATTTCCGTTTTCATGCACTGACTCCATCCATGTTTGTTTGCTGGCAGCATTAGTCACTTACCAAATAATCCGCGCATGCTAAAATGCGCCCAATTTTTTAATTGTGAATTATATGACAATCCGAACCCGCTTTGCTCCTAGTCCTACAGGCTTTCTTCATATTGGTGGCGCACGTACTGCATTATTTTCTTGGGCATATGCGCGCAAACATCATGGTCAGTTTATTTTACGTATTGAAGATACCGATGTAGCACGTTCAACTCCCGAGGCCGTACAGGCAATTTTGGATGGCATGCATTGGTTGGGCTTAGATTATGACGAAGGTCCTTTTTATCAAATGCAGCGTATGCCTCGATATCGTGAGGTCATCCAGCAAATGCTAGAACAAGGTCATGCCTACTACTGTTATGCATCCAAAGAGGAACTTGAGGCATTACGTGAATCACAGATGCAGCAGGGCTTGAAGCCCCGATATGATGGAAGATGGCGCCCTGAAGCAGGAAAGCAACTCCCCAACGCGCCTCAAGATGTACCGCCAGTGATACGTTTCAAAAATCCGCAAACCGGTTTTGTTGAATGGAATGATTTGGTCAAAGGATCCATACGTATTTCTAACGAGGAGCTTGATGATTTAATTATTGCCCGCGCAGATGGAACACCCACCTATAACTTTTGCGTGGTCGTGGATGATTACGATATGAAAATTAGCCATGTCATTCGTGGTGATGACCATGTGAATAATACGCCAAGGCAAATCAATATGCTTAGAGCATTGGGAGCGCCAGTGCCAAAATATGCACACTTATCCATGATTTTAGGAGATGACGGTCAAAAACTGTCCAAGCGTCATGGTGCAGTCAGTGTGATGCAGTATCACGAAGATGGATACTTGCCTGAGGCAGTATTAAATTATCTAGCCCGCTTAGGTTGGTCACATGGTGATGATGAAATCTTTGATATGCAGCAATTTTGCTCATGGTTCGATTTAGACCATATCACTCCATCCGCTGCACAGTTCAATACAGAAAAATTGAATTGGTTAAATGCTCATTATATTAAACAAGCTGACCTTTCAGGTTTGGCGGATGATATTGCCGTGCGCCTAGAGCAGTTGGGAATACAGAATGTGTCTCATGAGACTTTGACCCAGCAAATCGCACTATATCGCGAACGCACTCAAACGCTACAGGAATTAGCAAACTCATTGGTGTACTTTTACCAAACACCTGAACCGGCGCAAGATCAATTAGAAAAACATTTAACGGATGATATTAAGCCTGTATTAAGCAATTTGATTGAGCTGCTCAAAACAAGTGAGTGGACTGCAGACGCTGTGCATCATGTCATCGATAAAATTGTTCAAGATAATGGTCTGAAGTTTCCCAAAGTCGCCATGCCACTGAGAGTTATTCTTACGGGATCTGCACAATCCCCGAGCATTAATGAAGTGATGTATATATTGGGCAGAGAAGTGGTACTCAAACGGCTTCAACAGTTTTTTTAATATTTGTGCGTGTGAATCGAACAAAAGGCTTTACAATACTGTCATAACTAGGCTGTTTACGAAAACAGCATTCAATAATATTTATTAATAAGAAAGGTAACTGACATGAATCAAAAAGGGCTAATGCTACAAGACCCATTCCTAAACGCACTGAGAAAGGAACATGTTCCAGTTTCTATTTACCTAGTGAATGGTATCAAGTTACAAGGACAAGTGGATTCTTTTGATCAATACGTGATTCTTTTGAAAAACACCGTAACTCAAATGGTTTACAAACACGCGATATCTACAATCGTTCCAGGACGCAATGTTGCGATGCCTGAGATTGTTGGCGACGAATAATTTTTCGGCAGTCCTATGTTCGATCGGCCTGCCGTTCATCCTTCCGCAGTTTTAGTTTCTATCGATTTAGGCTCTGCAGGGTATGAAGAAGACCTTGCGGAGTTTAAACACCTCGCCACTGGCAGTGGTGTGACTGTTCGCAATGTACTTGAAGCCCGACGCGATCGCCCCGACCCAAAATATTTCCTAGGCTCCGGCAAAGTAGAAGAGCTTAAACAATTAATGCAGGCGCATGATGCTAAGCTTGCTTTGTTTAGTCATGATCTCAGCCCATCACAACAAAGAAATCTAGAAAAATTTTTGGAATGCCGAGTCACTGATAGGACCGGGCTGATTTTGCAAATATTTGCCCAAAGAGCCAAAAGCCATGAGGGTAAATTGCAAGTTGAGCTTGCTCAACTCGAACATTTATCAACTCGTTTAGTTCGTGGCTGGACCCACTTAGAGCGGCAAAAAGGGGGTATCGGTGTTCGCGGGGGCCCTGGTGAAACCCAATTGGAACTTGACCGCCGTATGCTTAGAGTTAGGGTTAAACAGCTACGCGAAAAATTGGAAAAACTCAAACAGCAACGAGGAATGCAACGTCGCTCACGCAAACGCTCTAATGTTTTGAGCGTGTCTATTGTGGGCTATACCAATGCTGGAAAATCCACGCTTTTCAATCGCTTGACGCACGCTGATGTGTTGGCTGCCGATCAATTATTCGCGACTTTGGATACCACTTCGCGCAAATTATATATTCCCGAATGTGGTCAAGTGGTCATTTCGGATACGGTAGGTTTTATCAAACATTTACCTCATGCACTGGTGGAGGCTTTTGGCGCTACATTGGAAGAGTCAGTTCAAGCAGATTTGTTGCTGCATGTCGTGGATATGGCCTCACCCAATCGTGATGAGCAAATCGCTGCAGTCAATCAAGTTCTGCATGAAATTGGTGCGCAGGATGTGTCTCAAATATTAGTCTTAAATCAGATCGACAGAACAGGCATTCCTGCCGGGTTTGAGCGCGATGAATATGGTAAAATTTGTAAGGTTTTAGTTTCGGCCAAAACAGGTGAAGGTTTTGACTTGCTTATGCAAGCATTAACTGAGCACTATCAAGCTTTTCGTCAATTTTTGACATCAGCGCAGGCGTATGAACAGTAATATTCAAGGATGGAGTAGAGATGGCGAATGATTCAGGTTGGGGTAAGCGAAATCCGGAGGGACCTCCTGATTTAGACGAGGCTTTAAGAGCCTTCGGCCAAAAAATCCGTGCTCTCTTTGGAGGATCTGCGCCCAAAGACAATCAGCCAAATAATCAGGTTCCTGTGATGCCTGTGATTGGATTGATTTTGTTTGTATGGGTGGCGACAGGATTTTATATTGTTGACCAAGGTTCACGTGGTGTTGTTTTGCGATTCGGTAAACATGTCGAAACGACAATGCCGGGCCCGCGCTGGCATATGCCTTATCCGATTGAATCGGTCTCGATTGTGAATATGGAACAAGTCCGCACTGTTGAGGTGGGATATCGATCAAGCGATGTTAACTCTGGGCGCAGTAAGGAGTTGAGAGAATCATTGATGTTGACTGACGATGAGAACATTATTGATTTACAAATCGCTGTCCAATTCAATCTTAAAAACGTTGAAGACACATTGTTTAATAACCGAAGTGCAGAAGAGTCTGTGCGCAGCATTGCCGAAACAGCGATACGCGAGGTTGTTGGTCAATCCAAGCTAGACTTTGTTCTGTATGAAGGCCGTGAAGAGGTTGCAGTGAATACCAAAAAGTTAATGCAATCCATTCTGGACCGCTATAAAACTGGCATTAATGTGGTTAGCGTGACCATGCAGAACGCTCAACCACCTGAGCAGGTACAAGCAGCATTTGAGGATGCAGTAAAAGCTAAGCAGGACCTAGAGCGACAAAAGAATGAAGGTCAAGCGTATGCTAATGATGTGATTCCTAAGGCACGTGGTACGGCTTCCAGATTGGCACAAGAGGCTGCTGGTTACAAAACACGTGTAATTAATGAGGCGCAAGGTAATGCCAGCCGTTTTAATCAAATTTTGGCGCAATATCAGCGTGCTCCAGAGGTAACTCGTCAGCGCCTGTATATTGAAGCGCAAGAGCAGATTTTGTCTAGCGTCAGCAAGGTCTTGGTGGATCAAAAAGCTGGTAATCAGTTATTGTATTTGCCACTTGATAAATTACTCAGCGCCAGTGATAGCAACAAAACTAACAATCCTGAAGTAAATAGCACGGTTGCTCCAACCACAGACGGTGCTAGCGACAAAAGTCGCAGTCGTGATGCAAGTCGAGGAAGGGAGAGAGAATAATGGAATCTATGCGTAATATTGGTTTGTTTTTAATTGGATTATTGTTAATACTGATTTTGATGGCGAGCGCCACATTTACAGTCGATCAGAGAGAATATGCCTTGGTTAAACGCTTGGGTGAAGTGATATCTGTCAAACAACAAGCGGGGCTGTATTTTAAAATGCCCTTTGTTGACTCAGTAACCTACTTTGACAACCGAATTTTGACGCTCAGCTGGGAAGAGCCCGATCGTTTCATCACCAGTGAGAAAAAGAATGTTTTGGTCGACTCTTTTGTTAAATGGCGCATTATCGACCCTAAGAAATATTATGTTTCAGTAAGAGGGGATGAGGCCCAAGCAGAGCGAAGACTGTCACAAATGGTCAACGATGGTCTGCGCGCAGAATTCGGTAAGCGCACCATACATGATGTAGTTTCGGGTGAGCGCAGTCAGATTATGGAAATTCTGCGTCAGCGTGCTGACCGCGAGTCTCGTCAAATTGGTATTCAAGTTCTCGATGTTCGCTTAAAGCGTGTGGATTTACCTGAAAATGTAAGTAATTCGGTGTATGACCGTATGGAAGCTGAACGTAAAAGTGTCGCTAATCAGCTTAGATCCGAAGGCTCTGCTGCGGCCGAGAAAATCCGTGCCGACGCTGATCGTCAACGAGAGGTGATTGTGGCGGAAGCATTCCGTGAAGCCCAAAAGACTAAGGGCGAGGGTGACGCCAAAGCTGCCGAGATTTATGCGGCTGCCTATGGCAAAAATCCTGAGTTCTATGCTTTTTACAGAAGTCTAGAAGCCTATCGCAATACCTTTAAGAGCAAGAGCGACGTGATGGTGCTAGAGCCGAATTCTGAGTTTTTCAAATATATGCGTCAACAACAAGGGGGTAAGCGCTAAAAGCGTATCGCAACATGATGCATCGTTGGTTATTGCCAGAGCACATTGAGGATATTCTTCCCGCTGAAGCTGGCCAAATTGAGCAATGGCGTAGACAGTTAATAGATTTATTCGCTGTTCATGGCTATCAATTCGTTATTCCACCTATGATGGAGTATGTTGAGTCCTTAACGACTGGGGTTGGGCGCGACTTAGATCTTGCAACCTTTAAAGTAGTGGATCAGTTGACGGGGCGACTCATGGGAGTCCGTGCTGACATTACCCCACAGGCTGCTCGTATTGATGCGCACTTGCTCAATCAACAAGGTGTCACAAGACTTTGTTATGCCGGAAATGTACTCAGAACACTGCCCGACGGTGCAATGCAAACGCGTGAACCGATTCAAGTAGGGGCGGAATTATTTGGTCACGCCGGAGTTGAAGGCGATATAGAAATTCAAACATTGATGGTCAAAGCTCTCAGACTTCTTGGCCGACAAGATATTCTGGTGGACTTTAGCCATGTTGGGATATTTGCTACTTTGCTGGAAAAAAGCCAGTTGCTTGAGGCGGATAAGCAAGCGCTACAAGAAGCATTGCAAGTTAAAGATGCAAGCAGAGTTAAGGCGATATTAAACAATACTGACGCAGGAACGCGTACAGCAATTTTAAGTTTGCTTGAGTTAAATGGAGATATTTCGGTTTTGCAGGAAGCAGAAAAACGCTTGCCAAAAATTTCCAATATCAGCCAAGCCTTGTCAGATATGCGTGTAGCTGCTAATGCCCTAGTGCAATTGGGCGTTAAGGTATGCGTTGATTTGTCTGAGCAGCGCGGATATCAATATCACAGTGGTATGTTGTTCTCAGCTTATGTTCCTGGCTGTGCTGGCGCGTTAGCATTGGGTGGGCGCTATGACAGTGTAGGACAAGTATTTGGTCGTGCGAGAAGCGCCACTGGGTTTAGTTTAGATATGCGAGGTTTATTACAGTTTGCACAAACTGCTGTTCATCTGGATGCGATTCTTGCTCCTTTCGATATCCAGGATAAAGAGTTGCAGCAAACCATAGACGCTTTACGTCAAAAGGGAGAAGTGGTGATTGTCGATTTACCTGGCCACGCTGAACATCGCGATGAGCTTGCATGTAAGCGCCAGTTGGTCAAACAATCAGGTAAGTGGGGTGTAATACCACTCTAGGTATGCAAAGTTTTTAGGTTTTAATCAATTCAATATAACAAGCAGGAAATAATGGCTAAAAATGTCGTAGTAATTGGTACCCAATGGGGTGACGAAGGTAAGGGAAAAATCGTCGATTGGCTGACTGATCACGCCCAAGGGGTGGTGCGTTTTCAAGGCGGGCATAATGCAGGGCACACCCTTGTAGTGGGGCAAGGCGCTGCACAACGGGTTTTCAAATTGAACCTAGTGCCTTCTGGCATTGTGCGAGATGGCGTGAAATGCTACATAGGCAATGGAGTGGTACTGGATGTCGCTCATTTGCTCAAGGAGATTGATAGCCTAGAGCAGGGTGGTTTAGAAGTTCGCTCTCGTTTAAAAGTCAGTCCAGGATGCCCATTAATCCTCGACTATCATGTTGCGCTCGATCAAGCGCGTGAGTTAAAACGCTCTGCTGACAAGAAAATTGGCACGACAGGTAAAGGCATAGGCCCAACCTACGAAGACAAGGTTGCCCGTCGAGCCTTGCGCTTGTATGACCTGTTTTTCCCACAGCAATTTGCCGACAAATTGGCTGATGTGTTGGATTATCATAACTTTGTATTGACGCAATATTTGGGGACTAAGGCTGTTGATTTTCAACAGCAATTGGACAGTGCCTTAGCGATGGCTGCCCATGTTAAACCGTTAGTCGCTGACATTTCTGCCGAACTTTATGCCGCCAACGCTCGCGGAGATAATCTTTTGTTTGAAGGTGCTCAAGGCACTCTGTTAGATGTTGATCACGGGACTTATCCGTATGTGACATCGAGCAATTGTGTAGCTGGTCAAGCTTCTGCGGGTACAGGTGTTGGGCCTAGTTTATTGCATTATGTGTTGGGTATTACCAAAGCCTATACCACCCGTGTGGGCGGCGGGCCTTTCCCGAGTGAGTTGGATATCGAAACACCAGATATGCCAGGTCATCAAATGTCCAACAAAGGCCAAGAAATTGGCACTGTGACGAAACGCAAGCGTCGTTGTGGATGGTTCGATGCGGCTGCATTGCGCAGATCTGCGCGAATCAATGGTCTGACTGGACTGTGTATCACCAAGCTGGACGTATTAGACGGCATTCAAGAATTGCAGATTTGTACCGGATATCAGTTGGATGGACAAATGGTTGATACCTTACCAATCGGTGCAGACGATGTCGCGCGTTGCCAACCCGTCTACGAAACCTTGCCAGGCTGGTCAGAAAGCACTTTTGGCTTAAGTCAGTGGGATCAATTGCCTGCCAATGCAAGAAACTATCTAAAACGCCTTGAGCAGTTATGTGGCGTTCCAGTTGCCATCGTTTCCACAGGTCCCGAGCGCGATGAAACCATCGTGTTGGACCATCCATTTGCTTAAGGTCACTTGTGGCAGACAAACGTATCGCTTGGGGAATTACCGGCTCAGGACACTACTTGCGTGAATGTATGGAAGTAATGCATGGGCTTAATAATGTTGATTTATTCTTAAGCAAAGCGGCTGCAGAAATCTTGCAACAATATGGATATCAACATCAAATAGGCAAGGTCTATCAAGACAAGACGGCCAGTTCTGTCCCAGTTGAATTGTTCTATAAAGGTGTTTATGACAGGGTGGTGATTGCTCCATGCACCTCTAATACAGTGGCCAAAATGGTATGTGGCATTTCGGATACTTTGATTACTAACATCTATGCGCAAGCTGGAAAATGTCGCGTACCCAGTATCGTGTTTGCCTGTGATACGGCAACTGAGCTCGAATCTGAGGCACCTAAACAAAAATGGGTCAACGTGTATCCGCGAAAAATAGATCTAGATAATGTCGCCAAATTATCTAATTTTGAGGAAACCACGGTGGTTGACAGTATTCCGGCCCTAGCGCAAGCCATTCGCGGCCTTGGTGCTTAGTCTGCGCAAGCAAATTAGCATGCTAGAATGCCCAGCTTATCTCTACCTTCTTTACGCTTGTGACTGAAAAAATCCTTTTTCTTACTGGCAAACTAGCTGAAAACAGTTTGCATCGCGTACTGGAATCCATCCAGCCAAAATCATTTGAGCCGCAAGTCATGAATTTAGGGGTCTCCGTCGCTGCACTGATGACTCCGCAAATGATTTCTAGACGCTTAGCCCAACTTCCTGACACTGATAAGTTAATCGTTCCAGGTTTGTGTGTGGGAGATTTGGAAGCTTTGCAGCAACAATATGGCATTCCTGTATTAAGAGGGCCTAACGATTTAAAAGATTTGCCTCAGTTTTTTGGACAACAAGGTAAACAATCCGACCTATCGCAACACAATACATTGATTTTTGCTGAGATTGTCGATGCTCCTTTCTTGAGTGTCGATGACATTATAGTGCGCGCACAACACTATCAGCGACAAGGTGCGGATGTGATTGATTTGGGCTGTATGCCTAACACTCCCTTTAATCATTTACGCGATAGCATAAAGGCGCTCAAACAACTTGGTATGCGTGTAAGTGTAGATTCTTTGCAAGTTGAGGAGTTATTGTTAGCTGGGCAATCTGGAGCGGATTACTTACTCAGTTTGAACGAAAAAACATTATGGGTGGCGCAGGAAGTCGATGCAACACCCATCATCATCCCCACAAAACCCAGCAATTTGGCTAGTTTGTATCGCGCCATCAAACAAATGCAATTATGGAATAAGCCATTTATTGCAGACCCTATTTTAGAGCCCATTCCATTTGGATTTACCGAGTCCATCAATCGTTATTCGCGCTTGCGCAAACGTTATCCTGACATTTCTATCATGATGGGGGTGGGCAATTTAACTGAATTAACCGAGGCAGACACTACAGGTATTAATGCATTGTTGTTCGGCATGATTGCAGAGCTGAATATCCAAGCAGTATTGACTACCTCGGTGAGTCCACACGCCGTCAATGCAGTGGCAGAGGCTGATATTGCACGACGTATGATGTTTGCGGCTAAACAAGATAACCGTCTGCCAAGAAGCTACAGTAATGCGCTGTTGGGTTTGCATGAACGCAAACCTTTCCCCTATAGCCCTGACGAAATTAAAGCATTTGCTGACATGATTAAAGACGATAATTTCCGCATACAAGTGGCGGAGGATGGGATATACATTTATAACCGAGAGGGCATGCGTCACGATATTGATCCATTTCGCTTATATCCGCATTTAAATGTGGCTGATGATGCGTCTCATGCCTTTTATTTGGGGGTTGAGTTGGCGCGTGCTCAAATCGCTTGGCAACTCAAAAAGCGCTATACCCAAGATGAAGAATTACAGTGGGGGGTGAATAGCGTTGCAAGTGATCCAAGAGGAAAAGCTGCGCATAGAGAGTTGACCATGAAAGATAAGAAAAAATGAGCTCACCGCGCGAGCCCATCTTTGAGCTTATTGTCGTCAGTGAAGATGCCCAAGGCAATCCGCACATTGCTCCTTTTGGTATACGCCGACGCAATCATCAAGTTCTTATTGCCCCTTATCGACCCTCAACTAGTCTAGACAATTTACTCCAACAAGGGCGCGCCACCTTAAATATGACAGATGATGTGCGCGTGTTTGCTGGAGCGCTCATAGGTCACGAATGTTGGACGCTTAAACGAGATAATCAGGCTTGGGTGTTAGATTCTGCATTATCTTATCAGACGCTGAAATTACAGCAGGTTGAAGATGATGAATTGCGTCCCACCCTTTACTTTGATGTGCTAGAGAGTAAAACGCTATCTGCATTCGCCGGATATAACCGAGCACAAAATGCGGTGATTGAGCTTGCCGTCTTGGTCAGTCGATTGCATCTTTTACCCATAGCTCAGATCAAACAAGAGATGCAATATTTGCACAATGCCATCAGTAAAACTGCGGGGGAGAGGGAATGGCAGGCATGGCAATGGTTAGCAGAAAAAATAGCACAGTATCCGGAGTCACGATGACCAAGTTATTGGTGAGTGTAAAAAATCTTCAAGAATGCGAATTGGCGCTGCATGCGGGTGTCGATTTAATTGATTTAAAAGCCCCACAATACGGAGCGCTTGGCGGTTTGGCATTAAATGATATTCACAATATCAGCGCATTTATCAATAAACGGGCAACGACGAGCGCCACGATAGGGGATATTGCACCTGATACCCCAGGGATAGAGGAAATTGTGTTAGCCACTGCAGAATGCGGTATTGATTTCGTAAAGGTGGCGATGTTGAACATTCAATATGCGGATATCGCACTGAGTAAATTGGCTAATTTAAGTACCGATATCCCGCTTATTGCAGTGCTTTTCGCAGAAGATCGCTACCCACAAGATATGCTACGGCACATTGCCTCTGCTGGCTTCGCGGGGGTGATGTGGGACACGCGTGAAAAAAACGGTTTGTCGCTATTAGATCACATTAGCATCAAGGATTTGCAGTCTTGGGTAGTGCAAGCGCAAGGATTGCATTTAATGACCGGCTTAGCAGGCTCTTTATCATTACAAATGGTGCCTCTGTTGCAACCACTTTCAGCTGATTATCTTGGCTTTAGGGGAGGGCTTTGTGATAATGCTAGGGATTCAGATTTAAGCCCCAGTAAATTGCAACAATTGTTGACCATTGCCAAACCGCAGAATGCGGACAACTGGGTATTTTCTCCTACAACGCTTACTTTTGCGGAACATAACGCATGAATGCTATCGCTGATAAACAATTTGTTGATTACATCATTGAGGCGGATTGGCTTGCACCTGTCGTGCCGCAACGTCAATTATTAGAACAGCATGCAATTGCGGTTCAAGACGGCGTGATTGTTGCCATTCAACCCAAAAATGAAATTCATCGTCATTTTCATGCTGCGCAACAACTGGAATTGGATGGTCACATTCTCATCCCGGGATTGATCAATTTGCATACGCATTTGGGCATGAGCATGATGCGCGGACTCGCCGATGACGTCGCGTTGATGCAATGGTTGCAACAGCACATTTGGCCAGTCGAACAGTCATTTGTCGCAGAGCGTTTTGTGCGCGACGGAGCATTGTTGGGCTGCGCTGAATTATTGCAGTCGGGCGTGACTTGTTTTAATGATATGTATTTTTTCCCGCAAGCAACTGCAGAGGCGGCCATTCAATCGGGTATGCGAGCCTATATAGGCTTAGTGGTAATGGACTTTCCTACCAAATATGCACATGATGCCGATGATTATTTGGCCAAGGGCCTAGCCATTCGAGATGAGTGGCGAGATAGCGATTTAATTCGCGCTACACTGGCACCGCATGCTCCTTATACCGTAGGCGATAAAACCTTTGAGCAAATTGTCACTTATGCCGAGCAACTTGATTTGCCAATTCATTTGCATCTACATGAAACTCAGCAAGAGGTAGAGGAGTCTCTAACTAAGTTCGGAGTCAGGCCAATTGAGCGTATGCGACAACTGGGGGTATTGGATCCTAGGTTGATTGCAGTGCATAGCGTTGCCATGAATGAGCAAGACCTTGATTTAATGCAATCGCATCGCGTCAATGTTTGTCATTGCCCTAGCTCCAATTTAAAACTGGCCTCTGGCATTGCGCCCATTTCTGCAATGCTAAAGCGTGATTTAAACGTCGGATTGGGGACGGATAGCAGCGCCAGTAACAACCGATTGGATATTTGGACGGAAATGCGCACGGCGGCACTGTTAGCCAAAGCTCAGCAACAAGATGCAGCCGCTCTGCCTGCTTGGCAAGCATTAGAAATGGCGACGATACATGCAGCAAGAGCGCTTAATGCCGATTCAAGTATAGGAAGTCTAGAAGTAGGCAAACGTGCAGATATTTGCGCTGTTAATTTACAACACATTAATAGCATGCCTTGCTATGACCCCATCTCTCAATTGGTTTATGCGTGCGGACGAGAGCAAGTGACCCATGTTTTGGTGGATGGCGAATTGCAATATCAGAAATTAAGTTTCCAGCCTGGCGTTTATGCTGGAATAGAACCTACAGAAATCAAGGAAATCGTGCAGTTATGGCAAGCAAAGCTGAAACCATTCAAAGCAATGTAGATGATGCAGAATTAAAAAAATTTGCTGATTTAGCTCACCGTTGGTGGGATAAAAATAGCGAATTCAAACCTTTGCATGAAATCAATCCATTACGTCTAGAATTTATCGACCATGCCGTTTCATTAAAAGGAAAAAAGGTCGTGGATATTGGCTGTGGCGGGGGCATTCTGTCAGAGTCCATGGCGCAGTTGGGCGCTCAAGTGACTGGTGTTGATATGGGTGAAAAAGCCATTAAGGTGGCTAAACTGCATCAATTAGAGTCAGGCGTAGCCGTGAATTATCGAGTTTGCTCAGCTGAGCAATTGGCGGCTGAAGAGGCTCAACAATATGATGTGGTTACTTGTATGGAGATGCTGGAGCATGTACCAGATCCTGCCTCGGTGGTTGCGGCCTGCGCTCGTTTAGTGAAGCCTGGTGGCGACCTATTTTTTTCTACGCTCAATCGTAATGCCAAATCTTATTTATTTGCCGTGATTGGGGCGGAGTACATACTCAACTTATTGCCCAAAGGAACGCATGAATATGCGAAGTTTATTAAGCCATCCGAGCTTGCTACTTGGGCTAGAGAGAGTGATTTGTCACTTAAGCAGATGACCGGTATGCAGTATCACCCTTGGCAAAAGACTTACAGCCTTGGCCCAGATGTGTCAGTGAACTATTTAGTGCACTTTATAAAACAAGGCAAATAATGCATCCTACTTTAGTCTTATTTGATTTGGATGGCACGCTGGTCGACACTGCGCCAGACTTGGCTTTTGCACTTAATTTACAACGTCAGCTGCATGGGTTGGCTGCAATGCCAGAAAATGAAATACGTCCATATGCTTCTCATGGTTCTACCGGTCTTTTAAAGGTCGGCTTTGGCATAGATAAGCAACATCCTGAATTCGCTGATTATGTATCAGAATACTTGAGCCTTTATGGGCAAGTATTTGACCGTGATCCACAATTGTTTGGTGGTATGCAGGACTTATTAAACACTTTTGCACAACAGAATATCCTGTGGGGTGTAGTCACCAATAAACACCGGCAATTTTCTCAGCCACTTATGAGCAAACTAGGATTATCAGGGCAATGCGCCTGCCTTATTTGTGGTGATGATGTAAGCCAGCCCAAGCCATCTCCAGAGGGCTTATTAACTGCCTGTGACAAGCTTGGCTTTTTGCCTAAAGATACCGTTTACGTGGGCGATGCAGAGCGTGATATTCAAGCTGGAAAAGCGGCTGGTATGCGCACGGTCATTGCCATGTATGGCTATTTATCCGAGCAAGATATGCCACAGCAGTGGTTGGCAGATAATATGATTTATCAACCCCAAGAACTCGGCCTATTGATTTAGTGGGTACCGATTTGACCAAGCAGCGCTTGTTTTAGCTCGCCGTAATCTACAGTCGTTGATATTTGCTGACTTTCTGGCGCAATTAAAAAACTATCCTCGGCTCGATAACCTAGCGTATTAATCTTGGCGTTTAGTATCTTAAAATGATGTTGGTAGAGCACGAATGCAATAGTGCTCAACAAGCCCGGCCTGTCCGATGCAATGATATCCAAAGCAATATTAGGTGATTGAGATGCTTGATTAATTTGAATATCAGCAGCTATCGGCATATGTTTCACTTGTCGACTCAATCGGCCCGCGATTGGTTGTTGCGGAGCTTGATTTAGAGATAAATTTTCACTGACTTGATACTCAATATAACTTAACAAGTCACGATAATTAATTGACCTATCTTCTTGTTCCATAATAAGAAATGTGTCAAGCGCGTAGTCATGCTGGGTGGTGTGTATGCGTGCTTCTAATATGTTAAATCCCAAGCTATCAAAACACTGGCATATTTGCGCAAATAGATTATCCCTATCAGGTAAATAGATCATTACTTGAATCCCATCTCCATAGGGGCTTAACCTAGCGCGGACGATGGGTTGTTTGACATGTAAATGCGCTAGCAATAGGCGCGTATGCCAAATAATATCTGGGCTGTTGTAGCGCAAGAAATAACTCTCTCCAAAGAGTTGCCAGTGCGGCTGAAAGCTTTTCGGTTTAATGCCGTAATAGCCCAGTTTCTCAGCGGCGTCTTTTTGTCGCGCTAGCACTTCGGTTTGTTGGTTATATTGGTCACCTTTAAGTAAATGTCGTGCATGCAAAAATAATGTTTCAAGCAACTTGGCTTTCCATGTATTCCAAACTTTAGGGCTGGTGCCTCGAATATCTGCTACCGTGAGTAAATACAAGGCGACCAGTCTACGTTCTACCTGCACTTTATCTGCAAATTGTTTGATGATATCCGGATCCGAAAGGTCGGATTTCTGCGCTGTACTCGACATGATTAAATGGGCTTTTACTAGCCAAGCCACCAATGCCGTATCCTCTTTATTTAAACCATGCTGTCGTGCAAAACGATAGGCATCGCGCTCGCCTAGAGCGGAATGGTCTCCGCCTCGGCCTTTGGCAATATCATGGAAAAGGGCAGCTAAATACAGCAGATATGGGGCGTCAAATTGCTTCAACAACTCACTGCATAGCGGAAATTCATGGCTATATTCAGGGAGTGAAAAACGATGCAGATTGCTAACGACGCGCAAGATATGCTCATCCACAGTGTATACATGAAATAAGTCATGTTGCATCTGCCCAACGATTCTGCCGAATGCCGGAATATAAGCTCCTAGCAAGCCCAAGTGATTCATTTCTTGCAGAGCGGTATGAACCCCAACAGATTGCTGAAGTATGGCTAAAAACAATTTCTGCTGCACAGGATTACGACGAAATTCTTGATTGATATATTGTTTAGCCTGATACAACAGCCTGATTAATTGAGGACTAAAGCCATGAATCTCTGAATGTGTCTGCCTAATTAAGAAGGCTTCAAAAATCGCTTCAGGATGCTTAGCAAAGATATCATCTTGATGGCTATGCAACATGCCATCTTGGTTGTCAAAACGGGGGTTAATTGATTTGATTTTTGGTGTATGCGGAAAAGCAATCGCATCCATCAGTTTCAGTATCAGCCCGTTCATTAGGTGGATAAACTTGGCCGAGCGATAAAAGGCACGCATCAACTTTTCACTCGCACGTTGTCTGTGCGTGTTTTGAAAACCTAAGCTTGCCGATAGCTCATTTTGCAAATCGAATATCAGTCTATCTTCACGACGACGAGCTAAAAAATGCAAGCGTATGCGCAAATCTTGTAAAAGTCTCTCATGTTGACGAATTTGGGTAGCCTCTCTAGCGCTAATTAAGCGGCGGTTAACCAATGCCTTCCATTGACTTCCTATGCCTAAGCCACGCGCTTGCCATAGCAGCATATGCAAGTCCCTTAAGCCCCCAGGGCTTTCTTTGATATTTGGCTCTAGATTGTAGGCGGAGTCGTTATAACGTTTATGTCTCAGCGTTTGTTCTTCGATTTTTGCTGCATAAAAACGCTGTGGATTGAGTGATTCTGCCAAACGCTTGTTGAGCGCTGAAAATAGAGTGCGACGACCTGACAGATAGCGCGCTTCTAGTAAATTGGTCATAACGGAAATGTCTTTTCCAGCCTCATGCACGCACTCGTTGACTGTCCTGACACTTTGACCTGTGGCCAAGCCTATATCCCAGCAGGCGCTGATCATGGCCTCTAATGATTGATTGAATTGCTCGCTTTGATTCTCAGGCAATAAAATCAAAATATCGATATCGGAGTATGGATATAGCTCCTTGCGACCATAACCGCCTACGGCAATTAGGCAGGCATCACTGCTAGACATAAACTGCTGCCATATCGCTAGCATTAGCCCATCATGGAATTGGGTGTTTTGACGAAAGAATTTTGTGGGGCTAGGTTGCGCTTGATAAGCTTGGGCAAGTTCTTGCTTTTGCTGCTTCAGCGCCAGTCGCCAATGCTCCAAATCAGATGAGAGGTCAATGGCAGCTTTATTCATGGTTTTGATATTGTGTTAGCTAGTATATGCGGCAGGGCTGCCAGCAGAAACAGTCAATACCTCAAAGCCTTGTTCTGTGACCAACACAGTATGCTCCCACTGCGCTGATAGGCTGTGGTCTTTGGTGACAATCGTCCAGCCGTCCCCAAGTTGTTTGATGTGCCGCTTTCCTGCGTTAATCATCGGTTCTATGGTGAAAATCATTCCTGCCTGAAGCTTTAGGCCTGTTTTTGGCCGCCCATAGTGCAATACCTGAGGGTCCTCATGAAATTTCTTTCCTATACCGTGCCCGCAAAACTCCTCAACAATGCTAAAACCATGTTTATGTGCATGTTGCTGGATTGCAAAGCCAATATCTCCCAAGGTATTACCTGGCTTGACTTGGTGTATTCCCAACCACATCGCTTGATAGGTAATTTCGCACAATCGTTTGGCTTGTATCGATGGTTCGCCAACGTAAAACATACGACTAGTATCACCGTGATACCCATCTTTGATGACGGTGATATCGATATTTAAGATGTCACCATTCTTCAGTACTTTATCACTGGGGACGCCGTGACAAATTTGATGATTGACTGAGGTGCAAATCGACTTCGGGTAGGGTGTATGCCCTGGTGGCGCATAGTTAAGTGGAGCAGGGATGGTGTGTTGCACATCCACCATATAATCGTGACAAAGCTTGTCTATGGCTTCCGTGGTAATCCCGGCCTTAACAAAAGGGGCAATATAATCAAGCACTTCAGCGGCCAATTTGCCTGCGATGCGCATTTTTTCTATGTCTTGCTGATCATTAATAGTGATTGCCATAAATACGACTCAACATCCTGAAAATATAAGCTGATGAAAATATAAGTTTTTCCTTGAAATCCAAGCAAATCTTATGCTAGTATTGCGCACCTTTTTGTTTGGCTAGAAAGCAGGTCAGATAAGAAGTTTGGATAAGATGCAAAATTTAATCCTAAGTTTTAACTTTTGTCATCTTTAATTTTATTGTCATTAGCTTAGTAAATGACGGTTAGTAATAACCAAATTTTAATCATGCACTCAGTCAAGGGTGTTCGCTTAGCGAATGTTTCAGAGTGTATGTGAGCTATAACCCTTACAGGAGTTTCAAATGTCAGTGACTATGCGTCAAATGTTAGAGGCTGGTGTTCACTTTGGTCACCAAACCCGCTACTGGAATCCAAAAATGGCCGAATATATTTTCGGCGATCGCAACAAAATCCATATCGTTAACTTGGAAAAAACATTGCCCATGTTTGAGGATGCCCTCAAGTATGTGCGTCAATTAGCAGCCAACAAGGGTCGTATCTTGTTCGTTGGTACTAAGCGTCAAGCCCGTGATATCGTTCGCGAAGAAGCTGAGCGCGCTGGTTGTGCTTACGTCAATCACCGTTGGTTAGGCGGCATGTTGACCAACTTTAAAACAGTTAAACAATCCATTAAGCGCTTAAATGATTACGAAACTATGTTGCAAGATGGCAGCATGGAAAAGTTTGGCAAAAAAGAAATTCTTGGCTTTAAACGTGAAGTTGAAAAACTCACACGCTCTATCGGTGGTATCAAAGAAATGGGCGGTTTGCCTGATGCTATATTCATCATCGACGTAGGTCATGAAAGTGGTGCTGTTACCGAGGCTGGCAAGTTAGGTATTCCAGTCATTGGTGTGGTAGATACCAATAACTCACCTGAAGGTGTTACTTATATCGTTCCTGGTAACGATGACTCTAGTCGCGCTATTCGTTTGTATGCTCGCGGTATCGCTGACGCAGTGCTAGAAGGTCGTGCGCAATCTATCAATGAGATTGTAAAAGCTAGCGCCGAAGAAACGGTAGAGGAAGCACCGGCTGAATAAGCCGACAAAGGGGCTAAGCCCCTTTTTTTATATCTAATATTTATTTCCAGCGTGGCTGGATATTGAAGGAGTAGAAAATGGCTGAAATTACAGCATCAATGGTTAAGGAATTACGTGAGCGCACAGATGCGCCTATGATGGATTGTAAAAAAGCGCTGTCTGAAGCTGACGGCGACATGGCTCGCGCTGAAGAAATCTTGCGTGTTCGCTTTGGTAACAAAGCCAGCAAAGCTGCTGGTCGTGTAGCGGCTGAAGGTACTGTTGGCGTAAGCATTAGCGCTGACGGCAAAGTCGGCGCTATGGTTGAGGTAAATTCAGAGACTGACTTCTGCGCAAAGAACGAAGAGTTTCTCAATTATGTACGTGAATTAGCCGTTGCGATTGAGAAAAACAATCCAGCCAATATCGAAGCCGTTGCTACGCTATCCCTAGCTGGCGGCAATGCGGAAGATATGCGTACACAATTAATCGGTAAAATTGGTGAAAACATTACACCACGTCGATTTGTGCGTATTCCAGCACAAGGTAAGTTGGTAAGCTATGTGCACGGTGGCAAAATTGGTGTGTTAGTCGATGTCGTAGGTGGCGATGAGGCTTTGGCTAAAGATATCGCAATGCACATTGCTGCGGCAAAACCAAAATCATTGGATGCCAGCGGCGTTGACCAGGCATTAATTGAAGCAGAACGTCGTGTAGCCATCGAAAAAGCTAAAGAAGCTGGTAAACCAGATGCCATGTTGGAAAAGATTGCTGAAGGTACTGTGCAGAAATTCTTGAAAGAAGTGACTTTGCTGAGTCAGCCGTTTGTGAAGGATGATAAACAAACGATTGAACAATTGCTAAAATCCAAAAATGCTAGCGTCGCGTCATTTACTATGTATGTAGTGGGCGAGGGCATTGAAAAGGTAGTAACAGACTTTGCAGCTGAAGTTGCCGCCGCCGCTAAAGTCTAATTTCTGCTGTTAAAAATGTATGTTTAAATGCGATGATGGTGGATGATTCACCATCATCGTTTTTTTGCCAGAAACGGAGCCTAATCATGAGTAAATCTCCCAAATATCGTCGTATTTTGCTGAAGCTATCAGGTGAAGCATTAATGGGAGAGGATAGTTATGGCATCAACCGTGCCACCATTCAAGCGATAGTCAAACAGATAAAAACTGTCGTGGATATGAATGTTCAAGTGGCGGTGGTGATAGGCGGAGGTAATATTTTTCGTGGTGTAGCACCAGCAGCTGAGGGAATGGATAGAGCAACTGCCGATTATATGGGGATGCTTGCTACAGTGATGAATGCCTTGGCACTACAAGACGCGATGCGCCATATAGGCTTAGTCAGTCGCGTACAATCCGCACTCAACATTGAGCAAGTAGCAGAACCTTATATTCGAGGCAAAGCAATCAGATATTTGGAAGAAGGCCGTGTGGTTATTTTTGGAGCCGGCACTGGCAATCCATTTTTTACTACTGACACGGCAGCAGCGCTTCGAGGGCTGGAAATTAATGCGGATATCGTGATGAAAGCCACCAAGGTAGACGGTATCTACACTGATGACCCCAAAACGCATCCTGATGCGATGCGTTATTCGAATATCAGCTTTGATGAGGCAATCAACAAAAATCTTAAGGTGATGGATGCCACAGCCCTGACCCTATGTCGCGACCAGAAAATGCCAATTTCTGTATTTAGTATTTTTAAAGAAGGTGCATTAATGCGTGTAGTCATGGGTGAAGACGAAGGAACGTTTGTCCATATTTAAGGTATTTTAAGGAGATAGAAATGCTTGCAGAACTCAAGAAAAACTCAGAACAGCGTATGCAAAAAACGCTTGAGACCTTAAAAAATGATTTATCAAAAATCCGTACAGGGCGTGCACATATTGGTTTACTTGATCATGTACAAGTGGATTATTACGGTTCTATGGTGCCAGTCAATCAAGTGGCTAACGTGACTTTAGGTGATGCGCGTACTATTAATGTTCAACCATATGAAAAATCAATGATTTCAGCTGTTGAAAAAGCCATCCGCGATGGTGACTTAGGCCTTAATCCTGCCACCAACGGTGATGTCATCCGCGTCCCTATGCCTATGCTGACTGAAGAACGTCGTCGCGATTTGACCAAGGTGGTTAGAGGCGAAGGTGAAAATGCTAAAGTGGCTGTAAGAAATATACGTCGCGATAGCAATGATGCGCTAAAAAAGCTGCTTAAAGATAAAGAGATCAGCGAAGATGATGAGCGTCGCAGTCAAGACGAGATTCAGAAATTAACAGACAAATATGTCGCTGAGATCGACAAAATGTTACAACTCAAAGAAGCTGACTTGATGGCGGTTTAATTAACTGTCTAAGCTATGTTCTCCAGCTCAACGAGTAGTATTCCAAAGGTTGCTCAGATTCCACAACATATTGCCATTATCATGGATGGTAATGGCCGGTGGGCTAAAAAGCGCCTTTTGCCGCGAATTGCTGGACATAAACAAGGACTGGAGTCTGTTAGAAATATTATTAAAGCTTGTTCAGTTCACGGTGTAACTTATCTCACTTTATTTGCATTTAGTACTGAAAACTGGCGCAGACCTGCGGATGAGGTCACTTTTTTGATGTCTTTATTTATGGAGGCACTAAAAAGAGAAGTCAACAAGCTGCATCAAAATAATGTCAGATTTAAATTGATAGGCGATAGATCGCAATTTGACCCATCACTTCAACAGGCCATTGAAGAAGCAGAGCATTTAACGCGATTGAATACTGGGCTGGTTTTAACTATTGCGGCTAATTATGGTGGAAGGTGGGATATTCTGCAGGCTGTCAATCAAATGATTCATCAAAAGCCTTCAAGCGAGCAAGGCTACAATGAGCATGATTTGATGCCATATTTATCTACGCATGACCTACCCGAGCCTGATCTATTTATACGAACCGGCGGTGAGCAGCGTGTCAGCAACTTTATGTTATGGCAACTGGCTTACACAGAGATGTACTTTACTAATACCTTATGGCCTGATTTTGATGAAAAATCACTACTTGAGGCCTTTCAATTTTATCAATCGAGGGAACGACGTTTTGGTCGAACCAGCGAACAACTGAGCTAAATAAATGTTTAAAACTAGACTACTGACCACTTTAATTATTCTTCCTGCATTTATTGCGGCGCTGATTTTTTTACCGCCTCTGTATTGGCATATATTTGTCTACTTTGCTGTGCTTTTCGCAGCATGGGAGTGGGCTGATATGGCACATTTTAATAAGCCACAAGCACTGATTTATATTATGTTGTTTTCAGCGATTATTCTACCGATTGCTTTATTCGAGCCAGCTTGGGGTGGCCTTGTGAATCTTGTGGCGATAGTGTCCGCGGCGATATTTTGGATTATATTTGTGCCAATTTGGCTCAGATTTCAATTCCTTATTCGCCACAAGGCTTGGTTAGCTGTACTTGGATTGTTTGCCATTTTGCCAGTATGGTTTGCCATGGTGACCTTGCATCAAATTAGTCAATTATTATTACTCATTCTTCTTGCTGGAGTTTGGATTGCAGATATCGCCGCATACTTAGTAGGTAAGCGCTTTGGTAAAAACAAGCTTGCCCCCAATATTAGCCCAGGAAAAACTTGGGAGGGGGTATATGGTGCGCTTGCGGCAGTAGCTTTATATGCCTGTGTGATTTCTTGGTGGCAACATATGACAGGCAGTTTTGTCATGATGATGTTGGCGGTTACGGTGTTTAGTATTGTGGGTGACTTGTTCGAATCGCTCATTAAACGTCAAGCTGGCCTGAAGGACAGTGGTAACTTATTGCCAGGACATGGTGGCGTACTAGATCGCATCGATGGCGTTCTTTCTGCGTTACCTGTGGTGAATTTTATTTTACTGATTCCATTCTTAATGATGCTTTGGTCCAGGCATGGCTAAACCTCAGCGCTTATGTATTCTTGGCTCAACCGGAACGATAGGTCAAAACACGCTTGATGTCGTTCGTCACCAGTCCCATCTATTCGATGTGTTTGCCTTGTGCGCGCACTCTAATGTCGAGAGAATGCTTCAGGATTGCTTAGAGTTTGAGCCGACATTTGCTGTCATGGTGGATGAGCTTGCAGCAAAGCGTTTGAATGATGAATTAACCAAACTTTCTAGAAATACTCAAGTATTGAGCGGTATCTCTCAGATGAGTCAAATCTCATGTCATGAGAACGTCGATACCGTAATGGCCGCCATTGTTGGCTCTGCCGGCTTACTGCCTGCAATCGCTGCGGCGCAATCTGGAAAAAGAATCCTGCTAGCCAATAAAGAAACTCTGGTAATGGCGGGTGATTTGTTTATGCAAGCAGTGAGGCAAGGCAATGCTGAACTATTACCCATCGATAGCGAGCACAATGCCATTTTTCAAGTGATGCCTGCAGGCATGTTGAGCTCATTTGAAGACGCGGGCATAAAAAAAATAATATTGACAGCCTCTGGTGGGCCTTTTCGACAACTTACTTATGAGCAACTAGAAAAGGTAAGTGTAAAACAAGCGCTCGCCCATCCTAACTGGGTGATGGGCCCAAAGATCACGATAGACTCTGCGACCCTAATGAATAAAGGCCTTGAGGTGATTGAGGCACATTGGCTATTCAATGCTCAGGCTGAGCAGATTGATGTGGTTGTCCATCCGCAAAGTATTATTCACTCTATGGTTGAATACGTCGATGGTTCGGTCCTTGCGCAATTAGGCACACCTGATATGCGTACACCAATTGCCTATGCATTAGCTTATCCAAACAGAATTCAAAGCGGTGTTAAACCATTAGACTTTACTCAGCTCAGTAAACTCGAGTTTGAGCAACCTGATTATCAACGTTTCCCTTGTTTATCTTTAGCCTTCGAAGCACTTAAAATGGGTGGCAATGCTTCTGCAATTGTGAACGCAGCCAACGAAGTGGCTGTCAGTAGCTTTATCCAAGAAAAGATTGGATTTAACGATATTGCCAGATTAATTGAGAGTGTTTTGAATCGCCTGCCAAAACTACCTATTTCAAGCTTAGACCATTTGCTTGATATTGATACTGAGGCGAGAGCGGTTGCGCATCAATGGGTGGAGGGGAAAACATGTTAATGCTGCTGGCATTTTTAGTCGCCTTAGCAGTTCTAATTGTGGTGCATGAATTCGGTCATTACCAAGTAGCTAAGTGGTGTGGGGTTAGAGTTCTTCGCTTCTCTGTTGGCTTTGGTAAACCTATTTATTCTAAAGTTTTTGGTAAAGACCAAACAGAGTTTGTGGTTGCAGGTATACCGCTGGGTGGTTACGTAAAAATGTTGGATGAGAGAGAGATTGATGAGGAAGATAAAAATAAATTTGCTCAAGATTTGCATAGAGCATTCAATCGTCAAGCACCACTAAAGAGAATAGCGATTGTTGCCGCAGGGCCAATCGCCAATCTGCTGCTTGCCATCTTTTTTTATTGGATATTGACATTACAAGGTGTGACGGGAGTCATTGCCAAAGTCGATAGCCCGCCTGTTGGTTCTGCTGCAGATATCGCAGGTATCAAGCAAGGTGACCTGATTTTATCGCTTGCTGGCAAGCCTATTGTTAGCTGGCAAGACCTGCAATGGAGACTACTGCAAGTGTTACCCGCAGATCAGCCGATTAATATTCAAATTAAAACCATCGCTGGGGAAAATCACAACATCAAGCTCGACGCATCCAAATTAGATTCAGCCAAGCTGGACGAAAATATTATGCAAAATCTTGGATTTTCCCTCTATCAACCTGATTTACCTGCTGTCATAGGTGAAATTCAAGCAAAAAGTGTCGCTGAAAAAGCCCGTTTACGCCTTGGAGATAAAATAATTTCTATTGATGGGCTCGCAATTAAAGATTGGAAATCTCTGGTTGAGTACATACGTTCACATCCAAACAAATCAATCTCTATGGAGATTTTACGTGATGAAAAATTGCTAGTTATTCAGGCGGTTTTAGACCAATCTATTGAAAAAAATAGTGCTATCGGTCGTTTGGGTGTTGGCCCCTCAATTGCACATGACGAAGTCAATAAAATGCTTGTAACTCGTTATTACAAGCCGTTAGACGCGATGGCAGAAGCTATCAACAAAACCTGGCAAACATCTGTTTTTAGTTTAAAAATGCTGTTTAAAATGATTTCTGGACATGCTTCTTTAAAGACGATTAGTGGTCCAGTGACGATTGCAAATTTTGCCGGACAAAGTGCACATTTGGGATGGAAACCCTATTTGGCATTCTTGGCAATTTTGAGCATTAGCTTAGGCGTGTTAAATTTACTTCCTGTTCCTATATTGGATGGCGGGCATATAGTGTATTATACTGTTGAGATAATTAGGGGGCGGCCATTATCAGAGAGCGTGATGATGGTTGGTCAAAAAGTTGGTTTTGTTATACTTGGAGCTTTAATGTTACTAGCGCTATATAACGATTTCGACAGATTACTGACAGGTTCTTTTTAATGGTTTTTAAATACCAAGTTATAAAAACATTTCGATTTATTCTTGCGTTAGCGGTTTTATCGCTTTCGTCACTCGCAACGGCTGTAGAGCCCTTTACCGTCAAAGACATCCGAGTTGAAGGCTTGCAACGTACCGAAGCTGGTACGGTGTTTAGCTATTTGCCTGTCAAAGTGGGTGAAGTGATGGATGATGAGAAAGCGACTCAGGCCATTAAATCCCTCTACAGCACCGGTTTCTTCAAAGATGTACGCATTGAATATGACCAAGACGTCCTCGTGGTCTACCTGCAAGAAAGACCTGCGATTGCAGATATCACCATGTCCGGTAACAAATCTTTCCCGACCGATAAGATGAAAGAAGGCTTGAAGCAAATTGGTCTGGCCGAAGGACAGATTTTTGACAAGTCCCTTTTAGAGCGTGCGGAACAAGAAATCAAACGTCAGTACCTTGCTCAAGGTAAATATTCTGCCAATGTAAAAGCCACATCAAAACCGCTTGAGCGCAATCGAGTCATGGTTAAATTTGAGATTGAAGAGGGCTCAGTTTCCAAAATTCGTGGAATTAATATTGTTGGTAATCAAACATTTACAGACGATGAGCTTAAAGATCAGTTCAAACTGACGACACCTGATTGGCTTACTTGGTGGAACAAAAATGATCAGTATTCAAGACAAAAACTTACTGCTGATTTAGAGGCTTTGCGTTCTTTCTATATGAATCAAGGTTTTTTGGAATTCAATATTGATTCAACTCAGGTTTCAATTAGCCCCGACAAGCGCGATATTTACATCACCACCAATATATCCGAAGGTGACAAATATAACGTTGGTCAGATTAAGCTTTCTGGCGAATTGATTATTCCTGAGGAGGAATTAAGAAGCTTGATACAACTTAAATCAGGCGAAACTTTTAATCGTCAGTTATTAACTGAGTCTACTAAGGCTATGAGTGAGCGCTTGAGTAATGAGGGTTACGCATTCGCAAACGTAAATGCTGTACCAGAGGTTGATAAAGATAAGCATATTGTTGGTTTTAACTTTATGGTTGATCCGGGCAGACGTGTTTATGTAAGACGTGTTGTGCTCACAGGCAATGCGAGAACAAGAGATGAAGTATTAAGACGTGAAATGCGTCAAATGGAATCCTCTTGGTATGGTGGCGACAAGATTAAGCGATCCAAACAACGTTTAGAGCGCTTACAGTACTTCTCTGACGTGAATATCGAAACACCAGCCGTCCCTGGTACAACAGATCAAGTAGACGTAAATGTGAATGTCACTGAGCGCTCAACTGGTAGTGTGATGCTCGGTGCAGGTTTATCCAGTGCAGAAGGTATTATTTTGGGCTTTACTGTCAACCAAGCAAACTTCTTAGGTACAGGTAACAGAGTATCAGCTCAGGTCAATACGGGTAGAGTAAATACTGTTTATTCTCTTTCTTACACAGATCCGTTCTTCACGCCCGATGGTATAAGCCGAACATTTAATGTGTATCGCCGTGACGTTGATACTAGCTTCCTAAGAACTGGTACATATCAGACCTCATCATATGGCGGTGGCGTCAATTTTGGTATGCCATTAAATGAAAGAGACTCTATATTTGCAGGTCTGTCATTTGATTACACAGATGTAACGCTCTCATCAGATAGCCCACCAAATTGGAAACGTTACTGTAATAATAATATTTCTGGCGGATGTAATAACTATTCTTGGATGCTCAATACGGGTTGGTCACATGATACGCGTGACAATATTATGTTCCCTAACAAGGGTGTGTTCCAAAGAGCCAACCTTGAAGTTGGTTTACCTGGTCTTGATTTGCAGTACTACAGAATGGATTACAAACATGCTTGGTACGAGCCTATAACCAAGTCCTTCACGCTGATGCTTAATGGTGAAATTGGTTATGGAAATAGCTATGGTGGTAAAGATTATCCATTCTTTAAAAACTATTTCGTAGGTGGTGTGAATAGTGTGCGGGGTTATTTCCAAAGCTCTATTGGTAATCGTCTGAGTGATAATTCAGGCAACTTTAACTTCTACGAGGGCGGCACAAAACGTATTGTTGGTAACGCCGAAGTTTTCTTCCCAGTCCCAGGTTTGAAAGATTCAAATCAATTCCGCCTGAGCACGTTTGTTGATACAGGTAGCGTTTGGGGTGACAAAGAGAGCATTAATCTTAGTGAACTGCGTTATTCTGCTGGTTTCGGTGTGAGCTGGTTCTCGCCATTCGGCCCTCTCAAAGTCTTTGTTGCTAAGGCATTTAAAGACCAAGAAACTGATAGAACACAAGTTTTCGGCTTCCAGATGGGTTCCCAATTTTAATTAAAATTATCTAGGAGATAATAACGTGAGTAAATTATTAAAAGGTTTATTGTTAAGCAGCTTAATTTTGAGTTCTTATACTTTAAATGCAGCTGAATTAAAAATCGGCTATGTGCAAGTAGAAAAAATTCTGCAAGACGCTCCTCAGACAACAGAAAGCAGCAAAAAACTTGAAAAAGAATTTGCGCCTAGGTCTCAAGAACTAGAAAAAATGCAAAAGCAGATTCGCGATCTAGAAACTGCTCTAGATAAAGATAGTTTGACCATGTCAGAGACAGATCGCAAAAATAAAGAGCGCGACGTATCTAACATCAAAATTGAATTCCAACGTAAGCAACGTGAATTACGTGAAGACGTTACATTGCGTAAAAACGAAGAGTTGGCTGCTTTGCAAGATCGTATTAACAAAGCTGTGACATCTGTATCAGAAACAGAGGGTTTTGATTTGGTTGTTTATAGTGGTGTTGCTTACGCAAGTAAGAAAATCGATATTACTGACAAAGTATTAAAGTCTCTCGGTAAAAAATAACGCGTCATCAGTGAAACTCTCCCTTAGTGAAATAATTCAAAAGCTAGGCGGACGCCTAGAGGGAGAGGATGTTGTCGTAACAAAGTTATCCTCACTCGCCAATGCAGCTAGTGGGGATATTTCTTTTTTGTCTGGCAGAAAATATGCTTCAGATTTAAAAAAAACATCCGCTAGTGCAATAGTTATTTCCGAGCCTGATAAAAGCTTAACCTCAATTCCTAAAATAATCGTCGATAATCCTTATGCTTACTTTGCTCAACTATCTAGTTTGTTAAACCCGCCAACAAGCTACAAACCCAGCATACACCCGTCTGCCGCTGTTGCGACATCAGCCAAAATTCACCCAAGCTGCCATATCGGTGCAAATGTTGTGATTGGGGAGGGTGTTAATCTTGATGAGGCTGTGGTTGTAGGTGCTAATAGTGTAATTGGTGACA
>RFPI01000031.1 GCA_009926205.1 Methylophilaceae bacterium
CAGGCTTTGGTTTTGGTAAAAAAACCGCGCATAACCTGACTTTACTCAAGCATTTGGCAGAGTTGCATATTGCAAACCTACCTATATTGGCTGGCCTTTCGCGCAAATCTGTACTGGGACAAATTGTTGGACAAGATGCAGATCAGAGAGTATTCGCAAGTGTCGCTGCATCGGTGTTGGCGGTCAGTCACGGAGCCAATATCGTGCGTGTGCATGATGTCAAAGCCACCGTGGAAGCGTTAAAAGTCACGACTGCGGTCATGCAGCATTTATAATAGGCAAACCAACTCAACAACAGCGTAAGAAAATAGCGCGATAGGGAGCAAGATGGCAGATCAACAATCAGCGACACGCAAATATTTTGGTACCGACGGCATACGTGGCCGAGTTGGTGAATTTCCCATTACCCCAGACTTTGTGATGCGCCTCGGCTACGCTGCAGGGCGCGTGCTGATTGCCAATGACCAACATCATCGTGATGACCATAGACCCACTGTACTGATAGGCAAAGACACGCGTATTTCTGGCTATATGTTTGAGTCAGCGTTGGAAGCTGGTCTATGTGCTGCAGGCGTGGATGTGCGTCTGACAGGCCCTATGCCTACTCCAGCCATCGCTTATTTGACCCGTGCGCTGCGCGCTCAAGCCGGTATCGTCATCTCCGCTTCACACAACCCCTATCCTGACAACGGGATTAAATTTTTCTCAAGTCAGGGCACCAAGTTAGCTGATGATGTCGAATTGGCGATTGAGGCTGCCTTGGATGAAACGATGCAGGTCGTCCCCTCAGATCAATTGGGCAGAGTGAAGCGTATCGATGATGCGGCGGGTCGTTATATCGAATTTTGTAAGAGCACTTTTCCCAATCAACTCGATTTGCGTGGACTTAAAATCGTTTTGGATTGTGCCCATGGCGCGACCTATCATGTCGCGCCTCCAGTATTCCACGAACTAGGGGCAGAAATCATCTTGATGGGGCATCAACCCGACGGCCTGAATATCAATTTAGATGTTGGCAGCACCCATCCGCAAGGGCTGGCTAAACAGGTACTAGCGCAAGGTGCACATCTGGGGATTGCCTTTGACGGCGATGGTGACCGCGTGATGATGGTAGATAGTCAAGGCCGCTTAATCGACGGCGACCAACTGCTGTATATCATCGCCAAGCATCGCCAAGTCACTGGTCAGCTACAAGGTGGAGTAGTGGGAACCTTGATGACAAACTTAGCCCTTGAGCATCAACTCGCTCGTGACCAAATTGCTTTTGCCCGTGCCAATGTGGGTGACCGTTATGTATTGGAAATGATGTTGCAACATGGTTGGCAACTGGGTGGCGAGAACTCTGGACATATCCTGTGTTTGGACTGTCATAGTAGCGGTGATGGCATTATTGCGGCGTTGCAGGTGCTGAGTGCGCTGAAGCAAATGAATGCAACATTAGATCAACTTGCCATTCCACTGTATCCGCAAGTCCTAGAAAATGTCACCGTCCAACAACGCATAGACGTAAAAGCCAATGCGCCTATTCAACAGGCGGTAAAGCAGGCGGAACAAACTCTGAATGGGCAAGGCCGAGTGTTATTGCGTGCCTCTGGTACAGAACCGAAGATACGTGTGATGGTGGAAGGGCAAGATGCCCCTTTGGTGAAACGCTTGGCGGTGGAGATTGCAGAGGTGGTCAAACAGCAAGCGGTATAAAACACGCATGATCGAAATTGAGCAGGCAGGGCGTTCCCTGCCTATTTTTTTGCTTTTTATTTCTTCTGCCAAGTATCGCGCAAGGTCACCGTGCGATTAAATACCGGTGCATTGGGTTTGCTCTCTACTCTGTCCGCAACAAAATAGCCATGTCGTTCAAACTGAAAGGTTTCGCCCGCTTGCGCTTGTTGCAAACTTGCTTCCAGTTGTACGCTGATTTCACGCACAGACTCAGGATTTAAATCATCCAGATAATTGTCCGTCTCGCTACCGGGATGCGGTGTTTTAAATAAGCGATCATACAAACGGATATTCGCTTGATAGGCATGTGCTGCAGACACCCAGTGGATATTGCCTTTCACCTTTACGCTGTCTGCGCCAGGTGTGCCAGATTTGGTGTCTGGTAAATACTCGCAATGGACGACGGTGATATTGCCAGCCGCGTCTTTCTCGCATCCTGTACATTTGACCACGTAGCCATAACGCAATCGCACCATATTGCCGGGGAAAAGGCGGAAATAGCCTTTTTCAGGCTGTTCCATAAAATCTTCACGCTCTATCCACAAAGTGCGGCTTAGTTTGACGGTACGTTTACCCAACTCTGGTTTATGTGGATGGTTGGTGGCGTAGCAGTCTTCTTCTTGACCTGCTGGATAGTTATCGATCACCAATTGAATTGGATCTAGCACGGCGATACGGCGTTCAGCGGCTATTTCCAATGTTTCACGCATACAATCTTCTAGAATGCTGTAATCAATCCATGAGTCTGCCTTGGATACGCCAATGCGCTCGGCAAAAAGGTGGAATCCCTCTGGTGTATAACCCCGACGACGGGCGCCCGCCAAGGTGGGTAGGCGCGGATCATCCCAGCCGGTGACATAGTTTTTCTCTACCAACTCAATCAGTTTGCGTTTGGATAGCACCACATAGGTCAAATTCAAACGAGCAAATTCATATTGTTTTGGCAGCGGTTGTGCCAACATTCCGGCTTCTGCCAGACGGGTCAGCAACCAATCGTAAAAAGGTCGTTGGTCTTCAAATTCCAGGGTGCAAATCGAGTGCGTGATATTCTCAAACGCATCTTCAAGCGGGTGGGCAAAGGTATACATTGGGTAAATACACCAGCGGTCCCCGGTATTGTGATGTGTCGCGTGTTTAATGCGATAAATCGCTGGGTCACGCATATTGATATTGGGTGAGGCCATATCAATCTTGGCACGTAATACCATACTGCCATCCGCATGCTTGCCATCGCGCATCTCACGGAAACGCTGCAAGTTATCCTCTATGCTACGGTCGCGCCAAGGCGAGTTTTTGCCAGCTTGGGTAAGGGTGCCGCGATTGACACGCATTTCTTCTGCGGATTGCTCATCAACATAGGCCAAGCCTTGCTGAATTAATGTTTCAGCGGCTTGGTACATCCAATCGAAATAGTCACTGGCATAGTACAGATGCGATTGACCTAATGCGTCCCAACCAAACCCTAGCCATTGCACCATTTCGCTGATGCTGTCGACATATTCTTGCTCTTCTTTTTCAGGGTTGGTGTCATCAAATCGCATATGACATACCCCGGCATAATCACGCGCCAAGCCAAAATTCAGACATATGCTCTTGGCGTGACCAATGTGCAAATATCCATTGGGCTCGGGCGGAAAACGCGTACGTATTTTGGCAGGATCGGCAGCGCCCTGGGCATGGTCCGCAGCAAGACCTGGCTTGCCAGCCCAACGTCTATTGGCGTAAGTGCCCTGACTTAGGTCGCGGTCAATAATGCCACGAATAAAGTTAGAGGCTGGCGGGTTAGCAGATTTTTCGGCGGACATGGTTTAGCTTCTATGCAAATGGGTTAACGGCGTTCTTATAGCAATAAGCGTCTGACGTCGCTCAACATCAAGCGCAGATGGCTAGTAAAGCGAGCACCATCGGCACCGTCAATCACTCTATGGTCATACGATAATGACATAGGCAAGATGAGACGAGCTTCGAAGCCGCCAGTTTCAGGATTGTATACAGGCTGCATACTAGAGCGAGATACACCTAGGATGGCAACTTCTGGGCAATTAATAATCGGTGTAAACATCGTGCCACCTATGCCACCCAAGCTAGAAATCGTGAAACATCCACCTTGCATCTCTTCAATTTTTAATTTGCGCTCACGTGCTTTGGCAGACAACTCGCCCAAATCGCGTGCAATATCCAATACATCTTTCTGATCGACATCGCGCACTACTGGAACCACCAATCCATCTGGCGTATCGCAGGCAAAACCGATATGGAAATAGTTTTTCATGATCAGATTGTCGCCATCGGCAGACAAGGAAGCATTAAAGTTGGGGTATTCGCGCAGCGCGTTCACAGCGGCCTTCATCAAGAAAGCCAATAAAGTGAGTTTTGCACCGCGTTTTTCGGCCTCTTTCAGCATGGATTTGCGGAATTCTTCAAGATCGGTGATATCCGCATCATCAAATTGTGTGACGTGTGGAGCGGTCACCCAGTTACGGTGTAAGTTGGCCCCGGAGAGCTTTTTAATGCGAGATAAGGGCTTGGTTTCAATTGCACCAAATTGGCTGAAATCAATCACCGGCATAGGTAAGGCACTCAAGCTGTTACCCATATTTTCGCTACGTGGTTTCGCCAATTCACCCTTCACATAAGCTTGCACATCCTCTTGCAAGATACGATTTTTTGGTCCGCTGCCTTTCACTAGCTTTAGATTTACCCCTAACTCTCGGGCAAACTTACGTACCGATGGGCTGGCATGAGCCGCTTTACCATCTTGCTGTACAGGGCTTGCGCCGATAGGGTTGGGCGTATCTTGAGGTTGTTTCACCTTGGGCACTTCAGGCGCAGGGCGGCTAGGCTGTGGGATTTCCACAGGAATATTGGCCACCGGTGCTGCTTGCGCGGCAGGCGCTGGCGTTGGAGCTGGCTTTTCAGCCGCTACGGGTTTTTCCGTTGCTGCGGCGTCACTTGCCTCAACGGTCAGAATCAAAGCGCCTTGAGCGACTTTGTCACCGACTTTGATTTTTACTTCTTTTACTGTCCCGCCAAAAGGTGCAGGAATATCCATCGAGGCTTTATCTGACTCAAGCGTAATGAGGGAGTCGTCTTTTGCAATGCTGTCACCGGGTTTGACCAACACGTCGATGACATCAACGCTGTCAAAATTGCCGATATCCGGCACAACGATTTCTTTAATTGCCATGTTTTTTCCTTGTTCGCTTTACAGTTCTAACCTACACACTGGTGGGGTTAGGACGCTTGCTATCAATTTTGTATTTCTTAATCGCTTCTGCTGCTTTGCTAGCAGGAATCTTGCCATCATCTGCTAGCGCTTTGAGTGCGGCCAAGACGACGTAATAACGATCTACCTCGAAGAAGCTACGCAAAGCCTCGCGGCTGTCACTGCGTCCATAGCCATCTGTACCGAGTGCAATATAGCGACGTGGGACAAAATTGCGAATTTGATCAGCAAACGCTTTCATATAGTCAGTCGAAGCAACGACTGGGCCTTCCGTTTTTGCCAGACATTCTTCTACATAGCTGATACGTGGTTTTTGCTCTGGATTCAGCATATTCCAACGTTCGGCATCCAAGCCCTCGCGGCGCAATTCTGTAAAGCTAGGTACGCTCCACACATCGGCACTGACGCCCCAGTCTTTCTCTAATAATTCAGCCGCGGCAATGACTTCACGCAAGATAACGCCACTGCCCATCAATTGCACCTTAGGACCTTTGGCCTTAGAGACGCTAAATGGGTACATACCCTTGAGTATGCCGGCCTCTACGCCCTTAGGCATGGCTGGATGGGTATAGTTTTCATTCATCAAGGTGATGTAGTAATAAATGTCTTCCTGATTCTGCACCATACGACGCAAACCCTCTTGCATAATCACTGCCAGTTCATAGGCAAAAGTCGGGTCATAAGAAACGCAGTTAGGAATGGTGGCGGACATCAGATGACTATGGCCATCTTCATGTTGCAAGCCCTCGCCATTCAAGGTGGTACGGCCGGCGGTGGCTCCAAGCAAGAAACCACGGGCACGTGAATCGCCCGCTGCCCAAGCCAAGTCACCAATACGCTGGAATCCGAACATGGAATAGAAGATGTAGAACGGAATCATTTGCGTGCCAGAGACGCTGTAAGACGTCGCGGCTGCCAACCATGATGAGAATGCGCCCGCTTCGTTAATGCCTTCCTCTAAAATCTGCCCATCTTTAGATTCTTTGTAGAACATCACTTGGTCATTGTCTTGAGGTTCATACAATTGACCTACAGAAGAATAGATACCAAGTTGACGGAACATGCCTTCCATACCGAAAGTACGTGCTTCATCAGGTACGATAGGTACGATATATTGACCAATTTGTTTGTCACGCACCAAGGTGCTCAAGAAACGCACGAAGGCCATGGTGGTAGAAATTTCTCTCTCACCGGTCGCGGTCAATAAATTCTCAAAATCAGACAAGGCTGGCACGCTTAGGTCATTCCCTTTGCGACGACGTGCTGGCACATAGCCACCCATCTCGGCGCGACGTTCAGCCATATATTTCATTTCTGGGGAATCTGCCGGTGGACGGTAGTAAGATAAGTTCTCGACCTGTTCATCGGTCAATGGCAAATCAAAGCGGTCACGGAAGGCCTTAAGTGAGGCAATATCCATGCTCTTTTGTTGGTGCGTCGTATTTTGCGCTTCGCCGGCTTCGCCCATGCCATAACCTTTAACGGTTTTGGCCAAGATCACACTAGGCTGCCCCTTGTGTTGGGTAGCCGCAGCATACGCAGCATAAACTTTGTGGGGATCATGACCACCACGATTGAGGCGCCAAATGTCTTGATCGGACATCGCGGCGACCATCTCTTTTAACTCTGGGTATTTGCCGAAGAAGTGCTCACGGGTATAAGCGCCACCCTTGGCCTTAAAGTTTTGGTATTCGCCGTCCACGCACTCTTCCATGCGTTTTCTCAATAGGCCATCTTTGTCCATGGCAATGAGAGGGTCCCAATAAGAACCCCAAATCACTTTCAATACATTCCAGCCAGAGCCGCGGAAGTCTGATTCTAATTCTTGAATAATCTTACCGTTGCCGCGCACAGGACCATCCAGGCGCTGCAAGTTACAGTTGATCACAAAAATCAAGTTATCCAACTTTTCACGCGCAGCCAAAGAAATCGCACCCAAGGATTCTGGCTCGTCCATTTCACCGTCACCGCAGAACACCCATACTTTGCGGTCTGAAGTATCCGCTATCCCACGGTCGTGCAGATATTTCAAGAAACGTGCTTGGTAAATGCCTTGCATAGGCCCCAAACCCATCGAAACCGTTGGGAATTGCCAGAAGTCAGGCATTAACCATGGGTGAGGGTAACTAGAGAGTCCATTGCCGCCGGTTTCTTGGCGGAAGTTGTCGAGTTGATCTTCATTGATACGACCTTCCAAGAAGGCACGTGCATAGACGCCAGGTGATGAGTGACCTTGGAAATACACCAAGTCACCACCAAATTTGTCATTGGCAGCACGGAAAAAGTGATTGAAGCCCACATCGTACAAAGTTGCAGCGGATTGGAAACTGGCAATATGGCCGCCTACACCAGGAGATTTTTGATTGGCGCGCAACACCGTCATAATGGCGTTCCAACGCACCAACGCACGAATTCTGCGCTCCATGTCCGGATTGCCGGGATGGCGCTGCTGTAGATGGGTAGGAATGCTATTTAAGTATGCTGTCGTAGCTGTGTAGGGCAAATACGCGCCGGAGCGACGGGCCTTATCAATCAGGGTTTCGAGCAAAAAGTGCGCGCGCTCGGTGCCCTCGGTTTCAAGCACGGCCTCGATGGCTTCAAGCCATTCTTGGGTCTCTTGCGGGTCGTGGTCAGGGGTAAATGCCATGAATTTATCTCCGGGAAACTTTATCGGTTACTGACGGTATAATCAGATGGTTTGCTGATATGTGGCGATTAGGACTATGCCGTGTGTGCCATCAAGCGAACCATAGTGATAAGAAGGGTTTTTGCTGTAATGCTTCATAAAGGCGATATCTTCGCTTTTTTGCGTACTTTGGTCAAGGAAAAACCTGCTTCAGATGCAGTTAAATTATATGTAATATACTGATTATTATAGGATTTATTAATAAATGGCGATACAAATCGATTACGCAAAAACACCGTTTGATGCAGCTACACTCAGCCAACAGCGTCATGTATTGGTATTACTAGAAAAATCCTGCATAGATTTATCCTCTTTAGATGCGCTCGATCACCTTGGCTATGCCGATACGCTTAAACGTAAGCTACAGCGATTGGCTAAGCCTCTTGATAGTCTGCTTAAATCGCCGCTTCAAACTGAATCCGCGACAGGCTGTTTAATCTCTTGGGTCGTGATAGATCCTCAAGCCACAACATTTCAAACCCATAGCCTACTGAGAAAAGCCATACAGCCACTGCTTGATGAACAAGCGCAAGAAATCGCCTTGGTGATCAATGCAGAACAAACGGTGGTGGAATGTATGAGCATGGCTGCGTTTTATGTGGCCGGGGTGAATGCGGCTGTGCTACCCAGTCGCAAATCAAAAGCTGAGGCAGAAAAAGTACTAGAAAAAATCACCCTTTACCCAACTGCCCAATCCGATAAAGATTGGCAGCAAGCACTAGCCAAGCCGGTAAAGTGGACACAGGCGGTCATTGAGGGCAATACCTTATGTCGTCAATTGACGATGCTCCCCCCCAATGAGTTAACGCCACAGCACTATCGCCAGCGGGTGAAGCAAATGGCACAGCAGCATGGTTGGGAGTGGCAAGAATTTGATATGCAAGCCTTACGCGCCATGAAAGCAGGTGCATTTGTGGCCGTTGGACAAGGCTCTGATCCTGAGGATGCGGCGATAGTGCATGTACGTTATCGTCCCTCTTCAGCCCAAAAAACCATCGCGCTAATCGGTAAAGGAATATGTTTTGATACGGGTGGGCACAATCTTAAGCCAGCCAAATATATGCATGGTATGCACGAGGACATGAATGGCTCCGCGGTGGCTTTGGGTACTTTGCTGGCCGCCACGCAAGCACAGTTGCCGATTAACTTGGATGTTTGGCTGGCAATTGCTCAAAATCACATTAGCCCATTGGCATATAAACAAAATGATGTGGTGACGGCGTTAAATGGCACCACCATAGAAATCATGCATACTGATGCAGAAGGGCGCATGGTGTTGGCCGATACGCTGACTTTGGCATCAAGAAACCAACCTGACTGGATGATCGATTTCGCTACATTGACAGGCAGTATGGTGAGCGCACTAGCAGAACGGTATAGCGGTGTTTTATCCAATCGACCAGAGTTGGCGGCGCGAGCGGTCAGCGTTGGGGCAGCGGTGGGCGAGCGTTTATGCGCCTTCCCATTTGACGAAGACTATGACGAAGAGCTGGAAAGCAAGCTTGCCGATATTAAACAATGCACTCTCGATGGTGGCGCAGACCATATCCACGCCGCTAGATTCTTATCAAAATTTATCGAGCAAGAGGTGGCATGGGTGCACGTGGATTTGTCGAGTTATAACCATAAAGGGGGCTTGGGTGCTGTGAGCAGTGACGTCAATGGTTTTGGGGTTGCGCTGAGCATGGAGCTTTTGCGCCGAGAGTTGGCTACTAGCTAGTTTGATATTGCCAACAAAAAAGCCGGCTTAGCCGGCTTTTTTCATTCACTTACTTTTTTGATTTACTTGGCGCTACTGGAGTTTTGCTTTTTGCGGAAGGCGCTGAACTTGGTTTGCTCGTTTGCAATTTCGCTAATTTTTGCTTCAGCGCGTTATTTTCGTCGCGCAATTGTTCATTATGGGCAATCACATTGGCCATGGTTTTTAATTCTTCTTTTTGTTTTTTCTGCACTTCATTTGCCTGATCCAATTGAGATTTGATTGAATCCACTTCAGTCTGTATATCAGCCACTTTTTGCTCTAGCGTCGCCTTTTCTTTGGTGAGGTTATCAATAGTTTGGCTCTTGGACATATTCAGCACCAGCAGCACGATGGTAACTGTGGTTAAGATGGCAAATGCAATAACAGACTTTTTCATGAGTGACCTTTATAGATAAATTGAGAAAATTGCCTAAACAAAAATGGGAGATTGCAACATTTTTGCATGCAATATTTTACAACCATACTGGGCAATTGAGCAGTGTCTTTGCAATTAAAATGCAGTCTACTCAAATCATATCGGGAGCAATGACGGTTTTAATGATGGTCTCTTGGTCTTCGGTACGCATACGATTTTCTAGCCACCATATCGAGCCTTTTTTGACGCACCAATAATAAGGTTTACGTATCATGGCCATGGATGCTGCCATGCCAAGAGAAGGTTGGTGACCAACGACTAAGATGGTTTTTTTGGAGGTGCCCCAGCCACAGGCGGAGAGCACATCCGAACCAGAGGCGCCAGGAGCAATAGATTCTAGAGTGGTATAGGGTAGATTTAAGTAAGCGGCAGTTTGTTGCGCGCGCTTGGCGGGGCTGACCAAAATTTGCGTATCACTGGGGAGTCTTGATGAAAGCCAGATAGCCATCTTTTCTGCATCTTGATGACCTTTTGCGCTCAACGCTCTCTCCTCATCGGGAAAACCATCTTCAGCCTCTGCGTGACGCCATAAAATCAATTCCACCTATATCTCCATTTGCGTAAAATACGCTTATTATCATACTCTCAGGGCTAACCCTGATTGTGAAATTTTTCTTAAAAAACTTAGCAAAAAGCCATGCTAAATCGACATAGCTCCCATTAGGCCCTCGTGAACTTAGATATTTATATAGAAAATTTTGCTCAATGTCTGATGCAGTCCAATCCTGCAGCGCTTTCTCGCATGTTGGCATCGGCACATTGGCAGCGTCAAGCTGTTCCCTTGCAAGGAAGCCTATTAAAAGATTTTGCCGTTGATGCTCAGTCAGATTGGCCCGCTGCTGCGCTTATCGCAGTAGCGCATGGCTTAGAAAATCATCAGGATTATTATTTATTAGCCAATCTGGTGCATTTGGATTTACGAACAGACTATTTCTCCGCACAAGGCTTGTCGGATATTAGTCCTGAGCATAGCGATGACATTATTGATTGTTTGAATGTGCACTTCCAAGATAGGCAATTATTTTTCTCGCCTACCAGCCATCCTTCCATGATGCTGATGAGCACCCCCCAATTACCTTTAATCAATACCCACAACCTCAGTGACGTCGAGGGTAAAGATGTACGCCACTATATGCCAGCGGGTGAGGATGCTCTGCATTGGCGCATGATGATGAATGAAATGCAGATGTTGCTGCACGCCCATCCTGCCAATCTGGAACGAGAGCAACAGCAACAACTTGCCATCAATAGTTTATGGCTAGAGGGTGGTGGTCGCCTGCCAAGTCGAGCAATGAAATCCAATACCACATTAATGAGCAATCACGATATGGTGAGAGGCTTGGCGCGATTGAGTGCCTGCGAGCATCTGGAATTGGTGGCTAGTTTTGCCGAATTGGAATATCACGATCATTTAGTCATCTGGATGCAAGCCAATCCTGAACTAGAAAGTCTATGGTTTGAGCCTCTGCTGGAAGCATTGAGAGGCGCCACAGTGAAACATTTGAACCTCTACTTTTCTATCGCAGGTAATACCTATCATTTATCACTCAAACCACTCGACGTGTGGAAATTCTGGCGCCGAGTAAAGCCCTTGAGCGAGTACTTTGTTGAGATTGAACATGCAAGTTAATCTGCGCGAGTACGCCCAACAAGACCTTGAGCATTTGTGTAAACAAGGCATGCACCCTGTTTTGGCAAGGATATTAGCGGCTAGAGATGTACGTCATGAGGATGAGCTAGGCGGTGGACTAGACCAATTAATTCCGCCAAAGCAACTATTGGGTATCCAAGAAATGGCCCAAATGCTGGCAGATGCTATTGTCGCCCAAGAAAAAATATTAATTATTGGGGACTACGATTGTGATGGCGCGACCGCCACGGCTGTGGCCGTCAAGGCTTTGCGCCGTATGGGTGCGCAAGTAGATTTTTTAGTCCCTAACCGTTTTCAATATGGCTATGGATTAAGCCCGGAAATCGTTGAATTTGCTCAACAATTTCATCCGAAATGGATAGTGACGGTAGACAATGGTATTGCAAGTATAAGCGGTGTAGAAAAGGCCAATGAATTAGGTATAAAAGTGTTAATTACCGATCACCACCTACCGGCACAAGCATTGCCTCAAGCGGCAGCCATTGTGAATCCGAATCAGCATGGTTGCACCTTCCCCAGTAAAAATCTGGCGGGGGTCGGGGTGATTTTTTATGTGATGATGATGTTGCGTGGTGAGCTGCGCGATCGTGGTTTATACCAGCAAGATACTCAGCCCAATCTCAGTGATTTGCTAGATTTAGTCGCTTTGGGTACAGTTGCAGACCTAGTCAAATTAGACAGAAACAATCGCATCTTGGTGGAACATGGTTTGGCGAGGATGCGCTCAGGCAAAGCCTGTGCCGGCATACGCGCCTTATTCCAAATAGCTGCTCGCGATATCCGTTATGCCAATTCACAAGATCTTGGTTTCAGTATCGGCCCTAGAATCAACGCAGCAGGCAGGCTAGAGGACATATCCCTTGGCATTATGTGTTTGCTGGCGGAGCATATGCCAGAAGCTTTGCTGTTGGCACAAAGGCTGAACGACATCAATCAACAACGCAAAAGCATAGAACAAGAAATCAAATTTTCTGCCGAGACTTTGCTAGAGGGGCAGGATATTCAGCAACGAAGTTCGATATGCTTGTTTGATGCTGACTGGCATCATGGTGTGATAGGGATTGTCGCCTCGCGGATCAAAGAGGCATTTCATCGCCCCGTCATTGTATTTGCGCCTGATGAGCAGGACCTTTTGCGTGGCTCGGGCCGCTCTATTCCCAATTTGCATTTGCGCGATGCCCTGGATGCCGTGAGCAAGATGGATTCTGATTTAATGATTAAATTTGGCGGACATGCTATGGCGGCAGGCCTGAGCATACGCCCAGAAAAATTTGAGCGTTTTTGTATTTTATTTGAGCAGGTGGTCTCCAGTTTAGTTACCCCCAGTGACTTACAAAAAACGATGCTGGTGGATGGGAGTCTTGCCGATGAAAAGCTGGATTGGCCATTGGCGGAATTATTGGAGCAACAAGTTTGGGGGCAGGGCTTCCCCGCTCCTATCTTCTGTGATGAGTTTGCTATAAAACAACAAAAAATTGTCGGAGAAAAGCACCTTAAACTAAGCCTACAACTGCAGTCTGAGGGGCAGCAAATTTTGGATGGTATCTATTTTTTTCAACAAGAATTTCTACCAGAGCAAGTGAAGTTGCTGTATCAGGTTCAAACCAATCGATTCAATGATAGAAAAAATATACAACTGCAGATACTGCATGTGATGGGTGCCTAGCTTAGTGCTTAGGACTGGCTACATGACGATCGCTGAATTGATTATGGCTCTCGCTACAGGTAGAATGCGGCCTCTTGATGGAATCCACGGAATGGAATTCTAAATGCGCCGCAAAATTGTCGTGGCTAATTGGAAAATGCATGGCTCTTTAAGCACGAATCAATCGTTGCTTGAAGGCTACCTGCGTCATCTTAGCTCATTGCAGCATACTGATGTTGTTGTATGTGTCCCATATCCTTATCTAGCGCAAGCTCAAACGACTCTACAAAACTCCAATATTCATTGGGGTGCACAAAACTTGGCTAAGTTTCCAGTAGGGGCTTATACAGGAGAGGTGAGTGCAGAAATGCTGAGAGATTTTGGCAGTGAATATGTCATCCTAGGTCACTCCGAGAGAAGCACCGCCTACTGTGAGAGCAGCGAAAATATTGCCGACAAATTTATGATGGCGAAGACTCACCAAATCAAGCCTATTCTGTGTGTAGGGGAAACGTTGCAAGAGCGCGAATCCGGAGTGATGGAACGCGTCATTGCTGAACAACTCAACCATTTACTTATCTCACGCGGTGCAGAAGTATTTCGAGGGGCCATTATCTCGTATGAGCCTATATGGGCCATTGGCACAGGCTTAAGCGCCACACCAGAGCAGGCTCAAAGTATGCACGAATTCATTCGTGCATTGATTAAGGCTGACGAGGGGGATGGCTCAAATCCAACCAGGATTATTTACGGAGGAAGTGTAAATCCCAATAATGCCTCTTTGTTAATGGCGATGCCGGATGTAGATGGAGCCTTAGTGGGTAGATGCGCCCTATCAAGCGAAGAATTCGTCAAAATATGTCTGGCTGCAGAGAAGCTAGCCTCAGAATAAACCGTAAATAAAAAAACTATTTAAATCAATAAATTAAATATAATAACGAACCACTATGGTATAAATAAATTTATACCATAGGAAAGGGTTTCCTTAAAAAATTTGATTGGAAATGAAACCTCTACTAAGATGACGTTGAGTGACTATGATTAGGTATATTAGAATATAAAGTGGTATAAATAGCTACGGGCTTGGGAGGTATAAATGGCTGATAGTGATAATTTTCTCACCGATCAGATTATTCGATCTGCAACTTCAAGAGAAAAACCCTATACGATTCGAGATGGGCGAGGACTATTTTTATTGGTTCATCCCAATGGGAGTAAGTATTTTCAATTAAGAGTGACCGTTGCTGGGGTCCGTAAACTTGTCCAAATCGGTGTGTATCCGAAAATATCGATACAAGAAGCTAGAAAATTAGCGCGTGCAAAAGTTGAAACTTTAGAAAAGGATGCAGAAGAAAAAAGTAACTCCAATGCACAGAATGCATTTGTAAACTACCCTAAAGCTCCTGATGATACAGATACTAAATCCCAAACCTTATCATCTGATGATATATCAGTGAATCTAGCTTCCAATGAAATTATTCAGGATATGGATCAAGCTACTATAAAAGAGGCTTTATCAACTCAAAATAGCCAGGATTTATTTATACCAATCAAGCAGGAAGATCCTCAAGAAAATCAATATAAAACAGACTTTTATAAAGAAAAAGAGCTTAATGAGTCAGTTAATCTTTTATACCATCATAATGATGGGGGGCTCAGCCACCAACAGCCTTCAATCCAACATATTATCGATGAAGCCGTTTTGGAGACAAATCAAGTCCTCACTCAATCTAATTCTGAAATCGGTGAAATATCAAATACTGATGAGGAAATTTTAGAGCGCAGCACGCTAAGTACCCCTAAAAAAGTCCCTGAGGTTAACTTAACTTACGAACAAATTGTATATAGACCTAATCAGCGCCACGAGATATTAGGTTTTTTTGGGAAACTAAACCGATTAGTAGTGCAGAAGATACAACTACTTCGAAATCAGCTTATCAAAGCTTTACATTTTGTGCGAAATCAGCCTACAAAATTCAATGTTAAAACAACTAAGGTTTATTCTCGAATCAATCAATTGAGTCATTCAGCAAAAGTTTTTTTTGGAGGCAAGTTTCAAAGTATCTCAAGACTTAAGCAGTATATTTCCGTCGTATTTAACCTTAAATTTATTAACATGCTGAAGAAGCAACTGCATCTAAGTATTCAGCATATCAAGAGATTTTTTGGTATAAAATTTATTGTGGGTTTAAATCATATTAATTCATTCAAAAACAATATATTGAGAGGTTTACTTAAACTTAATTTTAAATTTGATTTTAAATTTAGTCGTGGAACATTTTTATTCCAACTAAAACGATTTTCATCTCTTATTCAATCCCTTTTAATAAAAATTCTCAATCAGGTCATTAGGGGAATTACGTATATCGAAAATCCCATCATCTTTGGGATAAAATCCGTTCAACTCAAATGGACAGCCAAAGTATCGGCAATCAAACACTATTTTAAAGTTTCAAGGGATTTGAATATGCAAGCCAACCATGGATTGTCTCGATATCGAATGAACCATGCTTTGGAATTTAGAGGAAACTACGTCATGACTTGTTTGATGATAATTTTAGTAGCAATAACAAAATAAGGGGAGAATATGTTTTATACCAGCTACATTCGTGAACGTGCCGCACTATTAATGACCTACTTTGTTGTAGATTTGGCTTTGGCTTATATTGTTGCAAGTATATTGTCCCCGATGGTTGATTGGCAATCTGTGTTAAAAGTATTGTTCTTGATCGTGGTGGTTCATTTCGCTTACGACCTACGAAACGCGATTGTCAAAAGCATTTTTTGGTTTTTGTATCGTAAAGATATGGTCACATCCTTGGTCAATGAGTTTTCTAGAAAAGGGTATCCTAAAACAAGAAATTTTTATACCAGTCCGAGTGCTTATTTCGAGAGAATAGCTGGAGACTCGTCCAATTCAACAGATCTTCGAATGCACGCTCAATCCTGGGTCAATCAACTTCAATTCTTGAGAGCTTCAAGTAATGGCTACATCCGCCATTATTTTCATGAGCTACTAATTCAAACTGCCCTCAATCGATATTTTAATGATCACTAGCTTTCTAGATGGTTATATTTTTTTATACCACACTGATTTTTATTAGTATTTCTGATAATTAACTTGATTTTTTGGCTCC
>RFPI01000032.1 GCA_009926205.1 Methylophilaceae bacterium
ATGGAAGAAGGTTATCTCGCTAAGAAGCTCACCAAAGGGCTTGCTTGCGGCAATATCGATCACAGATTACGTCGTTCTGATTATCGCCTTGATGGCCGCTTCCATGGCTCCTCATGGATGGGCTGTAACATTTCTGATGTAGATCAAATGGATCGTTTTCTCATCGTAGGTAGTAATTTACGAAACGAACATCCCCTTTTAGCTCATCGAGTCCGCACAGCTGTGAAAAATGGTGCACGTATGACGTTGGTGAATCCTATGGACGATGACCAGTTGATTCCTGCATTCCATAAAGTCATTACCTCCATGGATGATATGGTGTTTGCGCTAGCCAAGATACTCAAAGCTGTATCTGGTTTGCAACGTTTGTCCTTGTGTTTGCCTAAGTCGTTAAATGATTTATTGGCCAGCATAGAAGTCGATGCGCAAAGCCAAGAGATCGCAGAAACTTTGGCAGGCTTAGGTAAAGATTTTGACTTGGTCAGTCCTAAGTCGGTGGTTTGGTTGGGCAATATTGCGCAACATCATCAACGATATTCTGAGTTGTACAGCTTGTGTGAAGCGATTGCATCGCTTTGTGGCGCGACCTTTGGCGTATTGTCTGAGGGCGCAAATCGCGTTGGACTAGATTTGGCGCGAGTATTGCCAAGTCGTGGGGCACTGAATGCCAAGACCATGTTTGAAGAGCCACGCAAAGCCTATCTATTAATGAATGTAGAGCCTGAGTTAGATTGTGCCAATCCCGCCTTAGCCCAAGCTGCATTAAAACAAGCTGAGTTTGTTGTGGCCTTGACGCCATTCAAGTCTGAGGCTTTGGCACAGGCTGATGTATTGTTGCCGATTGCACCATTTACTGAGACTTCAGGGACCTTTATGAGTATGGAGGGTCGCGTACAAAGCTTCGCAGCTTGCGTGCGTCCTTTAGGTGAAACACGCCCTGGTTGGAAAGTGCTGCGCGTGTTGGCCAATATGTTGGGCGTGAATGGTTTTGACTATGAGAGCAGTGAGCAAGTCAAAGACGAAATCTTTGGTGGCGAAAAGCCATCCAAAGTGGTGTGGAATCGTCTGAACAATAACTTGACGCAACTATCTGAAGTCACCATCGCCAACAAGATTAAGAAACTACAACGTTTAGGGGAAGTGCCTGCCTTTATGGTGGATAACGTCGTCAGACGTGCAGCCTCTTTGCAAAAAACCAAAAAAGCACAACAAGTGTTCGCTAGCATGCATCCAAACTTGATGAAAAAACTCAAATTGCAAGCGGGTGATTTGGCCTTGGTGAGCCAAGGAGGTCAATCTGCCAAGTTGCCAGTGCAGCCCGATAATGGCTTGCCAGAGAATACCGTGCGTGTTCCAGCCGGTCGTCCAGAGACGGTAATGTTGGGCGATATGATGGGCGAAATCGAAGTGAGTAAAGCATGATTGATACCTTACAACCCTTGCTTAACTTTTTAGCCCTGCAGTTTGGCAGTTGGTGGCCTTATGTGTCTGTCACAGCTTGGACTTTGCTTAAAATTGTCGCCATCGTATTGCCATTGATGGGCGCGGTGGCCTATTTAACATTGGCTGAGCGTAAAGTGATTGGTTATATGCAAGTGCGTATCGGCCCTAATCGAGTGGGCTATTTCGGCTTGTTGCAACCCATTGCAGACGGTCTGAAATTATTGATGAAGGAAATCGTGATTCCTTCGCAAGCCAATAAAGCCTTGTTCCTTATTGCGCCAGTGTTGGCTATTGCGCCCGCTTTTGCGGCTTGGGCAGTCGTGCCCTTTGATATGGATTTGGTATTGGCGGATGTAGACGCTGGCTTGCTGTATATCTTGGCCATGACATCAGTGGCTGTATATGGCGTGATTATCGCTGGCTGGGCATCTAACTCGAAATACGCTTTCTTGGGGTCACTGCGCTCTGCCGCACAGATCGTATCGTATGAAATTGCCATGGGCTTTGCCTTGGTCGGCGTATTAATGTGCGCCAATTCGCTCAATTTAGGCAAAATCGTGATGGCACAAGCGGGTGGACTATTCAATTGGTACTGGTTGCCGCTATTTCCTCTATTCGTGGTTTACTTTATCAGTGCAGTTGCGGAAACCAATCGTGCCCCGTTTGACGTGGCAGAGGGAGAGTCCGAAATTGTGGCAGGTTTCCACGTAGAGTATTCCGGTATGGCATTTGCTGTATTCTTCTTGGCCGAATATGCCAATATGATTTTGGTTTCTATGTTGGCCGTGATTATGTTCTTAGGGGGTTGGTTGTCTCCCATCCCCGGTATTCCTGACGGATTCTTGTGGCTACTTCTGAAAGTAGCGCTGATGCTGTTCTTCTTCTTGTGGTTTAGAGCGACCTTCCCACGCTATCGTTATGACCAAATCATGCGTTTAGGTTGGAAGGTATTTATCCCGATCACCTTGGTGTGGATAGTGGTGGTGGGGGCGTTGATGCAAACACCGTGGGGCTATCTGTTCCATTAGGCACAGGGCAATACGAGGGATATTGAGTATGTTAGCTAAATTGAAATATATGCTGTCGAGTTTGATGCTGGTCGAGCTGCTGAAAGGCATGAAGCTGACTGGGCGTTATTTTTTCTCGCGCAAAATTACTGTGCAATTCCCAGAGGAGCGTACGCCAATTTCGCCGCGCTTCCGAGGGCTTCATGCCTTGCGACGTTATCCTAACGGTGAAGAACGTTGTATCGCCTGTAAATTGTGCGAGGCGGTGTGCCCTGCTATGGCGATTACCATTGAGTCCGAGCAGCGCGATGACGGTACACGTCGTACCACACGCTATGACATCGATTTAACCAAATGTATTTTCTGTGGCATGTGCGAAGAATCTTGCCCAGTCGACTCTATCGTGGAGACCCGTGTTTTCGATTATCACGGTGAACAGCGTGGAGATTTGTTATATACCAAAGAGATGTTGCTGGCAGTGGGGGATCAATATGAATCACAAATCGCCGCTGACCGTGCACAAGATGCCAAATTCCGATAGGACCATGACCGCATGATTTTTCAGGACATCGTATTTTATTTCCTCGCCGCCATACTGCTGTTGGCTGGCTTGCGCGTGATTACCGCGCGTAACCCAGTGCATGCGGCTTTATATTTGGTGTTGGCCTTTTTTACTGCGGCCGGTATTTGGCTGTTATTGGAAGCAGAGTTCTTAGCCATTGCGCTGGTGCTGGTGTATGTTGGTGCAGTGATGGTGCTATTCCTGTTTGTGGTGATGATGCTGGACATCAATCTTGATCGATTGCGTGAGGGCTTTTGGCGCTATTTACCTGTCGCTGGTTTGATAGGTGTGATGATGGCGGCAGAAATGGTGATGATTCTGGGAGTGAAAAACTTTGGTTTGGGTCGCGTTGCGCCACCCGCTCCGCATGCCGCCGATTACAGCAATACAGCAGAATTAGGCCGTTTGTTGTACACAGATTATTTATTGCCCTTCGAGTTAGCTGCAGTCGTGTTGTTGGTGGCAATTGTATCCGCGATAGCCTTGACCCTGCGCGAACGTAAGGACAGTAAATTTATCGATCCAGCTGAGCAGGTCAAAGTAAAACGTAATGACCGCTTGCGTATTATCAAGATGGACGCCGAGATTGAGGCCAAAGTCGACCATGTGAAAGGAAAACGCTAATGGTCAGTTTGTCACACTATTTGATTCTTGGTGCATTGCTATTCGCGATTAGCGTGGTGGGGATTTTTCTCAACCGTAAAAACGTGATTATTTTGTTGATGGCCATCGAGCTCATGCTTTTGGCGGTCAACCTTAACTTTATCGCCTTCTCGCACTATTTGAATGATATGGCGGGTCAAGTTTTCGTATTTTTCATCCTTACCGTAGCCGCTGCAGAATCTGCGATTGGTTTGGCAATTTTGGTGGTGCTATTCCGCAATCTGCGCACCATCAATGTGGATGATTTGGATCAATTACAAGGTTAAGACAGATGATGTCCATGCAAAGTATCTATTTACTCATTCCCTTGCTGCCCTTGCTGGCAGCCGCTATTGTGGGATTGGCCAATCATGCCTTGCCTAGATGGTATGCGCATGTATTGACCATTGCAGGGGTGGCAGGCTCTTTTGCTTTATCTGTCATGGTGTTTCTCGATGTGTTGCAGGGTCATACCTATAACGGTACTGTCTACACTTGGCTGGTCAGCGGCAATATCAACTTTGAAGTTGGTTTTTTAATCGACCAATTGTCCGCCACCATGATGTTGGTCGTGACTTTCGTGTCACTGATGGTGCATATTTATACTATAGGCTATATGCACGAAGACGCAGGCTACCGCCGTTTCTTTAGCTATATTTCCTTGTTTACCTTCTCGATGTTAATGCTGGTCATGTCGAATAACTTTATGCAGTTATTCTTTGGTTGGGAAGCAGTAGGCTTGGTTTCTTATCTGCTGATTGGCTTTTGGTTTACTCGCCCCAGTGCGATTTATGCCAACCTAAAGGCCTTTTTGGTTAACCGCGTCGGTGACTTTGGCTTTTTATTGGGCATAGGCATGGTGTTGTACTTTATGGGCTCACTGGATTACGCCACGGTATTTGAACGCGCCCCAGCTCTAGCCGATAGTACGGTATCGGTCATTCCGCATCAGCATTGGTCGCTGCTTACGATGACCTGTTTGTTGTTATTCGTTGGGGCGATGGGTAAGTCTGCCCAAGTGCCACTGCATGTTTGGTTGCCTGATTCGATGGAAGGCCCAACACCGATTTCCGCCTTGATTCACGCGGCGACCATGGTGACAGCTGGTATTTTTATGGTGGCGCGTATGTCACCCTTGTTTGAATTGTCTGATGTAGCGCTGTCGACCGTGATGGTGATCGGTGCGATTACTGCCTTGTTTATGGGCTTTTTAGGCATTATTCAAAACGATATCAAGCGCGTTGTCGCTTATTCGACATTATCTCAGTTGGGCTATATGACGGTCGCCTTGGGCGCTTCTGCTTATTCAGTGGCGATGTTCCATCTGATGACCCACGCTTTCTTTAAAGCCTTATTGTTCTTAGGCGCAGGCTCTGTGATTATGGGCATGCACCACGACCAAGATATCCGCCATATGGGTGGGCTGAGCAAGTATATGAAGATTACTTGGCTGACCTCCTTGATTGGATCGTTAGCTTTAATAGGCACGCCATTTTTATCAGGCTTTTACTCCAAAGATTCGATTATCGAAGCGGTCAAACTCTCGCATCTAAGCGGCAGTGGTTTTGCCTACTTTGCTGTATTAGCGGGTGTATTTGTCACCGCCTTCTATTCCTTCCGTATGTACTTCTTGGTCTTTCACGGCAAAGAGCGTTGGCGTGATTTGCATCATGACGCGCACGGCCATGATGACCACGATGAGCACCATGGCTTGGCCCCAGATCAAAATCCGCATGAGCAACCCTGGGTGGTGACCTTACCCTTGGTATTGTTGGCCATACCTTCCCTGGCGATCGGTTATTTGACCATACAGCCTATGTTGTTTGGTGATTGGTTCGCGCAGGTGATTTATATCAATCAAGAAGCCCATCCAGTCATGCACCACTTGGCCGAGGATTTCCACGGAGCGAGTGCCATGGCCATTCATGCACTGACATCACTCCCTTTTATCTTGGCCTTGTCTGGGGTATTTTGTGCTTGGTTGTTCTATATGCAAATGCCTCAAATTCCTGCGGCGATTCATCAGCGTTGTCGCCCCTTGGTCGCCATACTGGAAAACAAATATGGCTTTGATAGCTTTAATGAAAAATTCTTTGCCGCTGGCTCTCGTTTGCTTGGCGGTAAGTTATGGCAAACCGGTGATGTCACCGTGATTGATGGATGGCTGGTGAATGGTACTGCCCGTTTGGTCGGCCTGCTATCCGGGGTGGTGCGCCGTTTGCAATCGGGTCTGATTTATCACTATGCGTTTGCCATGATTATTGGTGTGTTCCTCTTACTTACCTTGTTTATGAAGGTTTAAATGACTGATTTGCCCATACTTTCACTTGCTATCTGGGTTCCCATCCTGGCTGGCATTTTAGTGTTACTCACTGGCGATGACCGCCGTGCTGAACTTGCGCGATGGATAGCCCTGGCAGGTAGCTTGCTGGCATTTGCTGTGACAGTTCCGCTGTATACCGGTTTTGATTTTGCTTATGCAGGCTTTCAGTTTGAAGAAGGCTGGAACTGGATTCCCGCTTTCAATATTCATTATCACTTGGGCGTAGATGGTTTTGCCGTGCCGCTCATTTTGCTGACTAGCTTTACTACCATTTTGGTGGTGATTGCTGGATGGGAAGTGATAGAAAAACGCGTCGCGCAATATATGGCCGCGTTCTTGATTATGTCTGGCTTGATGATAGGTGTGTTCTCTGCCTTAGACGCCATCCTCTATTATGTGTTTTGGGAGGCCATGCTCATCCCCATGTTCTTGGTGATTGGTATTTGGGGCGGTCCTAACCGCGTTTACGCTACTATCAAATTCTTCTTGTATACCTTGCTAGGCTCACTGCTGATGCTGGTGGCGTTTATCTATCTGTTCTATCAAACCAATAGCTTTGAGATTTCGGATTATTATCGTGTGCCATTGGCCATGCCAGTTCAGATCGCGATTTTTATGGCTTTCTTTGCAGCGTTTGCCGTCAAGATTCCTATGTGGCCTGTGCATACTTGGTTGCCTGACGCCCACGTTGAGGCTCCGACAGGGGGCTCGGTGGTATTGGCGGCGATTGCCTTGAAACTGGGTGGATATAGTTTCTTGCGCTTTGCTATGCCGATTGCGCCGGACGCTGCGCATGCGCTCACTGGCATGATGATTACGCTGTCCTTGATTGCGGTGGTGTATATCGCTTTGGTGGCGTTGGTACAGCAAGATATGAAGAAACTGATTGCCTACTCCTCCATTTCACATATGGGTTTTGTGACCTTGGGATTTTTCCTGTTTAATCAACTCGGGGTCGATGGCGCGATGATGCAAATGGTGTCACATGGCTTTATCTCGAGCGCGATGTTCCTCTCGGTCGGTGTGTTGTATGACCGCGTGCACTCGCGTCAGATCGCCGACTATGGTGGTGTGGTCAACCATATGCCTAAGTTTGCTGCGTTTGCAGTGCTGTTTGCGATGGCCAATGCAGGTTTGCCAGGTACCTCCGGTTTTGTTGGTGAGTTTATGGTGATTTTGGCGGCTTTACAGCAAAACTTCTGGTATGCCTTCTTGGCAGCGACCACCTTGATTTTTGGCGCAGCGTATACCTTGTGGATGGTGAAGCGCGTATTCTTTGGTGCTGTGGTACATAAGCATGTCGCAAAATTGCAAGATTTAAACCAGCGCGAATTGCTCATTATGCTGATCTTGGCGGTGCTCGTGATAGGTGTGGGGGTATATCCCAAGGTGATTACCGACATCACGCAAGTGACTTCTCAGGGCTTCTTAGAGCATATGGCGCAAAGCAAGTTGCCAGTTAATTAACCGAACTCGTTAGTGGATTTCACCCATGAATGCATTGCAAATTGATTTAATCTCCGCCCTGCCTGAGCTGTTTGTGCTCACGATGGCGATGGTCGTTTTGTTGCTTGATTTGTTTATCAAGCCTGGCGCGAGAGGTGTGATTGATAGCATGACGCAGCTGACCTTGTTGGGTGCCGCGTATCTGACCATGACCACTGCATCTCAGGGTGTGGGTTATGCCTTCTCGGGGATGTTTGTCGACGACACCTTGGCTGATGTGCTCAAACTGATGATCTACGTCAGCACTGCGATTACTTTGGTATACAGCCGCGAGTATTTGATACAGCGACACATGTATCGAGGTGAATTCTTCGCGTTGGTACTGTTTGCTGTCGCCGGCATGATGATCATGGTGTCAGGTGCCCATTTTCTCTCGATTTATATGGGCTTGGAATTACTCTCACTTAGCTTGTATGCGTTGGTCGCGCTCGATCGAGACAATGCCCGTGCTACCGAAGCTGCGATGAAGTACTTTGTGTTGGGTGCGCTCGCTTCAGGCATGTTGTTATATGGGATGTCCATGCTATATGGCGCAACCGGCAGTCTAAATTTACGTGAAATCTCCTCGTCCTTGATGGAGAGTAGCGAGCATCATTCTGTCTTGGTATTAGGCTTGGTATTCGTGGTGGCAGGTATCGCTTTCAAGCTGGGTGCAGTGCCATTCCAAATGTGGGTGCCAGATGTCTATCATGGCTCACCTACAGCGGTGACCTTGTTCATCGGAGCAGTCAGCAAGCTATCCGGTTTTGCTTTTGTGGTGCGTTTGTTGGCGCAGGGCCTAGATGTACTAGCGGTGGATTGGCAGGGCATGTTGTTGATCATGGCGGTGTTATCGATCGCATTAGGAAATGTCACTGCCATTGCGCAGACCAATCTAAAGCGTATGTTGGCCTATTCCACTATTTCCCATGTGGGCTTCTTATTGCTCGGTATCATGAGCGCGAGCATGAATGGATTTGCTTCAGCCATGTTCTATATCACCGCTTATGTGATGATGTCATTGGCGGGTTTCGGCATGATATTGCTGTTATCGCGCAAAGGCTTTGAGGCGGATAAATTGGATGATTTGAAAGGTCTCAATCAGCGTAGCCCATGGTTTGCCTTTATGATGTTGATTACCATGTTCTCTATGGCAGGGGTGCCACCCACGCTGGGCTTCTATGCCAAATTCACCGTATTGCAATCAGCCTTACAGGCCGGCTTTATCGGGGTGGTGATATTCGCTGTATTGATGGCTGTTATTGGCGCTTTCTATTATTTGCGTATCGTGAAATTGATGTATTTTGACGAGCCCAAAGACAATACGCCCATCAAATCAAGCACTCAGATGAAAACTGTGCTCAGTATCAATGCCTTAGCGCTATTGCTATTCGGCTTGATGCCGCAGTCGCTGATGTCCTTGTGTGCTTACGCCATTTCGCACAGCCTGCAGTAGCGAGATAGACGATGACCCAAGGGCTAATTGTTGTACTAGCGTTGCTTATCCTCAATAGCCTGTGGTTTAGCCCACGATTTCTATTTTTGATTCCAGTTGAGCGCTTCAGTCCGCAAGGCAAGTCCATCGCGATTGCCATGCTAGAGTTGCTATGTTGGTATTTTATTCTGGGTGCATTAGCGCGTTATGCTGAATATCAAGCACTCGGTCAATTAAGTCATCAAGGCTGGGAGTTTTATGCCGTCACCGTATGTTTGACGCTGGTGTTTGCAGCTCCTGGTTTTATTTTGCGCTATCTGTGGAGAGCCTAATGAGTCGCGACACCATGAAGCCACTGAATAACGCTGACTTCCCCGATTTGGTAGAAACCTGTATCAGCTCAGAAAAAATCAGCGGCGGCAAAATGATCTATGTGCAACGTGACCAAATACGCTTGCCTAGCGGTCGCGAGGGTTTTCGTGAGTTTGTCGTTCATCCCGGCGCGGTGATTATCCTGCCATTATTGGATAACGGTCACCTTGTGCTCGAGCGGCAATTTCGCTATCCCTTGCAACAAGTATTTATCGAATTGCCAGCGGGCAAGATAGACCCCGGCGAGTCATTGCTAGTGACCGGTCAGCGCGAGCTGCAAGAGGAAACCGGTTATCACGCAAGCGAATGGACCTATCTCGGTTTTCAACATCCTTGTATAGGGTATTCTACGGAAGCGATTTATATCTTTTTGGCCCGTGGCTTAACCCTAGGTGAACCGCAGCGCGATCAAGATGAAAATCTACAAATTTTTGATATGTCCGTGCAGCAATGTATGGACGCGGTGCAACAAGGGCTGATCACCGATGGAAAAACCATTATTGCGCTGATGTGGTTAGAAAAATATCTGAATGGCAGCTGGCAGCCCATGGAGTTGCCTAGTTGAATGCGGACGTTGTCATCGTCGGTTGTGGTGATTTAGGCGCTGCGCTGGCAAGACAATGTCAGTCGCATCAGCTGAGTGTGCTCGGGCTACGTCGTCATCCACAAGGCGAAGATTTTCCCTGTATTTCGGCTGACATCACCCAAGTCGAAAGTCTCTCCGTTATTGCAAAAACCCAAGCCAAAGTACTGGTGTATTGTGTCGCCGCGACTGAACAGAGCGACGCAAACTATCAGCAACAGTATGTACAAGGCCTAAGCAACACCTTGCAAGCCTGCCAGGCACTTGCCACCATGCCCCTCATCATCTTTGTCTCCAGCACGCGTATGTACGGACAAGATAGTACGCAAGCTTTGGACGAGCAGTCAGTACCGCTGAATAGTGATTTTGGGGGACAGCGACTGATGCAGGCGGAAGCTTTGCTTGAACAGATTCCCCATGCAGTCGCGCTACGTTTAACTGGGATTTATGGGCCTGGTCGTCAGCGTATGTTGCAGTGGGCGAGTAACCCAGCCTTATGGCCTGCTGACAACAAATGGACCAACCGTATTCATCGTGATGACGCTGTTGGTTTTATTTGGCATTTGATTCAAGCCCATATGCGCGGACTAGCCCTACAGCGTTTATATATCGTCACCGATAGTCAGCCGACGCCTATGTATGATGTGCTGCATTATTTCGCGCAGCGTTTAGGTGTGCAGCAAGCCCTACCCAATAAGCCGCTCAGTGGTGGGCGTTTCTTTTCTAATCAGCGTATGCTGAGTACGGGTTATCAATTACGCTATCCCAGTTATCTCAGTGGGGGTTACCCATTGCCTAGCTAGGCTAGTCTTAACTTTTCTGCCGCAAGTTTGACAGCATCTAATAAAGCATCCACATCCTGCATATCGGTAAATGGATTCATTATTGTCGCGCGCAAATAAATTTCTCCATGCCAGTCAACTTGAGTGAGATGAAACTGCCCACTGTGCACCAAGGCTTTTCTGATGTGGGCCTGCTGCGGATAGGGTAGGTAGCGGAATACGACGATATTGGTTTGTGGCGACATCAATAGCTCAAAATCTTCTCTTTGCTGTATTTTGCCCGCCATCTGTTGTGCGGTATCAAACACATGCTCCACCAGTTTCCCCAAAGACTGCGTGCCATACAGATTAAAGGCGGCCCACCATTTCAGTCCCATCATGCGTTTGGTACATTCCAATGTGCGTTGGCTTTGGTCGTAGGCCTTGTCTGGATTTTCTTCATCAAACAAATACGAGGCTTGTTGGGCAAAAGCCAGCATGCTGTCGGCACCACGCTTGAACAGCACAGCAGACACTGTGGCGGGCAGATAGCCCAATTTGTGCCCGTCCCATACGACAGAATCAGCAACAGCAATGCCTTGCAGTTTGTCACGTAACTTGTCGCTGAACAGCATAGAGGCGCCATGCGCACCATCAATATGCAGCCAAACTTGATGTTGTTGCGCCAAACCTCCAATCTCAGTTAGCGCATCTATGCTACCGCTGGGGGTGCAACCAGCGTTGGCGACTATCGCCATGACCTTGCCAGCATAACGATTTAATTGCGACTCTAGCGCGTCAAGCTGCATGCGACCGTTATTGTCACAAGGGATTTTGATAACAGCCTGCGTCCCGAGTCCCATGATCCCTGCCGCGCGTGCCACAGAATAATGGCAGTGCTCAGAGGTGAGAATAAAGCAGGGTGCTTGTGCATTTAAACCGCTATCCCAGTAATTCTTGCCTTGCGCCAAGCTATAGGCTTGTCTGGCCGCCAGCAATGCTGTTAGATTCGCTTGCGCTCCCCCTGAAGTGAGGAGGCCATCGCCTTGCGCCCATGTCTCTGTATCCACCAATTGACACAGCCAATGAATTACTTGGCGTTCTATCATGGTCGCGCTTGGTCCCGTTTCATAGATGGCCATCGCTTGATTAGTAAATGCAGCGACAAGGTCGCATAAAGCGGCGATAGGTAAGGGGGTGGCGACTTGATGGCCGAAGTTGCGCGGGTGATGGATATTTAGCGCATTGGCTAATACCTGCTGCTGCAGTACCTCAGGAAATTCTGAGATCTTTAATCTCGCTTGTATGGGTAATGGATCAGTAAATTTGATTGTTAAATCAGACGCTGATTGATAGCCAATGACAGGACTCGATAGATTGTTATCCAAATATTCGGCTAAAAGTTGCAGGATTTGTTGGCCTAGGTTTAAGAAATCCTGCTGGGAAAACATATCCTGAATTAGGGTGTTATCTCCGTCTGATGGATTCATTTTGCGCTGTTTAATAGGGCTATTCATCAATTTTTTCAATTTTAAAGCGGGTATGTGTCTGCTAAAAGAATCTAACAATCTCTTGTTTTGAAGCTTAAATCAAATCATCAAATGATTTAACAGTTTGGGATGGCAAAGTTTAATTCCCAATATTGTATTGCAAGATAGCTGCATTTCCTTGAAAGACTGTTAAGCAAGGCTATGATTGCAGCGATTACTTGAAAGCATGCTTGCCTTATTTGCTTTGCCGCTTGGCTTCATTTAGAATGGCGCCTCATTTCGACTTAGGCGCGTAGCTCAGTTGGTTAGAGCGCTTCCTTGACATGGAAGAGGTCGTTCGTTGGTTCGAATCCAATCGTGCCTACCAAAGTTCGCAATTCCGATCATTTTTCAAATTTATTACTTTTTCCCTTGTGATGCTTTGATTGAGGTCTTAATATAGACTTTAATCAACAATTTCTGTGGGAGGTAATCAAATGAAAAATACCAGCGTAGCAAAGCCTGCCGAAAATGTCCCATTAAGTAAATTGGAATGTCAGCGCTTTTTGGCGTCCTATGATAGTGAGTTGGACTATCTCAATGAAAAAATTGCCTCAGATCAACCGCATAGCCTTGTGTGTGGCATTAATGTGATTGCCAAAGCGCATGGCATGTCAAAATTGGCGAAAAAGACCGGTATTAGTCGTGATGGGTTATATAAAGCTTTTTCTACTACAGGCAACCCCTCATTGATTACCGTGATGCGCGTATTGAAAGGGTTGGGTTATCAACTCAAAATAATCGCTTCAAAATAGCCGAAAAGCCCATTCTGTCTTGTTTTTTCAAGGGTTTTGTGACAGAATTCACATTGTTGTTTTTTCGCTAATTTATGATACTGAGCCGTCACCGGCTCTTTTTTTATTCCTGAATTTATATGCCCATTATTCAATTACCAGATGGTTCTCAGAGAAGTTTTGCGCAAGCCGTGAGTGTGGCAGAGGTTGCTGCGGATATCGGTGCCGGATTGGCGCGTGCCGCCTTGGCTGGCAAGGTGGATGGCCGTGTGGTCGATACCTCTTTTGTGATTGAGCAAGACGCCCAATTGGCGATTATTACCGAGCGCGACGCAGAGGGTTTGGACATTATTCGCCATTCGACTGCCCATTTATTGGCATACGCGGTCAAAGAATTATTTCCAGATGCACAAGTCACCATCGGCCCTGTGATTGAAAATGGCTTTTACTATGATTTCTCCTACAAGCGCCCGTTTACTCCTGAAGATCTTGAATTAATCGAGAAGAAAATGCTGGAACTGGCTAAAAAAGACGAGCCAGTGACGCGTAAGGTGTTGCCGCGAGATGAGGCGGTGAGCTATTTCAAATCGATTAACGAGCATTACAAAGCCGAGATTATTGCTTCGATTCCTGCTGGTGAGGATGTATCGCTATACAGTGAAGGGGGCTTCACCGACTTGTGTCGTGGTCCCCATGTGCCTTCCACAGGCAAGCTCAAAGTATTCAAGCTGATGAAGCTGGCTGGTGCTTATTGGCGTGGCGACTCGAATAATGAGATGTTGCAGCGTATCTATGGCACAGCTTGGACTAAAAAAGAAGATTTGGATGCCTATCTGCATGCCTTAGAAGAGGCGGAGAAACGCGATCACCGCAAGTTAGGCAAGCAATTAGATCTATTCCATATGCAAGACGATGGTCCCGGTATGGTGTTTTGGCATCCACGTGGCTGGTCTTTGTGGCAAGAGATTGAGCAGTACATGCGCGGTAAGTTTGTTGATTATGGCTATCAAGAAGTGCGTACGCCGACCATTATGGACAAGACGCTTTGGGAAAAATCTGGTCATTGGGAAAACTACCGCGAAAATATGTTTACCACTGCCTCAGAGAACCGTGACTATGCGGTAAAGCCGATGAACTGCCCGGGTCATGTGCAAATCTTCAATAGCGATTTGCGTAGTTATCGTGATCTACCATTGCGTTTGGCCGAGTTTGGCTCTTGCCATCGCAATGAACCATCCGGTTCCTTGCATGGATTGATGCGAGTGCGCGGATTTACCCAAGACGATGCGCATATCTTCTGTACCGAAGGCCAAATCGAGTCTGAGGTAGAAACCTTTATCCAAATGTTGTATCAGGTATATGCAGATTTTGGTTTTAGCGATGTGTTGGTCAAATTGTCCACGCGTCCTGCCAAGCGTGTCGGTAGCGACGAGGTTTGGGATCAAGCAGAACAAGCGTTAGCCTCGGCTTTGCAGAAAAATCAGTTGCAATATGATTTGCAACCGGGTGAAGGTGCTTTCTACGGTCCTAAAATTGAATTTACTTTGAAAGATAGCTTGGGCCGCTTATGGCAAGTGGGCACGATACAACTAGACTTTAATTTGCCGGTGCGCTTGGGTGCTGAATACGTGGCAGAAGACAACAGCCGTAAACATCCTGTGATGCTGCACCGCGCCATTGTGGGCTCTATGGAGCGTTTTATCGGCATTTTGATTGAACACTATGCGGGTGCGATGCCAGCTTGGTTAGCCCCTGTGCAAGTCATGGTGATGAATATTTCCGATTCTCAAGCGGATTATGTGCGTCATGTGGAGTCAGAGTTGAAGAAAAATGGCTTCAGAGTCGCGTCAGACTTGAGAAATGAGAAAATAACCTATAAAATACGCGAACATAGCTTACAGAAGTTGCCTTATTTGTTGGTGACAGGTGAGCGTGAAATGCAAAACGGACAAGTAGCCGTGCGTACCAGAAAAGGTGAAGACCTAGGTGCGATGCAGTTATCAGCGTTTATCGAGATGCTGCGTCAACAGGTCGATACCAAAGGTAGCGCGGCTTAAGTTTTTTTAGGGACAGGGTCCCGATGATTTTGGAGAATTTGCGATAGCTCAAGATAAAGAAGTTCGAATCAACGAAGATATTACCGCTTCTACGATTCGATTGGTTGGTATAGAGGGAGAGTCTCTCGGTATCGTATCTATTTCAGAAGCTTTGGAAAAAGCGGCAGAGTTGGATATTGATCTGGTGGAGATTGCGCCACAAGCGAGCCCTCCAGTGTGTCGTTTGATGGACTACGGCAAATTTAAGTATGCCGAAAGTAAACGTCAGCACGAAGCCAAGATGAAGCAAAAGCAGGTTCACGTGAAAGAAATCAAGTTTCGCCCAGGCACCGATGAAGGCGATTACAAGATTAAGTTACGCAATATCACGCGTTTTATTGAAGACGGTGACAAAGCAAAAATTACCCTGCGGTTCAGAGGGCGTGAGATTACCCACCAAGAGTTGGGGATGGCTTTGTTAAAACGTGTTGAAGAAGATACTAAAGAATTCGCACAGGTGGAGCAGTTCCCTAAGATGGAAGGCCGCCAAATGGTGATGGTGCTTGCACCCGCCAAAAAGAAATAAGTTTTTTTGTGGTGTTGTGGCTAATCGGCATTTGCCCAACGCCCTTAATTTGATGATAGGAGAAAAAAATGCCAAAGATGAAGACCAAGAGTGGCGCTAAGAAGCGCTTCAAATTCCTTGGAAATGGTAAAGTGAAGCGTACACACTCTCACTTGCGCCATATCCTGACCAAGAAAACCACTAAACAGAAACGTAATCTGCGCGGTACTGCGATTATTTCTGCCACTGACGTTAAGCGCGTTCGCGCTATGATGCCTACGCAATAAGGAGATAGAACATGCCTAGAGTAAAACGTGGTGTGATTGCACGTGCGCGTCACAAAAAAGTATTAAACGCAGCCAAGGGTTACCGCGGTCGTCGTAAGAACGTATATCGCATTGCCAAACAGGCAGTGATGAAAGCCGGTCAATATGCATATCGTGACCGTCGTCAGAGAAAACGTCAGTTCCGTGCCTTGTGGATTGCGCGTATCAACGCTGGTTCACGCGAGTTCGGTTTGACATACAGCCGTTTCATGAATGGCCTGAAAAAATCCTCTGTCGAAGTGGATCGTAAGGTGTTGGCTGATTTGGCAGTATTTGATAAGCAAGCATTTGCTAAATTTGTAGATTTGGCAAAAG
>RFPI01000033.1 GCA_009926205.1 Methylophilaceae bacterium
ATCGATCAAAAGCGCCAAATCCGCTGCTACGCCATGGGGGCCTTGCGCTCGGTAGGAGTTAACATTTTGCCCCAATAGGGTAATTTCTTTGACGCCTTGGTCAGCCAGCAGAGCGGCCTCGGTCAGAATGTCTTCAAATGGTCGTGAGACTTCTTCACCGCGGGTATAGGGCACAACACAGAAGGTACAGTACTTGCTACACCCCTCCATAATGGAAAGGTAAGCAGTCGCGCCTTTCACTTCAGGTGGGGGCAGATGGTCAAATTTCTCTACCTCGGGGAAAGAAATATCCACTTGGGCATCGCCAGAAGCGCGCTTTTTGGCGATTAAATCAGGTAAGCGATGGATGGTTTGCGGGCCAAATACCAAATCCACATAGGGCGCACGCTGCACAATTTGGTCACCCTCTTGGCTGGCTACACAGCCACCTACGCCAATAATTAAATCTGGATTTTTTTGTTTGAGCGGTGCGATGCGTCCTAGATGGCTAAATACTTTGTCTTCAGCTTTTTCTCGCACTGAACAGGTATTGAGCAAAATGACATCAGCCTCTTCTATTTGCTCGGTCGGCACTAAACCATCGCTGCTATGCAGCATGTCTGCCATACGCGATGAGTCATACTCATTCATCTGGCAACCAAAGGTTCGGATATAGACTTTTTGTTGTTTACTCATGGGGACTAGCTTAGCAAACCATACCAGGCAAATAGCAATAGCAGGATGGCAAGCAACACAATTATCAGTCGCAAGGTGGTTTGTAATTGACGCTGGCTTTCCTGTAACGCATTGAGCTGTGCTTGCAGGGATTGTTTTTCCTCAGCGTCACGCGACAAATAGGCATCCACTTTGCGTGGCAAGGTGGGCAAAATGCTGCTCCATTGCGGTATTTCACGCCGTAAATTTTTGATGATGCTACGCCAGCCTAATTGTTCTGACATCCAACGCTCCAAACAGGGTTTTGCCGTTTTCCATAAATCTAAATCTGGGTCTAGCTCACGCCCTAGACCTTCAATGTTTAAAAGTGTTTTTTGTAACATGGTCAATTGCGGCTGAATAATCAGGCCAAATTTTCTTGCCGTATAAAACAAGCGTATCAACACGCGACCAAATGAGATCTCTTTGAGCGGTTTGTTGAGTATGGGCTCGCACACCGCGCGTATGGCTGTTTCAAAAGCATCGATATCGACATCTTTGCCCACCCAGCCTGATTCGACATGGGAGATGGCCACCTCACGATAATCTTGGCGGAAAAATGCCAAAAAGTTACGCGCCAAATAATTTTTATCACGCTCAGTTAAGCTGCCCATGATACCAAAATCTAAGGCGATATAGCGACCATCTGGGCTAACTAGGATGTTGCCGGGATGCATATCCGCATGGAAATAACCATCGCGAAAAACTTGCGTGAAAAATATATCTACGCCATCTTTGGCCAGCTTAGATAAATTGATTCCTGCCGCTTTTAATCTATCGATTTGCGCTACCGGGATGCCGCTCATGCGTTGCATCACCATCACTTGTGCATGGCAATAGTCCCAATAGATTTCTGGGATAAGTAGTTGTTGGCTATCGGCAAAGTTATTTTTTAATCTTGTGGCATTGGCCGCTTCTAATAGCAAATCGAGCTCTTGGTCTAAATGTTTGGCAAACTCTTCTACCACTTCACGCGGTCTTAAGCGCTCGCCGTCCGCTAAAAATTTAAGCATCAACCATGCTGCGGTATCGAGTAGGGCGATGTCTTTTTCAATCACTTGGCGGATATTGGGACGCAAAATTTTGACTGCGACCTCTTGGCCATTCAACAGTTTAGCGAAATGTACTTGAGCCACAGAAGCGCTGGCAACCGGTTGCGGAGAGAACTCGCTAAACACTTGGTTGATTGGTTGTTGGTAGGCGGCAATCAGGATTTTTTCTACCTCGTCATAGGCGAATGGCGGCACCTGATCTTGTAACTTGGCGAGTTCGTCCGCGATATCCAAGGGCAATAAATCGCGTCTGGTAGAGAGCATTTGGCCAAACTTGACGAAAATAGGCCCGAGAGATTCAAGGGCTAGGCGCAGATTTTCTCCGCGACTACGTTGTTGTTTCCGCCATCTAAGGGCATAGCCTAATAGGCGTTTCAGCCATAATAATTTGGCATGCTGCAGCACCAATTCGTCCAAGCGATAGTGCAGCGCGACAAAAATAATTTTGAGCAAACGGAATAAAGCCATCAGTAAGCCTCACTCTTGCTTTGCAGGCGCTGTATACGTTTTTCTAATCGGGCACTGTCTTCGCGCAAACGGTCAACCTCACTGATAAATTGAGCGACATGGCGTGGTTTGGCGAGCAGAGGTTGCTCTTCCTGCCAATATTCCACCAGCATTTCCGCCACATTTTTGATTTGTTGTTTGCCATATTGGCTGGCAGCACGGTGCATGCGACCCAGTTGGTGAGCGGGGATGTCACCAATGGCTAGACTTAAGTCTTGCTCGACATCCCAACGCATATCACTCAGGATTTGGCTCACGCGCATGGCCAGTTCGCTGTCCCCGTCAATTTTGACTAAATGACTGGCGCTGTGGTCGCCAGACATCATGCGTATGATGGTGCTGGGATTCATGTTAATAGAGGCATCTGCGGCTGATGAGTCTGGGGCGATACTTAGATGGCCATTTTCCTGAATGAGTAAATGTGCCTCCAGCAATAATACTTTTATCGCGATATGTTTGCCTGCATAAGGCATTAGTGCATCAGCGGCCCAAGCGTTTTGTGCCATCAGATGTTGCAAGAATTGATTGAAAAGTGGTTTTAGCATCGTGTCTGTTTTGTTCTATTCAGGCTTAAATCTTCCAGCCTTTATGCAAAGCCACGACGCCGGCGGCCAAATTGTAATATTCCACCTTGGCAAAGCCTGCGCTTTGCATCATTTGCTTGAGGGTCTCTTGGTCAGGATGCATGCGAATGGATTCCGCCAAGTATTGATAACTGTCCGCATCTTTGGCGACTAGTTTGCCTATCAAGGGGATGAGCTTGAATGAATAGGCATCGTACACTGGCTGTAGTGGTTTCCATACTTGGGAAAACTCTAGTACGAGCAATCGTCCGCCCACTTTTAAGACGCGTTGCATTTCCGCCAAGGCCAAATCTTTGTGCGTCATATTACGCAGACCGAAGGCGACAATCACGCAATCAAAACTCGCATCAGCAAAAGGCAGTTTCTCTGCATCACATTGCAAGGCAGGCACGACGATGCCTTCATCTAATAAGCGATTACGACCAACTTCTAACATCGAGGCATTGATGTCAGTTAACACTACCTCACCCTGAGTCCCGACCGCCTTACTAAATAAACGAGTCAAATCGCCGCTACCGCCAGCAATATCCAATACACGGTCGCCAGTTTTGACTCCGCTTACTTGCACTGCAAAGCGCTTCCACAGTCTGTGCATGCCCAGTGACATCAGATCATTCATCACGTCATATTGTTGCGCGACAGAATGAAATACTTCGCCAACTTTTTTGGCTTTCTCCTGCTCCTTGACGGTTTGGAATCCAAAATGGGTTTGTTTGTCTTCACTCATCGTTGTGCTCACTGCATTTGACGCTGGTAACCAGCGGCTTCTAAACGGGCGATATAGTCCATCCACATGCTCTCATAATGTTTTGCCAGCTCATAAAGATAATCCCATGAATATAAGCCAGTGTCGTGCCCATCATCAAAGATGAGCTTAATGGCATATTGCCCCACCGGCTCAATGCCAACGATATTCACATTTTCTTTTCCTACTTGAAGTACCTCTTGTCCAGCCCCGTGACCTCTTACTTCGGCTGATGGGGAATAGACGCGCAAAAACTCGCAGGACAGCATGCAGTGGGACTGATCTGCAAAATGGATTTCCAATAAGCGAGATTTTTGATGCAGTTTGATATCGACTGGGCGAGGGGTGGAAGTGTTATCGTTCATATAAGTCAATAAAATAAAGGCGTTATGATAGCAGAAGCACCTTGAAAGGTGTTTTATTTAGCCAGTGTTGGAGGGGCTGGGCAGTGATAAAATTCCCTATTGTTTTGATTTAGCGCAAATTGCTCATGGCTGAATGTATTAGCATGTGAACTTGCTACAAGGAGTATGGATTGGGTATCGAGACCTTGTTGTATTTATTAGGGCTGACCATTGTATTTGTCGGCTTGGCTGCGGGCGGTATCTTGTGGGCCATCAAAAGTGGTCAATATGATGATTTAGAGGGACCAGCGCAACGCATTCTGATGGACGACGACGATCCTTTAATCCCTTTTAACCAATCCAAAGACTCTGATCAGAACTCATGATCTAGCAAGATGAAAAGTGTTTGGGCATGCGCAATACTTTGCTTGAGCTTGCCTAGGCTTATGTTTTAAACTATTACTTTAATTTGCGCGCAATACTTGAGAGGGCATGATGAAAGAGTTTTTTACCTTTGAGAATTTTCCATTGACGATGGTGGTGATATTGATTGTGATGTCTTGGCTGAGCGTTCTCTCAGTGATTTTCTTGCATTGATCAAACCACCCTCTTTGACACAGTTTTAGATAAAAAAAAGCGGCTATTTAGCCGCTTTTTTTATTGCTTTAAGTTTAGGCCGTTAAAGCCAGTTTAATTTTTTGCATGGCTTTTTGCTCAATCTGGCGAATACGTTCTGCAGATACGCCATACTGGTCAGCCAAGTCGTGCAAAGTAGCAGCATTTTCTTGGTCTAGCCAACGGGCTTGGACGATTTGGCGGCTGCGCTCATCTAGGCTGGCTAAAGCGTTTGCCAAGCCAGTTGTTTCCATTTCTTGTTGTTCCAAGTCAGCTAATAGTTGGCTAGGTTCAGGATGCTCGTCTTGCAAATATGCGATCGGGCTGTAGCTTTCCTCGCCATTTTCATCGGGTTGACCTTCTAAAGAGATTTCCTGCCCAAACATACGGGTTTCCATCTCTGTCACTTCTTCTGGTTTTACATTCAGCTCTTGCGCAATCATTTGCACTTCATCAGGCTGCAATGCGCCAGGACCTTGCTTCAGACTACGCAAGTTGAAGAATAATTTGCGCTGAGCCTTGGTGGTTGCGATTTTTACCATGCGCCAGTTGCGTACGATATATTCGTGAATTTCTGCCTTAATCCAGTGGATGGCAAATGAAACCAAACGCACTCCGCGTTCAGGGTCAAAGCGTTTGACGGCTTTCATTAGGCCAATATTGCCTTCCTGAATTAGATCGGCTTGGGGAAGGCCATAGCCTGAATAGCCACGTGCAATGCTTGCCACAAGGCGAAGATGCGACATAATCAAGGCTTTGGCAGCGTTTAAATCGTTTTCGGTTTTGAGTCGGCGTGCATATTCGAATTCTTCTTCTGCGCTAAGCACAGGGATGCTCTTGATCGTACGCAAGTAGTGATCAAGGCTGTCAGCCGCGGTAATCGTAGGTAATGTCAAAGAGTATGTCATATTTGTTTTCCTCCTTTATTGCGCTATTTTAGCACTCATCATAAGAGAGTGCTAGTAAGGATAAAGTTCCAAGTTTTTGTAGGATGGATGATGAATTTGGCTGATTCATTGTTACACTGCCAAACAGCTTCTGTTATCAAAAAAATGAAGGTCATTATGTCTGTCACCGCCACTCATAAAACTCAAAACTCCACAGCAAAAATTCTATTCGCCAGCTTGATAGGCACGGGAATAGAATTCTTCGACTTTTATATTTATGCCAATGCCGCTGTGTTGGTGTTCCCCGCGTTGTTTTTCCCAGAGGGAAATCCCCAAGCTGCCTTGATGCAGTCCTTTGCGACGTTTGCGGTCGCCTTCTTTGCTCGCCCCCTAGGTTCAGCGGTATTTGGTCATTTTGGTGATAGGGTGGGACGTAAGGTCACTTTAGTCCTGGCTTTGATGACCATGGGGCTCTCCACCGTCCTCATAGGATTATTACCCAGCTATGCCACTATTGGGATTTGGGCCCCGATGTTGTTGGTGCTGTGTCGCTTTGGCCAGGGCTTAGGGCTGGGGGGTGAATGGGGTGGGGCCGTGTTGCTTGCAACAGAAAATGCTCCGCCAAATAGACGCGCTTGGTATGGCATGTTTCCACAACTTGGAGCGCCCATCGGATTTATTTTATCTGGGGGTATCTTTTTGCTTCTCTCCGAGCAACTCACAGACGCCCAGTTTATGAGCTATGGTTGGCGTATCCCCTTTATTTTAAGCTCGCTCCTAGTGATATTGGGCTTGTATATTCGTCTGAACATTCATGAGACGCCTGAATATTTGAAATATCGTCAGCAGCATCAGCCGGTCAAAGTCCCAGTTTGGCATACATTGAGATTTCATTTTTCTGAGTTGTGTATCGGCACTTTATTGGCGCTGAGCGCTTTTGTACTGTTTTATTTGATGACCGTATTTACACTCAGTTGGGCCACCAGCCAAATGGGCTTTAGCCGCGCAGAGTTCCTGCGTTTTGAGCTTTGGTCGGCATTAGCACTAGGCATCTTTATCCCAATTTCAGGATGGCTAACGGATAAATTTGGTGCATTCTTGATACAGCTTCTTGCCTTGTTGTGGATCTTGTTGATGGGGTGGGGGTTTGGAGGATTGTTTGCCTCGGCGCAAGCTTTACAGGTGTTGTTATTCTTATGTTTGGGGATGGCAGCCATGGGCATGACTTATGGCCCCCTAAGCACCATGTTGGCAAGTTTATTTCCTACCCAAGTGCGCTACACCGGTTGCAGTGTATCTTTTAATATGGCCGGAATTTTGGGCGCCTCATTTGCGCCATTTGTAGCGACTTGGTTGGCCAGCAGTTACAGTGTGGCTGCAGTGGGCTGGTATTTATCAGGGGCGTCTATCATCTCTATGCTGGCATTATTGTGGATGCGCTCAAATCAGCGTAAACAGTTGGCTGATTAACGTCCCGACATCGCAAAAAACTCTTGAATCATAAAATCTTCTAGCGCTTGATTGTCCTGCGGTCTTGCAGATAAAACAATGATGCGGCCATATTTCTGTGACTGCCAATTAAAATCACCACTGTAGTGCTCACGAATAATTGCAATCATTTTTCTGACGATAGCACGCTCTATCGTTTCATTCGGCCCTGCCAGCACTGTGACAATCTCAAAGCGAGTATTTCGTCCATTTTGTTGCCATCCGCGGAAGGTGAATTGTGCACTATCACCGACAATTTCTCTGATTTGGAATAAACCATTGGTCCCTTCTTGTTGAAGATTGCGTGCAATAATTTCATCTCTTTTTTGTTCTGGTACCAGTCTGTCTTGGATGTTGGCATCTGTGCTGGGACTTTTCTCCGCCATCTCCTGAGCTTGTCGCTGTTGTCTTCGCGCATTCAGATAAGCAAGTAAATCATTTGCCTGGGGGGTCTCTTTGATGGGTGTTTTTTCTAGCACAGGCTTTTCTGGATGAGGAGTGATGGGAATAATACGATCCTCACTGTTGGGGCTAGTCATAAGTTTTTTTACTGAAGGCGTCAGTGTTTTTTCTTTTTTAGGTTTTACTACTTGCTCTATGGCTTCTTCCTGCTTTAATTTTGGCACCTCAGGCATTGCAGATTTTGCAGTTGGCAGTGGAACGAGACGCACATCCAATGTGCGTATATTGAGATCAAGAGGGGCCTGTCTAATGTTGGGAAGAAATAAAAAAATAACCAGGGCATGCAACAACAAGGACGCTAGTATTGCCCTAGCAAAAATACTATCTATGCGGATATGCCAGTAACGTTGAGAGTTACGATAGCTAACATTCATTCTTATTCGATATGGACCAAGGAGTGCTGGATTGAGGCGAAGGCCCCCAACCAGCCGAGGCCTGCGCCAGTGAATATCAGCAGGAATAATGCACCGATACCAGGAAGAGCCAAATGGAACTGACTCGCGTACAAGTCGGCAATATCCGTAATTGAAATATTAAAAAAGGCAATCGCGCCTACCCATAAAACATAGGCAAATATGGCGCCACCTACTCCATAAAGTGTGCCAGCGTATAAGAAAGGACGACGAATAAACCAATGAGTCGCGCCTATCAGTTTGCTCACTTCTATCTCTTCTCTTTGCGTGAGGAATTGCAAGCGTATGGTATTACCGATGATGGCCAACAGGGCAACAGAAAACAGTAGCATTAACAGATGGCTTAAGTTTTTGGCTAACTCTAAGATTGTATCTAAACGCTCTAGCCACTTGGAATCTAATTGCGCAACATCAACCCCGTGCCAGCTCTGCATCTCTTTTTGCATTTGTTTGATACGATCGCTGTCAACTTTCTTGGGCACGACAAAATATGCATCAGGCAGAGGATTGATGCTCAGGGCGTCAGCAGCCTCTTTTTGAGTGCTGTCTTCTTTCATATTTTCCCAAGCCGTGGTTTTGCTGACAAAGCGAAATTCAGCGATATCGCCATGCTGCTTCAGGTGTTGCTCAATCGCATGTTTGCTGGCTTCATCGATGTCCATCTTTAGGTACAGGCTGATTTCTGGCTTATGATCGGTGGAGCCCAAGGCGGTTTGAATTTGATGCACCACACTAAACATGGCAGCGGGTAAGCATAGTGCAATCCCTATCACCAACATAATCAGCAGTGAGGATAGTTTTTTATCCCACATGCGCTCTGTCACCAAAGCAATTGTTTGGACTTGCTGGTCGGCCCATGATTTCATAAAACGAGTTCTCCATGGTTGAGATGCAAAATCTGCATTTGCGCTTTTAAGTCCTCTGGCAAATACTGAGGAATCTCATGGGTGGCAATAATGACCGTGACACCTACGCGCTGAAAGTCATAAAACAAATCCATAATATTATTGGCATAGCCTTCATCTAGATTCCCAGTGGGTTCGTCCGCAATCAAACAATCTGGACGACTGACAATTGCTCTGGCAATGGCTAGACGCTGTTGTTCCCCACCTGACATCGTAATCGGCATGACTTTTTCTTTGTTCAAAAGCCCCACTTTATCTAAAGCGGCACGAATACGGCTAGCAGCCTCATCTGCCGACACTCCGTTGATATACAAGGGCAAGGCGACATTTTCATAACAATTTCTGTCATAGAGCAATTTATGATCTTGAAAAACCAGTCCAAATTTTCTACGCAAAAATGGAACAGCTGCGGCATTTAAATGGCTGACATTTTGATTGTTGATGAGCACGGTGCCGCCACTCGGTTGCTCTAGTCCTGCAATCAATTTGAGTAATGTTGATTTACCAGCGCCCGAAATCCCGGTAACAAATACCAATTTTCCTGACTCAATTTCAAATGAAATATTGCTGAGCGTGGTGCTATTGCCTGGGTAGCGCTTACTGACTTGATCAAACTTAATCATGTATCAATGCCTCGACAAATTCTTGTGCTTGAAACGGACGTAAATCCTCTAACTGCTCACCGACTCCAATATAGCGTATCGGGATGGGTTGTTGTTTAGCGATTGCGGCAATCACGCCACCCTTGGCGGTGCCATCCAATTTGGTTAATACCAAACCGGTGACATTGAGCGCCTGATGGAAGGCTTGCACTTGCGCCACGGCATTTTGACCAGTATTTGCGTCGAGCACTAACAGCACTTCATGGGGCGCACCGGGCAAGGCTTTATCAATCACACGTTGTACCTTTTTAATCTCTTCCATCAAATTCAGTTGCGTGGGCAGGCGACCGGCAGTATCTGCCAAGACAATATCTATTCCCTTTGATTTTGCGGATTGCACGGCATCGAAAATCACGGCACCAGGATCACCACCTTCGCTGGCAACCACATGCACTTGATTGCGCTCACCCCAAGCCTGTAATTGCTCGCGCGCAGCGGCACGGAAAGTGTCGCCTGCGGCAATCAGTACTGATTTTCCTTGGGCTTGAAATAAATTGGCCAATTTACCTATGGTGGTGGTTTTGCCCGCTCCGTTGACACCCGCCATCATAATCACAAATGGGTGATGGGTGCTGGTGTTTAGGGGCTGTTGTAGGGGATGCAATAAATCCAACAAGGCGTCTTCAAGCGCATTTTTGAGTTGGCTCGTGTCACTTAAAGCATCACGTTTTACTCTAGAACGAATATCGTCAAGCAGGGCTACTGTGGCATTTACCCCCACATCCGAGGTCAGCAAAATAGTTTCTAGCTCTTCGTACACATCCTCATCAATCTTGCCCCCATTGAATATACCTTTGAGCTGTTTGCTGAGTTGCTCACGACTGCGTGATAAGCCTTTGCGTAAACGCTCTGTCCAAGATAATTGGCTTTTGCTTGCTTCGGTGGCTGAGGATTGTTCGTGATGAGAGGCAGTGCTGTCTATCGGAGTAGCCTGCTCAACGGCTTGGGCCTCCTCGCTCGCGACTGGTTCAGTGGCGACTTCAGCGGGTTTAGCGGGTTTATCTTTTTTGAAAAAATTGAACATGACACAGCCTCGGAATAAGCCACTATTTTAGCCGCAATCCGAGGCATTTGCCATGCTTAGCGAGGGTGTTTTAGCTGGAGATAGGCAGGCCTTGAGCGTCGAACATTCCCTCGAACATGATGGAGCTGAGATAACGCTCACCAGAATCTGGTAACACTACCACAATGGTTTTGCCAGCATTCTCTGCTTGATGGGCATAACGTAGCGCCGCTGTGACGGCTGCTCCGCAGGAGATACCCGCCAAAATTCCCTCTTCTCTGGCCAATCTCAAGGCGTTTTGTATGGCTTCTTCGTTAGAGACTTGCTCTATCGCGTCAATCACGGAAAAGTCGACAATATCGGGCACAAACCCTGCGCCTATCCCTTGGATTTTGTGAGGAGCGGGTTTGAGTTCTTGCCCCGCTAGTTTTTGCGATAAGACAGGACTGGCGCTGGGTTCTACGGCAATAATTTTGGCCTTTGCTTGTGTTTGCGCTTTGAGATAGCGCCCTACGCCAGTGATAGTTCCCCCTGTGCCGACCCCGGCGACAAAGATATCTACCAAGCCATCGGTATCCTGCCAAATTTCAGGGCCAGTAGTCTTTTCATGGATAGCGGGATTAGCAGGATTTTTGAACTGCTGTAACAGCACATATTTTTGTGGGTCGCTGGCCGCAATTTCCTCCGCTTTGGCTACCGCTCCGGTCATGCCTTTGGCACCTTCGGTCAATACTAATTTAGCGCCATAGGCCACCAATAATTTACGTCTCTCCAAGCTCATGGTTTCCGGCATGGTGAGCGTCAGGGGAATGCCCTTGGCAGCACAAACAAAAGCCAATGCAATGCCAGTATTGCCACTGGTAGGCTCAACTATTTCTTTGCCAGCGCCGAGTAAACCGCGTTTTTCAGCATCCCAAATCATCGCGGCACCGATACGACATTTCACTGAATAGGCCGGATTGCGACCTTCAATTTTTGCTAATACGGTAGCTTGGGCGCCATCCACAATCCGATTCAGTTTAACTAGTGGGGTGCGTCCAATAGAGTCCGCATTATTTGCAAACCAATTTGCCATTTCTCATCCTCAACAAAAAAGCTTAGGCGCTGATTTTAAAACTTTTGCTGAATAGTGCACATCCATTAGATGTTAGCTTGGTTCGGCAAAAATTCTCACGCGTTTGGGTGTAATCAATACTTCGTCATCTTGTTTAATAGCCAGCGCTTGGTATTTTTCTTGGCTGAGCTCTGCTTCCAAAATTCGGTCGTTATCCGACACTTTTAGCTCCACTCTTACCAACGGCCCAACGGGCAATACATGACTCACAGTTGCTTTAAATGCGGCATCTTGTTTGCCTCGCACATTACCGCGTGTTGGCTTACTGATTTCTATGTCGTGAGGACGAATAAAGGCGGTGGCTAAGCCATCTTGTGCGCCTTTTTCAGCGCTGAATAGTTGATGGCCTATTTGCGCTTTTCCTTGACTGACCTGAACTTGGTAGTGATTCACATTGCCCAGGAATTGGTAAACGAAAGCGTTGGCAGGGTGTTGATAGACATCCTCTGGCGTGCCTATTTGTTCAATATTCCCTTTATTCATCACCACAATACGGTCTGCTACTTCTAGCGCTTCTTCTTGATCGTGGGTCACGAACACGCTTGTAACATGTAACTCATCATGTAAACGTCTTAACCAACGACGCAACTCTTTACGCACCTTGGCATCAAGCGCTCCAAATGGTTCGTCTAGCAACAAAACTCTGGGCTCTACTGCAAGGGCTCTAGCCAGAGCAATACGTTGGCGCTGCCCGCCTGATAATTGAGGTGGATAGCGATCAGCCAACCAATCCAGTTGTACCAGTTGAAGCAACTCTTGCACTCGACTGCGTATCTCAGCATCAGATGGACGCGTTTGTTTTGGTCGCACACGCAAACCGAAAGCAACGTTTTCAAACACTGTCATATGGCGGAATAAGGCGTAGTGTTGGAATACAAAACCCACTTGACGCTCGCGCACGTCCTCATGGGTCGTGTCCTTGCCATGAAAATGTATGCTGCCGCTATCCGGGGTCTCTAGTCCAGCGATAATTCTGAGTAAGGTCGTTTTGCCGCAACCTGATGGACCTAATAGCGCCACTAATTCACCAGAAGGAATATCCAAGCTGACATCATTCAGGGCGCTGAAATTACCAAAATTTTTTCTTACCTGTTGAATAGAAATACTCATGCATACCTCACTCTTGAATTTGGGCGGATTGGTTGGCGCGCGCTGTCTGCCACTCAATCAGTGTTTTAAAAACTAGGGTTAATAGGGCGAGCAAAGCCAGCACAGAGGCCACAGCAAAGGCGGCGGCATAGTTATACTCGTTATATAGAATCTCTACATGTAATGGCATAGTATTGGTCAAGCCGCGGATATGACCCGACACAACCGACACAGCACCGAACTCACCCATGGCGCGGGCATTGGTCAAAATAACGCCATACAACAATCCCCATTTAATATTCGGTAAGGTGATACGCCAAAAGATTTGCCAACCTGACGCACCTAAGACTAATCCAGCCTCTTCCTCTTCTTTACCCTGCGCTTGCATCAGTGGAATCAGCTCACGTGCCACAAACGGGAAGGTGACAAAAATAGTGGCAAGCACGATACCTGGGATGGCAAAAATGATTTTGATGTCGTGGTCTAACAGCCATTCGCCAAACCAACCTTGTAGGCCAAACATCAACACATAAATCAAACCGGCAATTACAGGGGAAACAGCAAAAGGCAAATCAATCAGCGTAATTAAAATACTTTTGCCGGTGAAATTAAATTTCGTAATGGCCCAAGCGGCAGCGACACCAAAAACTAGATTGAGGGGAACTGCAATCGCGGCAGCGATAAAAGTTAGCTTCATTGCAGATAAAGCGTCTTCATTCACAATGGCTGATATATAAACCTGCCAACCCTTGCGTAGGGCTTCGCTAAAGACGGCAGCAAGAGGCAAAAACAGAAACAAGGTTAAAAAGGCGAGGGTAATTAAAATCAGCAGATTTCTTACCCATGCTGGCTCAGCCAAAGCACGTTTTTGCTGGGTGCGGCTTTGGTATTGATTCACCGATTTTGAAATATGCATAGCTAGTCCTTAAGCACCATTTTTGTTGCGTTGATTGGCCCACCATTGCAATAAATTGATGGTGAGTAACAGCACAAATGAAATGACTAGCATCACAACCGCAATCGCAGTCGCGCCTGCATAGTCAAACTGCTCTAACTTGGTAATTATCAATAAGGGGGTAATTTCAGATTTCATCGGCATATTGCCTGCGATAAAAATCACCGAGCCGTATTCCCCGATAGCACGGGCGAAGGCCAGAGAAAAACCAGTTAATAGAGCAGGGAAGATAGCTGGAGATATAATTTTTCTAAACGTCTGCCAGCGTGAAGCTCCCAAACTAGCGGCCGCCTCCTCGACTTCTTGCTCAAGGTCCTCAAGCACCGGTTGAACGGTACGCACGACAAATGGCAGGCCGATAAAGGTCAATGCAACCACCACACCTAGTGGCGTGAAGGCCACTTTAATGCCATATGGCGCCAGTAAGCTGCCCACCCAGCCGTTGGTCGAATAGATGGCGGTTAGCGCAATACCAGCCACAGCCGTTGGTAGCGCGAATGGCAAATCTACCAGCGCATCAATCAGGCGTTTGCCAGGGAATTGATAGCGCGTTAATACCCATGCGGTTAATAAGCCAAACCCCGCATTTATGATGGCACCAATCAATGCCGCACCAAAAGTGAGGCGATAGGAGGCGACTACCCGAGGAGTGGTGACGGTATGCCAAAACTGCTGCCAATCCATGCTAGCAGTTTTAAGAAAAGTGGCAGAAAGGGGAATCAGTACAATGAGATGGTGTACCCTAGAGAGATCCCAAATCCGGGAAGAACATTTTTATGGGCGTTTCTATTTGCCATGACGTCCAATTCAATTCACTAAGTATTCTTAAGGGAACGCCAAGATAGCAAACTAATGTATAACTAAAAAATAATATATTTTCATATCGTTATAATAAATTACAACCATACTTTGCTATGAAAATAAGTGTATTTCTCCCATATTCAATAAATAGCTATTTACATGTATTTCTAATGTATATACAATTAGGATCCTAAAAATAAATATCACCTAACAATAATTTCAAAGGTTGTTTATGCCAATCAAGATTTCAACAAAAATTTTGACTAAGCTTGCGACTAAAGAGCCACCAGTCAGTGAGAAGGAAATCATCGAGTGTTTTAATAACCGCATAGGAGGTTTGTTACAAGATACTCGCGAGCAGCATGAGACTGATCCACCAACCCAGTGGTTTGTGGCAGAGACTAATCATAGACGCAAATTAAAAGTAATCTTTGTGCAAGACGGGGAAACCATTTTTATCAAATCTGCTTATGATGCAAGCCCTGAAATAGTCAATATTTATAAGAAATATGCATGTGGAACATGATCGAAATGGCATGATGAATTTAACAAAAAATGGAGATGGAAATGAACGTAAAAGACCCAACAAAAAGAGATTTTTTAGCATGGGAAAATCAAACTTTGGGTGCTGATGAGGCATATGTTAAAAGATCTAGCAATGAGCAAGAGCAAGATTTGGATAATCATCTGAATTTGCAGCTTATCTCAATTCGCTTACCCAGCGAGCTTTTAAAAGATTTGAAATTTATCGCCAAAGCTCATGGAATAGGCTACCAGCCGATGGTAAGAGATTTACTCTCGCGCTTTGCTACTAACGAAAAGCTACAAATTATGCGCACTAGCAATGAGCGTATGCGCCTAGAGAGAGAACAAGCAGAGTTAGAACAAACACAACTATCAAATGCTAAAAATGTAGCTTGAATTGAAAAGCCGACAAAATGCGGCTTTCAATCATCAAAAGGAATTAGTAATAGACATGCAAAAGTATAAAACTCAAAAAGAGTATGGTTGAAAGGAAAAATGACCAATTGAATGGGGCATTATTTTTATTTGAATTCATTTTTCCTCCCTTAACTTAATGGTTTAA
>RFPI01000034.1 GCA_009926205.1 Methylophilaceae bacterium
GGTGTTGTTGCGAAAATTATTGAATAATTTTTGTTAATTGTTTAGGATGCCGCACTCTAACCCAGTGCGGCGCTTGTTTTAGGCATAGGCCAATAGCTCAATTGGTAGAGTATCGGTCTCCAAAACCGAGGGTTGGGGGTTCGAGACCCTCTTGGCCTGCCACTTAATTTATATAAAAGCGACCGCTATGATGGATAAAATCAAGCTGATTATTTCGGTACTGTTGGTGATTGCTGGAATCGTTGGCTTCTACTTCCTCGAGAGTCATGCACTGATTTTCCGTGTATTGGCTGTCTTGGCTGGCATCGTGCTAGCAGCGCTCTTATTTAGAACGACTCCTTCTGGTCAGATGTTTTACGCCTTTGTGGGCGAATCTGTTGCTGAAGCTAAACGGGTAGTTTGGCCCAGCAGAAAAGAGACTATTCAAACCACGGTAGCAGTTTTTGTTTTAGTACTGCTTGTTGCGATATTTTTGTGGGTGATTGATACCGGCTTTATGTGGCTGGTAAAAGCGCTGATGGAGCGTAGTGCATAATGAGTATGAAATGGTATGCCGTACAGGCTTTCTCTGGTTTTGAGAAATCAGTGCAAAAAAGTTTAGAAGAGCGTGTTGTGCGTTCTGGTCTGCAAGACCAATTCGGCCAAATCCTCGTTCCAGTGGAAGAGGTGGTTGAGATGAAGGCGGGTCAAAAGACCATCAGCGAGCGTAAGCTTTATCCAGGCTATGTATTAGTTCAGATGGATATGACTGATGATACTTGGCATTTGGTGAAAAGTACGCCACGTGTAACCGCATTTATTGGTGGTTCCGCTCTCAAGCCAACACCAATTAAAGATAAAGAAGTTGAGATCATCCTACAACGTATGGATGACAGTAAGAGTAACCCAACACAGAAATTGACTTTCGAAAAAGGCGAAGCAGTTCGCGTGATCGATGGTCCTTTCAAAGACTTCTCCGGTACTGTTGAAGAAATCAACTACGAGAAGAGCAAGCTGCGTGTTGAAGTGGTTATTTTTGGTCGTGCAACTCCTGTTGAGTTGGACTTCGACCAAGTAGAAAAAGAAGTTTAAGAATTAACCTCATTGCTCATTTCGGGCAATGGGGTTTTGCTTTTGTTAGAAACTTAGCACAAGCACAAGGCGCAGCAATTGCTGCAATTACTAAACTGGGGAGCCTGCTTGCAGGCGTTTGCACCCGTATTAGGAGCTAAAAATGGCAAAGAAAATTATTGGTTACATCAAACTGCAGATTCCTGCAGGTAAAGCCAATCCAAGTCCACCAGTTGGTCCAGCTTTGGGTCAGCGCGGTCTTAACATCATGGAATTCTGTAAGGCATTTAATGCTGCAACGCAAAGCGTTGAGCCTGGTTTGCCAATTCCAGTGGTGATTACTGCGTTTGCAGACAAGAGCTTCACCTTTGTGATGAAGACACCACCTGCAACAATTTTGATCAAAAAAGCAGCGAAGATCGACAAAGGATCCCCACGTCCACATACAGATAAAGTGGGCAAAATCACTCGTGCACAGGCTGAAGAAATCGCCAAAACCAAGATGCCAGATTTGACCGCCGCCGATATGGACGCAGCTGTCAGAACAATTGCTGGTAGTGCACGTAGTATGGGTATCGAAGTGGAGGGTGTATAACATGGCTAAAGTTTCTAAACGCGTTGCTGCTAATGTCAGCAAGGTAGACCGTAACAAGACATATCCATTAGCTGATGCTTTGGCATTGGTAAAACAAACTGCAACTGCCAAGTTCGACGAATCAGTTGATGCAGTGGTTAACCTTGGTATTGATGCACGTAAGTCCGACCAACTCGTTCGTGGCGCATTAGTGTTGCCTAACGGTACTGGTAAGACCAAGCGTGTGGCAGTATTTGCCCAAGGCGCACAAGCGGAAGCTGCTAAAGCAGCTGGTGCTGATGTGGTAGGTTTCGAAGATTTAGCAGAGCAAGTGAAGGGCGGCATGTTGGATTTTGACATTGCTATTGCGACACCAGACGCTATGCGTATTGTAGGTACTTTGGGTCAAGTATTAGGTCCACGTGGCCTGATGCCTAATCCTAAAGTAGGTACGGTAACTCCAGATGTGGCGACCGCAGTTAAAAACGCGAAAGCCGGTCAAGTGCAATACAGAACAGATAAGGGCGGTATTGTGCACTGCACAATCGGTCGCGCTTCTTTCTCTGTTGAGCAATTACAACAAAACTTATTAGCGCTGGTAGATGCTTTGAATAAAGCAAAACCAAGTTCTTCTAAGGGTCAATATTTAAAGAAAGTATCGATCTCTAGCACGATGGGTGCTGGTGTTCGTGTCGATCAATCCAGCATTGCTGGTTAATTGAATTCGCTGGAAGGGCGTAAGTCTTTCCAGCTCAGGGCTTTGGGCCTGATGGGTTAAATCATCAGGGTTATCAAAGACCGTAGGTACCGATTACTGGAAACAGTCGGTTTAATGTCAGTCAGTGAATATTGGGTGAAAAAAGAGTAAGTGATTTTTTCCTCTGATTATCAACGATGAGCACCTACGCAGATGGCGCTCCCGGAAACAGGATTTGTTGTATAACTCCTGACGAAAGGTCGCCGTGGGATGATCTTCGAACATGTGTCGAAGGTTTTGTTAACGGAAGGAGGAAAGACCTTGAGTCTTAATCTTGAACAGAAAAAAGCAGTAGTTGGTGAGGTCAGCGAACAAGTCGCTAACGCTCAGGCAATTATTCTTGCTGAGTATCGTGGTTTGCAAGTGGGCGAAATGACCGAATTGCGCGCCAAAGCGAGAAAGTCTGGTGTGTATCTGCGTGTTCTAAAGAACACATTGGTACGCCGTGCTGTTGATGGCACACCTTTCTCTGGTTTGGCAGACAAGATGGTTGGTCCGCTGGTGTTCGGAATTTCTTCCGATCCAGTCTCTGCAGCCAAGGTATTGAGTGAGTTTGCTAAGGACAATGAGAATTTCGTTATTAAGGCGGGCGCGATGCCCAACCAAGTAATGGATGCTCAGGCAATTAAGACCTTAGCTACTATGCCTAGCCGTGAAGAATTGTTGGCCAAATTGCTTGGCACGATGCAGGCACCTGTCGCCAAATTTGTACGTACGCTTAATGAAGTACCTAGCAAATTTGTTCGCACAGTGGCAGCAGTACGTGATAAGCAGGCCGCATAGTTTACTGACTTAACTTTAATTTTATTTATCAGGAGTTTTACAAATGGCTATTTCTAAAGCTGATATTTTAGATGCAATCGCATCATTGAGCGTTCTTGAATTGTCTGAATTGATCAAGGACATGGAAGAAAAATTCGGTGTTTCTGCTGCCGCTGCTGCTGTTGCAGTTGCTGCTGCTCCAGCTGCTGGTGGCGCTGCTCCAGCTGCTGCTGAAGGCAAAACTGAATTCGACGTAATCTTGACTTCTGCTGGTGATAACAAAGTGAACGTAATTAAAGCTGTTCGCGAAATCACTGCTTTAGGTTTGAAAGAAGCTAAAGACTTGGTAGACGCTGCTCCTAAAGCAATTAAGGAAGGCGTATCTAAGGCTGATGCTGATGAATGCGTGAAGAAATTGGTTGAAGCTGGCGCTGCCGCTGAAATCAAGTAATTGATTTTTTGAATCGATTGGGCTGGCGGGAAACCGCCGGCCTTAACCATTTTTAAAGATGGTAGAAGATAAAGTATTTTAGAAAGTATTTTGCCTTCTGCCCTTTATTGCTTAGGAGACGCTATGAGCTATTCCTTTACCGAAAAAAAACGTATCCGTAAGAGTTTCGCCAAACGCGAAAGCGTGCAAGAAGTACCATACTTGCTCGCCATGCAATTGGAATCTTACGCATCGTTCCTACAAGCGGATGTTTCTGCAGACAAGCGTGAAAACGTTGGTTTGCAAGCCACTTTCAACTCAATCTTTCCTATCGTCAGCCACTCAGGTAATGCACGTTTAGATTTCGTGAGCTACAACCTAGGTGCCGAGCCATTCGACGTGAAAGAGTGTCAGCAACGCGGTTTAACCTATGCTGCTCCTTTGCGCGTCAAAGTGCGTTTGACCATTATGGACAAAGAAGCATCCAAACCAACGGTAAAAGAAGTGAAAGAACAAGAAGTCTATATGGGCGAATTGCCTCTGATGACTGAAAACGGTTCTTTCGTGATTAACGGTACTGAGCGCGTAATCGTGTCTCAATTGCACCGCAGCCCTGGTGTGTTCTTTGAACATGACCGTGGTAAAACCCATAGTTCCGGCAAGTTATTGTTCTCTGCACGTATTATTCCTTACCGTGGTTCATGGTTAGATTTCGAATTTGACCCGAAAGACTACTTATACTTCCGTGTTGACCGTCGTCGTAAGATGCCTGTCACCATCTTGTTGAAGGCTTTGGGATATACGCCAGAACAGATTCTGCAAACATTCTTTGATACAGACACATTCCACATTACTGCTAAAGCAGTTTCTTTTGAATTAGTGCCTGAGCGTTTGCGTGGTGAAGTGGCTAAGTTTGATATCTTGGCTAAAGATGGCTCAGTCATTGTGGCGAAAGACAAACGTATTACGGTAAAACATATCCGTGATATGGAAAAAGCTGGCATCAGCAAAATTGAAGTGCCTGAAGAGTTTTTATTCGGCCGCACGATTGCTAGCAACATCATCGATAAACAAACCGGTGAAGTTGTCGTCAGTGCCAATGAAGAAGTGACTGAAAGCGTATTAGCTAAGTTGCGTGATGCGGGCATCAGCAAAATCAACACGCTTTACTCCAATGACTTAGACCATGGCGATTACATTGCACAAACTTTACGTGTTGATGAAATTCCAGATCAATACAGTGCACGCGTAGCTATCTACCGTATGATGCGCCCAGGCGAGCCACCAACCGAAGAAGCGGTTGAGGCTTTGTTTGATGGCTTATTCTTCAATGAAGAGCGTTATGACTTATCCGTAGTAGGTCGCATGAAATTTAACCGTCGTGCTTTCCCTGAAAAGGTTGAAGAGCGCACAGCGACATGGTTACGTAAGTTCTATGAGACCGTTGGCCCGCAAGGTGCCGAAGGCAAATCAACATTGTCCAACGATGATATCTTGGCAGTGATAGGCGTGCTGGTTGAATTGCGTAATGGCCGTGGTGAAATTGATGATATCGATCACTTGGGTAACCGTCGTATTCGTTCAGTGGGTGAGTTGGCTGAGAACCAATTCCGTGCTGGTCTAGTACGAGTAGAGCGTGCTGTGAAAGAGCGTTTGAGTCAAGCTGAATCAGAAAATCTGATGCCTCATGATTTAATCAATGCTAAGCCAGTTTCAAGTGCTATCCGTGAATTCTTCGGTTCTAGCCAACTGAGTCAGTTTATGGATCAGACTAATCCATTGTCTGAAATTACCCACAAGCGTCGTGTATCTGCCTTGGGCCCAGGTGGCTTAACGCGTGAACGCGCAGGCTTTGAGGTGCGTGACGTACATGCGACGCATTATGGTCGTGTATGTCCAATTGAAACACCTGAAGGTCCAAACATTGGTTTGATTAACTCCCTCGCCTTATTCGCTCGTACGAATAAGTATGGCTTCTTGGAAACCCCTTACCGTCGTGTAGATGGTAATAAAGTAAGTGCCAAGATTGACTATTTGTCCGCGATTGAAGAGAGCCAGTATGTGATTGCGCAGGCGAACTCTGAATTAGACGGCAAAGGTCAATTCAAAGAAGATTTGATTTCCGCTCGTCATCACAATGAATTTATGATGTCGCAACCTGACCGCGTTCAATATATGGATGTGGCACCAGGCCAGATCGTTTCTGTGGCTGCGTCTTTGATTCCATTCTTGGAACACGATGACGCGAACCGTGCTTTGATGGGTGCCAACATGCAACGTCAAGCAGTGCCTTGTTTGCGAGCTGAAAAAGCTGTAGTAGGAACAGGTATTGAGCGCACAGTAGCTTTGGACTCCGGCACTACGGTTCAAGCTAAGCGCGGTGGCGTTGTCGATTATGTTGACTCAAGCCGCGTGGTGATTCGTGTTCATGATGATGAAGCAGTGGCTGGTGAAGTCGGTGTAGATATCTATAACCTGATTAAATACACGCGCTCCAACCAAAATACCAATATTAACCAACGTCCTCTCGTGAAGGTCGGTGACCAGATTACGCGTGGCGACATTATCGCTGACGGTGCTTCTACCGACATGGGTGAGTTGGCTTTAGGTCAAAATATGTTGGTGGCATTTATGCCATGGAACGGTTTCAACTACGAAGACTCAATTTTGATTTCTGAGCGTGTGGTTGCAGACGATCGCTACACTTCTATTCACATTGAAGAGTTGTCAGTCGTAGCCCGTGACACAAAGTTAGGCCCTGAAGAAATTACCCGTGATATCTCTAACTTGTCCGAGCGTATGTTGGGTCGTTTAGATGACTCCGGCATTATTTATATCGGTGCTGAAGTAGAGGCGGGTGATGTATTGGTGGGTAAAGTGACACCTAAGGGTGAAACGCAACTAACCCCAGAAGAAAAACTGTTACGTGCGATTTTTGGTGAAAAAGCATCAGATGTAAAAGACACCAGTTTGCGCGTACCTTCAGGTATGTCCGGTACAGTGATTGATGTACAAGTATTTACCCGTGAAGGTATAGAGCGTGATGCGCGTGCACAACAAATTATCGATGACCAACTGAACCACTACAAACAAGATTTGGCAGACCAAATGCGTATCGTGGAAGACGATACCTTCGGTCGTATCCAGCGTTTGTTAGAAGGTAAAGTGGCCACTGGCGGTCCTAACAAACTCAAAAAAGGCGAAAAAGTATCTGCTGACTACTTAGCAGCAGTCGGTCGCTATGATTGGTTTGATATTCGCTTGTCCGATGAGGAAGCTGCACGTCAATTGGAACAATTGAAGGAAAGCTTAGCGACGGCACGTGTTGAGTTTGATAAACGTTTCGAAGAAAAGAAACGTAAATTGACTCAAGGCGATGATTTGCAAGCTGGCGTGTTGAAGATGGTTAAAGTTTACCTCGCAGTTAAGCGTCGTATTCAGCCAGGTGACAAGATGGCCGGCCGTCATGGTAACAAGGGTGTTATCTCCAAGATTGCCCCTGTAGAAGACATGCCACATATGGCCGATGGTACTCCAGTGGATATCGTATTAAATCCGCTAGGCGTGCCTTCACGTATGAACATTGGTCAGATTCTAGAAACCCACTTAGGTTGGGCAGCTAAAGGTCTAGGTCAACGCATAGGTGAAATGTTAGAGAAACAAGCCAAAGTTAGCGAAGTGCGTAAGTTCCTCGAACAAATTTACAACAGCGGTAATGGTAAGTCTGAGGATATCAAGTCCTTGTCCGACGCTGAAGTGGTTGAGTTGGCACAAAATCTTAAGGGTGGCGTGCCATTTGCGACACCAGTATTTGATGGTGCTACAGAGGCCGACATTAAAGCCATGTTGGATTTGGCCTACCCAGATGATGATCCAAGAACACAGCAACTGCAGTTCTCTGCAGGCAAGACTCAGGTCATGCTGATTGACGGTAGAACTGGCGAAGCCTTCGAGCGCCCAGTGACTGTCGGTTATATGCATGTATTGAAATTGCACCACTTGGTGGATGACAAGATGCATGCACGTTCAACAGGTCCTTACAGCTTGGTTACACAACAACCATTGGGCGGTAAAGCTCAATTCGGTGGCCAACGTTTTGGTGAGATGGAAGTTTGGGCTCTGGAAGCATATGGCGCCTCATACACATTGCAAGAAATGTTAACTGTGAAGTCTGACGATGTGTCAGGTAGAACCAAGGTCTACGAAAATATCGTGAAGGGCGAGCACAAGATTGATGCCGGCATGCCGGAATCCTTCAACGTGCTGGTAAAAGAGATTCGCTCTCTTGCCATCGATATTGACCTTGACCGTAACTAACAGTTAGCTATTCGCAGACGCGAACAAAGGAGATTAAATGAAAGCTCTATTAGACTTATTCAAGCAAGTCACTCAGGAAGAAGAGTTTGACGCGATTAAGATCGCGCTGGCTTCTCCTGAGAAGATCCGCTCTTGGTCTTATGGTGAGGTGAAAAAACCAGAAACCATCAACTACAGAACTTTTAAGCCTGAGCGTGATGGCTTGTTCTGCGCCAAGATCTTTGGCCCGATTAAAGACTATGAATGCTTGTGTGGTAAATACAAACGTCTCAAACACCGCGGTGTGATTTGTGAAAAATGTGGCGTTGAAGTTACCTTGTCCAAAGTACGTCGTGAACGCATGGGTCACATTGAGTTAGCTAGTCCAGTCGCCCATATTTGGTTCTTGAAGAGCTTACCAAGTCGCTTGGGTATGGTGTTGGATATCGCTTTGCGTGACATCGAGCGCGTACTTTACTTTGAAGCATACATCGTGGTTGAGCCTGGCATGACACCGCTAACACGTGGTCAATTGCTAACTGAAGATGACTACTTAGCCAAAGTTGAAGAATACGGTGACGAATTCTCAGCGGTCATGGGTGCTGAAGGCGTGCGTGATTTATTGCGTACGATGGACATACACTCAGAAATTGAAAATCTGCGTAAAGAGTTGAGTGAGACTGGCTCAGAAGCAAAGATTAAGAAAATTGCTAAGCGTTTGAAAGTCCTCGAGGCATTCCAGAAATCAGGCATCAAACCTGAATGGATGATTTTGGAAGTGTTGCCCGTATTGCCACCAGAATTGCGCCCATTGGTGCCATTGGATGGCGGACGCTTTGCTACTTCTGACTTGAACGATTTGTACCGCCGTGTGATTAATCGTAACAACCGTCTAAAACGTTTGTTGGATTTGAAGGCACCAGAAATCATCGTACGTAACGAAAAACGTATGTTGCAAGAAGCGGTGGATTCTCTATTAGATAACGGTAGACGCGGTAAAGTCATGACAGGCGCTAATAAGCGTCCATTGAAGTCATTGGCTGACATGATTAAGGGTAAAGGCGGTCGTTTCCGTCAAAACTTGTTGGGTAAACGTGTTGACTACTCCGGTCGTTCCGTCATCGTGGTGGGTCCGCAATTAAAACTGCATCAATGCGGTTTGCCGAAAAAAATGGCCTTGGAATTATTCAAGCCATTTATTTTCCATAAACTAGAAATTTTAGGTTTGGCCACTACCATCAAAGCAGCGAAGAAGAAGGTGGAAGAGGAAGGACCAGAAGTATGGGATATTCTCGAGGATGTCATCCGCGAGCATCCAGTGTTATTAAACCGTGCGCCTACATTGCACCGTTTAGGTATTCAGGCATTTGAGCCAGTGCTGATTGAAGGTAAAGCGATTCAGTTGCACCCATTGGTGTGTGCGGCATTTAACGCTGACTTTGACGGCGACCAAATGGCGGTTCACGTTCCACTGAGCTTGGAAGCCCAGATGGAAGCGCGTACCTTGATGTTGGCATCCAATAACGTGCTATCACCAGCAAACGGTGAGCCAATTATTGTGCCTTCGCAAGATATCGTGTTGGGTCTGTACTACATGACTCGTGAAAAACTGGCTGCACGTGGTGAAGGTATGTACTTCGCTGATGTATCTGAAGTGCAACGTGCATATGCCGTTGGCGCAGTAGATTTGCATGCCAAAATCAGTGTTCGTATTCAAGAATATGATTTGGAATTAGATGGTAGCAAGCAAGAGAAAATCACTCGCTATCAAACTACAGTGGGCCGTGCTTTGTTGTCAGAAATTCTGCCAGCTGGCTTGCCATTTAGCTTGATTGACAAGGCACTGAAGAAGAAAGAAATCTCACGTTTAATCAATGCTGGTTTCCGTAAGGTTGGTATCCGTGAGACAGTGATTTTGGCTGACAAGTTGATGAGCATGGGTTATGCCTATGCTACCCGTGCTGGTATCTCTATCAGTATTAACGATATGTTAGTACCACCAGAAAAATCTCAATTGATTGCTGCGGCTGAAGCTGAAGTAAAAGAAATTGAAGATCAATATGTATCTGGTTTGGTAACGCAAGGTGAGCGTTATAACAAGGTGGTTGATATCTGGGGTCGTGCAGGCGACAAAGTCGCTGACGCGATGATGAAACAGTTGAAAGAAGAAGTAGTGTTGAGCGCGAGCGGTCAACAGATGAATGACAAAGACGGCAAGCCTATGCGTCAGGAATCATTCAATGCGATTTATATGATGGCTGACTCTGGCGCCCGTGGCTCTGCTGCTCAGGTGAGACAGTTGGCAGGTATGCGCGGTCTGATGGCAAAACCGGATGGTTCTATTATTGAAACACCGATTACGGCTAACTTCCGTGATGGTTTGAACGTATTGCAATACTTTATTTCCACCCACGGTGCTCGTAAGGGCTTGGCTGATACAGCGTTGAAGACAGCGAACTCCGGTTACTTGACACGTCGTTTGGTTGACGTGACTCAAGACTTGGTAGTCACTGAGCACGATTGCGGCACGACTGAAGGTTTGGTAACCAAAGCCTTGGTAAAAGGTGGTGAAGTAGTTGAGCCATTACATGACCGTATCTTGGGCCGTACAGCAGCATTAGATATCTTGCACCCTGAAACTCAGGAGGTGATTTATCCAGCCGGTACCTTGTTGAGTGAAGATGAAGTTGAGCGTATCGACGAGCTTGGTATCGATGAAGTGAAAGTGCGTACAGCGCTGACTTGCGATACTCGTTATGGTATTTGCGCTAAGTGTTATGGTCGTGACTTGGGTCGTGGCAAACTGATCAATATGGGTGAGGCAGTGGGTGTGATTGCTGCGCAATCCATCGGTGAGCCTGGTACACAGTTGACCATGCGTACTTTCCACATTGGTGGTGCGGTATCTCGTACAGCGTCTGTTAGCCAAGTTGAAAGTAAATCCAACGGTACCGTTCGATTCTCTGCCACGATGCGTTATGTGACTAACGCCAGAAATGAGCAAGTTGTGATTTCTCGTAACGGTGAAGCGATTGTGTTAGACGACAATGGTCGTGAGCGCGAACGTCACAAGATTCCTTATGGCGCTACCTTGATTGTTCAAGACGGCAAACAGGTAAAAGCTGGTCAGCCAGTGGCCACATGGGATCCGCATACTCGTCCAATTATTACTGAGTATGCTGGCCGTGTGAAATTTGAGAACGTTGAAGAGGGTATTACGGTTGCCAAGCAAATCGATGAAGTAACCGGTTTGTCTTCCTTGGTTGTTATCGATCCTAAACAACGTGCAGGTCAAAGCAAAGGTTTACGTCCACAAGTGAAATTGTTGGACAGCAATGGTAATGAAGTCAAAGTGGCTGGCAGTGATGTGTCAGTGAATGTGACCTTCCAATTAGGTTGCATCATCACGGTTAAGGACGGACAAGAAGTGGGTGTGGGTGAAGTATTGGCTCGTATTCCTCAAGAGTCATCCAAGACACGTGATATTACCGGGGGTCTTCCTCGCGTGGCTGAGTTGTTTGAAGCTCGTTCACCAAAAGACTCCGGCATGTTGGCAGAAATTACTGGTACCGTATCCTTCGGTAAAGATACCAAAGGTAAACAGCGTTTGATCATTACTGATCTAGACGGTGTGACCAATGAATATCTAATTCCTAAAGATAAGCACGTCACCGTGCATGACGGCCAAGTAGTGACTAAGGGTGAAAGCATTGTGGACGGCCCAGCTGATCCTCAAGACATCCTGCGTCTACAAGGTCGCGAGGCCTTAGCGCGTTACATCATCGATGAAGTTCAAGATGTGTACCGTTTACAAGGCGTGAAGATTAATGACAAGCATATTGAAGTGATTGTTAGACAGATGTTGCGTCGTGTACGTATTACAGATGCTGGCGATACCTCCTTCATTATGGGTGAACAAGTAGAACGTGCGGATGTCTTGGCAGAAAACGAAAAAGTGGTTGCCGAGAACAAGCGTCCAGCTAGCTTCGAGTATGTGCTGTTAGGTATTACTAAAGCTTCCTTGTCCACAGACTCCTTTATCTCTGCGGCTTCCTTCCAGGAAACTACGCGTGTTCTCACCGAGGCTGCCATCCTTGGCAAGCGCGATGATTTGCGTGGTCTGAAGGAAAACGTGATTGTGGGTCGCTTGATTCCAGCCGGTACAGGCCTGGCCTATCATGAGACACGCAAGCGCGGCGGTGCAGCCCAGCCATCCCCTGTGGATGCAGGTGCTGATGTCGTTGAGATGGAGCCAAATGCAGTGTCAGAACAGCCCGAGTCAGAGGCAGGAAACACTGAGATAGCTTGACATAAAACGTAACGCTAAATAGAATGCTATGTTTTCCGGGATGGCCTTTTCGCCGTCCCGTACTTTTTACAGGATTATAGGTTATGCCAACCATCAACCAATTAGTGCGCAAACCGCGCCAAAAAGTAGTTGCTAAAAGCAAGGTGCCAGCTCTGGAGAGCTGTCCTCAGAAGCGTGGTGTTTGTACACGTGTGTACACCACTACTCCAAAGAAACCAAACTCTGCTTTGCGTAAAGTGGCTAAGGTTCGCCTGACTAACGGCTATGAAGTCATTAGTTATATCGGCGGTGAAGGCCACAACTTGCAAGAGCACAGTGTGGTATTGATTCGCGGTGGTCGTGTAAAAGACTTACCAGGTGTGCGTTACCACATGGTACGCGGTAGCTTGGATACTGCTGGCGTGAAAGATCGTAAGCAGTCTCGCTCCAAATACGGTGCTAAGCGCCCTAAAGAGGCTTAATCATTAGCCGCCAGATAGAGGAATAGATAAATGCCAAGACGTAGAGAAGTCCCCAAACGTAACATTCTGCCCGATCCAAAGTTCGGTAGTCAGGAAGTTTCTAAATTCGTAAACGTGCTGATGACAGGCGGTAAAAAGTCTGTTGCAGAACGCATTCTGTACGGCGCTTTTGATCAAGTGTCCAACAAAAGCGGAAAAGATGCGCTAGAAGTATTTACTTTAGCCATTAACAATCTGCGTCCTGTGGTTGAAGTTAAGAGTCGCCGTGTCGGTGGTGCTAACTATCAAGTGCCAGTAGAAGTTCGTCCAAGTCGACGTAGTGCCTTGGCGATGCGTTGGTTGCGTGATGCGGCGCGTAAGCGTGGCGAAAAATCCATGGATCTGCGTTTGGCAGCTGAAATGGTTGAGGCTTCCGAAGGTCGCGGCGCTGCAATGAAAAAGCGTGAGGAAGTTCACCGTATGGCAGAAGCTAACAAAGCTTTCTCTCATTTCCGTTTTTAATCTAAAAGATTTATTAAGAAGGTACTCGCTGTGGCTCGTAAAACTCCAATTGAACGTTACCGTAATATCGGTATTAGTGCGCACATTGACGCTGGTAAAACCACGACAACTGAACGTATTCTCTATTACACCGGTGTGAACCATAAGATTGGTGAGGTGCACGATGGTGCAGCGACCATGGACTGGATGGAGCAAGAGCAAGAGCGCGGTATCACCATTACCTCTGCTGCGACGACCTGTTTCTGGAAGGGTATGGACAATGCTCGTCAAGAACACCGTTTCAATATTATTGATACCCCAGGACACGTAGACTTCACGATTGAAGTTGAGCGTTCTATGCGTGTGCTTGACGGCGCATGTATGGTTTACTGTGCGGTAGGTGGCGTGCAACCACAATCTGAAACTGTTTGGCGTCAAGCTAACAAATACAAAGTGCCACGTTTGGCGTTTGTAAACAAAATGGACCGTTCCGGTGCCGATTTCTTCAAAGTTGTTGAGCAAATGCGCAAGCGTTTGAAAGCTAACCCAGTGCCTATCGTGATCCCAATCGGTAAAGAAGATACTTTCACCGGTGTGGTTGATCTGATCAAGATGAAGGCAATTTACTGGGATGAAGCATCACAAGGTATGAAGTTCGACTACCGTGACATCCCTGCTGATTTAACAGATACCGCCAAAGAGTGGCGTGAATTCATGTTGGAAGCTGCAGCAGAAGCCAATGAAGAATTGATGAACAAGTACTTGGAAGGCGGCGACTTGACTGAAGCCGAAGTTATCCATGGCTTGCGTATGCGTACCATTGCAACGGAAATTCAACCGATGTTGTGCGGTACTGCATTTAAGAACAAAGGCGTTCAACGTATGTTGGATGCTGTGATTGATTTCTTGCCATCCCCAGTAGATATTCCTGATGTTCAAGGCGAAGACGAAAGTGGTAAACCTATCACACGTAAAGCTGACGACAATGAAGGCTTCTCTGCTTTGGCATTCAAATTGATGACTGACCCGTTCGTTGGTCAGTTGACCTTTATCCGCGTTTACTCCGGCGTATTGAAAAAAGGCGACACTGTTTACAACTCCGTTAAGGGTCGTAAAGAGCGTATTGGCCGTATCGTGCAAATGCATGCGAACAATCGTGAAGAAGTGGATGAAGTGTTGGCGGGCGATATTGCTGCCTGTATCGGTCTAAAAGACGTAACGACGGGTGAGTCATTATGTTCTCCAGAAAAACCAATTATTCTTGAGCGCATGGTATTCCCTGAGCCAGTGATTCACGTTGCGGTTGAGCCAAAAACTAAGAGTGACCAAGAAAAAATGGGTCTAGCTCTGGGTCGTTTGGCGCAAGAAGATCCATCTTTCCGTGTGCGCTCTGATGAAGAGTCTGGCCAAACCATTATTTCCGGTATGGGTGAGTTGCACTTAGATATTATTGTTGATCGTATGAAGCGTGAGTTTGGCGTTGAGGCTAGCGTTGGTGCTCCTCAAGTAGCTTACCGTGAAGCGATCAAGAAAAAAGTTGAAGTCGAAGGTAAGTTTGTTAAGCAATCCGGTGGTAAAGGTCAGTACGGTCACGTATGGATCACCATGGAGCCAAACGATGCCGGTAAAGGCTTTGAGTTTGTTGACCAAATTAAGGGTGGTACAGTGCCACGCGAATTTATTCCAGCGGTAGAAAAAGGCTTGTTGGAAACAATTCCAAGTGGTGTATTGGCTGGCTTCCCGGTAGTTGACGTTAAAGTTACCTTGTTTGACGGTTCTTACCATGACGTTGACTCGAATGAAAACGCCTTTAAGATGGCTGCATCAATGGCGTTTAAAGATGGTATGCGTAAAGCAGATCCAATCTTGCTAGAGCCTATTATGTCCGTGGAAATTGAAACCCCAGAAGACTACATGGGCGATGTGATGGGCGATTTGTCCTCACGCCGCGGTGTGATTCAGGGTATGGACGATATGGCTAGCGGCGGTAAAGCAATTAGAGCTGAAGTGCCATTGTCAGAAATGTTCGGCTATGCCACAACAGTGCGTTCGCTGTCACAAGGTCGTGCCAGCTACACAATGGAATTCAAGCACTATGCAGAAGCGCCACGAAATGTTGCTGATGCAGTGATGAACAAGAAATAAACATCAATTAATTCGAGAGGAAATACATTATGGCGAAAGGCAAATTTGAACGTACCAAGCCGCACGTGAACGTTGGTACGATTGGACACGTTGACCATGGTAAGACGACGCTGA
>RFPI01000035.1 GCA_009926205.1 Methylophilaceae bacterium
GGATATAACAAAGAACATTCAAAATCTTCACTTGATAGAACAATTTTGCTTTTACCTATGCCCCCAATTTCTTTTAATAATGCTCGCAAATCTCCGAACTCTGATCTAAACCTTCTATCCCGTGAAATTTGCCATGCTATATTGTGATGCCCATAAAAATTTCTAGGGATACCACTACTTGGATAATAAAAATCTTGGACTGATAGATTTTTTCTATTCTTGAACAACATCGCTTGGAGGGCGGTAGTGCCAGTTTTATGAAGTCCTGAATGTATGAAAATTTTCTTCACTTTTACCTTCTTTTAAGATTCATATTAGCATTACACTTTGATATTACCAAACCACACAACCCTCACCAAACATCACCAAGTCTCGCTAATCGCTTCTCATACTTCTTCCGTATCGAGAAAATACTCTGAGGAAAGAACCTGTGTCCTCTTGGTGTTAGGTAACCAGTTTCATTGAAGTAATTTGCTATCTGCCGATCACTCCATGACTCGGATCTTAGCGTGTTAATAGTACTGATTAAGTATTGCTGATAGGCACTCAGCGGACGAATGTCGAGAGTCAGTGGTCCGATGCTAACTCTGAGTCCCTTTGCGGTGTTTCTGGGGAGTTTCTGCGAAGCGGGTCCTAACGAAACTACTCCACCGTCACTGATTTGGCTAAATTTCTTGGCTTATCGACATCGGTGCCTCTAGCTAAGGCCGTGTGATATGCCAGTAATTGCACAGGGATACAGTGCATAATCGGGGAAAGCACACCCACATGACGGGGGGTGCGTATGACAAATACATCTTCACTTGCAGCAAACTGACTGTCGGCATCAGCAAAAACGAATAATTGGCCGCCACGCGCTTTGACCTCCTGCATATTCGATTTTACTTTTTCCAATAAAGCGTCATTCGGTGCAATCACAACCACAGGCATATTGGCATCTACCAATGCCAAAGGACCATGTTTTAATTCACCAGCTGGATAGGCTTCTGCGTGAATATATGTAATCTCTTTAAGTTTGAGAGCACCTTCTAGCGCTATCGGGTAATGTATGCCCCGTCCCAAGAATAGAGCATTTTGTTTTTCTGCAAACAACTTAGACCACTCGCTAATTTGTGGCTCTAGGTTTAAGACATGTTGCACACTGGTTGCGATTTGACGTAATTCGGATAAGTATTCTTGTTCTTTTTTATCATCCACCAAACCACGCGACTTACCCAAAGTAACCGCTAGGATAAATAAAGCGATGAGTTGTGTAGTAAATGCTTTGGTCGACGCTACGCCGATTTCAGCGCCAGCGCGCGTATAGAAAACTAATTTTGATGCACGCGGAATAGCGCTTTCCAATACATTGCAAATCGCCAATGTTTTCTCATGGCCTAACTTGACTGCATGTTTTAATGCCTCCATGGTATCAAGCGTTTCGCCAGATTGAGAGATAGTAACGACTAACTGACTTGGTCTAGGAACTGAGCTTCGATAACGGTACTCGCTAGCAATCTCTACAGCCGTTTGAATCTGAGCAATTTCTTCAAGCCAATATTTGGCAGTCATAGCAGCGTAATAGCTAGTTCCGGCTGCCAAAATTAATACACTATCGACTCCCTGAAATACCTCATTAGCCTGCTCGCCAAACAGGCTATCATCAAATTTCTGCAACTCCATCAGTGCATGCAATGTATCTGAAATTGCCTTGGGTTGTTCATAGATTTCTTTCTGCATGAAGTGGGTATAAGGCCCCAACTCCATGGAGGATAGTGTCACATCGCTGGTATGTACTTTGCGATTGACTTGCTTACCGCTGGCGTCTTGAATGGTGACCGTATCCACGGTTAACTCAGCAATGTCTCCATCTTCTAGATAAATAATTTGCTTGGTCTCTGCCAACACTGCGGAAACATCTGATGCCAAATAATTGGCTTGTTGGCCCAAGCCTATCAAAAGCGGGCAACCATATCGAGCGACTACTATCTTGTCGGTTTCATTCAAGGCTATCGCGGCAATCGCATAAGCTCCCTGTAATTCTGCACTTGCTTTAACAACGGCCAGCTTTAGATCTTTGCTTTGCTGATAATAGTAATGAATGAGATGGGCGATGACTTCAGTATCTGTTTGAGAGGTAAATTCATAGCCCAGTTTGGTGAGCCTAATTCTCTCTTCATCATGATTCTCAATAATGCCGTTATGCACGATGGCAATTTCACCTCGTGATATGTGTGGATGGGCGTTATTTTCCGTGACCCCACCATGGGTAGCCCAGCGCGTGTGACCAATACCTATGAGTCCAGATAGTTTCTCAATCTGAGCTTGGGCTTGCAAAGCACTTACCCGACCTACCGCGCGAACACGTTGAATACCTTGTGGATTAATGACGGCAATACCAGCGGAATCATAACCACGGTACTCCAGTCGACTCAACCCTTCGATGAGCACTGGGACAATATCTTTTTGGGCAATCGCACCAACAATTCCACACATAAACGCTGGCTATCCTTTTAGGTTTTTGGTTTTTTTACTGGTCTTTTCCAACCAGGAAGACTGATTTGTTGTTTGGCGCGACAAACGGTAAGCTGATCTGCAGGTGCGTCTTTAGTAATGGTTGAGCCTGCAGCAATCGTGGCGTTTTTACCTATGGTTACTGGTGCAACCAATTGTGTATCTGATCCTATGAAAGCTCCATCTTCAATGACGGTACGATATTTGTTTGCGCCATCGTAATTGCAAGTAATCGTGCCAGCGCCAATATTTACGCTACTACCAATATCGCTATCGCCCAAATAGGACAAATGATTGGCTTTGCTCGCACGTTGAATATGGGTATTTTTTAACTCAACAAAATTGCCAATATGCACTTCATCCTCGAGTGTCGAGTTTGGTCTTATTCTTGCAAATGGCCCTATCTGACAGTTTGCACCAATTTTACTATCTTCGATTTGGCAATTCGCTTGTATCTGGGTTGCCTGCTGAATAGTGCTATTTTTGATGATACTGTAAGCGCCTACTTTCACTCTGTCACCGAGAGTCACTGTACCCTCAAAGATACATCCAACGTCTATCTGGACATCTCTCCCAACCTGCAATTCACCTCGCACATCAATTCTTTGTGGGTCGAGCAGAGTCACTCCTTGCTGCATCAGATGCTGCGCATATCTCAACTGATATACACGTTCAAGTCTTGCCAAATCTGCCTTACTGTTGACGCCTTCAACACTCATTTCATCATGTGCTAATGCTGTATGGACCTCGTACCCTTGCTTGACTGCCATCGCAATGATGTCAGTCAAATAATATTCACCTTGTGCATTGTGATTAGTGAGTTGTGATAGCCAAGTTTTAAGATTGACGTTGTGTATGGTCATAATGCCTGTATTGACCTCGTCGATTTTACGCTGGGCATCATTGGCATCTTTATGCTCAACAATAGCTTGCACTTGGCCTGTTGCATCTCGTACGATGCGCCCATAACCATCTGGCTGTTGCTTTTTAACCGTCATGAGTCCCAAAGCATGGCTGCCTTGTATAAGTTGCTGACAAGCGCTCACGGATACCAGTGGAACATCTCCCAATAAGACCAACGTATTGGCATCATCGTCCAAATGTTGCACCGTTTGTTGTAAAGCATGCCCGGTACCTAGTTGTTGTGCTTGCTCTACCCAAATCAAATCATTTTGATGGGTAAATTGTTGGCGAACTTGCTCGCCGCCGTAACCATACACCACAATTATTTTATTAGCGGCTAACTGACGCGCCGCATTAATCACGTGTCCAAGCAAAGGGACGCCTGCTAACTGGTGTAGCACTTTGGGAATATCTGAGCACATGCGAGTGCCTTTTCCCGCGGCGAGTATAACAACATTCAATTTTTTAGACATATTGGTAGGTGATCGTAATCAACCTTCAAATTGTAATGGATAAAGGCGGCTACAAGATAAAAATGCTATCGGAAATTATAAGCATAAACAAAAAAGGCAGCCTAAGCTGCCTTATTTTGTTTAGTGCACTTTTTTGCGCAGTTTAGAGATGGCTTGCAATTGAGCAATTGCCTCGGCCAACTCGGTCTGAGCAAGTGCGTAATTTACTTCACTTGCGTTACTCTTCAATGTTTCTTCTGCAATGCGTTTAGCTTCTAGCGCTTTTGCTTCATCTAAATCATGACCACGTATCGCCGTATCGGCCAATACCGTTACTAAGCCTGGTTGTACTTCTAATATTCCGCCCGAGACGAAGATTAATTGCTCTTCGTCACTATCGGCGACGGTAATACGTAAAGCGCCAGGTTTAATGCTGGTCAGCATTGGTGTGTGACGAGGATAAATACCGACTTCACCCATGATAGCTGGCGCAACAATAAATGTTGCCTCACCAGAGAAGATGGATTCTTCTGCACTTACCACATCAATTTTAATCGTCGTTGCCATATCAAGCCTTTCTTAATTAAGCCCTATTGCTAGCTTTGCCCAATTACAGAGTTTTGGCTTTTTCAACAGCTTCTTCAATATTACCCACCATGTAGAATGCCTGTTCTGGCAAATCATCATAGTCACCATTCACAATACCCTTGAAGCCTTTAATTGTATCTTTCAATGGTACGTATTTGCCTGGAGAACCAGTAAACACTTCAGCAACGTGGAATGGTTGTGACAAGAAGCGTTGGATTTTACGTGCACGGGCAACGGCCAATTTATCTTCTGGTGCCAATTCGTCCATACCCAAAATCGCAATAATGTCGCGCAATTCTTTATAGCGTTGCAATGTAGATTGAACCGCACGAGCCACTGTGTAGTGCTCTTCACCCACCACCAATGGATCCAGTTGACGTGATGTTGAGTCCAATGGATCAACCGCTGGGTAAATACCCAATGATGCAATATCACGAGAAAGAACAACTGTAGAGTCCAAGTGCTGGAATGTTGTCGCTGGGGATGGGTCAGTCAAGTCATCCGCAGGAACGTAAACCGCTTGAATAGAAGTAATAGAGCCCACCTTAGTAGAGGTAATACGCTCTTGCAATACGCCCATTTCTTCTGCCAATGTTGGTTGATAACCCACAGCAGATGGCATACGACCCAACAACGCAGACACTTCTGTACCTGCCAATGTGTAACGGTAGATGTTATCTACGAAGAACAAAATGTCACGGCCTTCATCACGGAATTTTTCCGCCATCGTCAAACCGGAAAGCGCAACACGTAAACGGTTACCTGGTGGCTCGTTCATCTGACCAAACACCATGGCTACCTTTGACTCTTCCATGTTATCTAATTTGATAACACCAGCTTCAGCCATTTCGTGGTAGAAGTCATTACCCTCACGAGTACGCTCACCCACACCTGCAAATACTGACAAACCTGAGTGCTCTTTAGCAATATTGTTGATCAATTCCAACATGTTCACGGTTTTGCCCACACCGGCACCGCCGAACAGACCAACTTTACCGCCCTTAGCAAAAGGACATACCAAGTCAATCACCTTGATCCCTGTTTCTAACAAGTCTACAGATGGTGACAACTCTTCGAATGTTGGTGCTGGTTGGTGAATTTCGCGTTTTTCTTTAGCTTTGATTGGACCAGCTTCGTCAATCGGACGACCTAGCACATCCATAATACGACCTAATGTCGCGTTACCTACTGGAACAGAGATACCTGCACCAGTCGCTTTGACAGCCATACCACGGCGCAAGCCGTCTGTAGAGCCCATGGCAATCGTTCTAACAACGCCATCACCTAATTGTTGTTGTACTTCGAATGTCAGACCATCCTCAACGGCAGGGTCTTTCTCATCCAAAATCAAAGCCTCGTAAACTTTTGGCATTTGGTCACGTGCGAATTCCACGTCAACCACAGCGCCGATACACTGAACCACTTTACCTTGACTCATTTTAATTTCCCTATCTATGCTTAATTCGTGTTGATACCGATTAACCCGATACCGCTGCCGCACCGCCAACAATCTCAGAAATTTCTTTCGTAATTGCAGCCTGACGCGCCTTGTTGTATACCAACTTCAAATCATTAATTACTGTTTTTGCATTATCTGATGCTGCCTTCATCGCCACCATACGAGCGCTTTGCTCTGAAGCCATATTTTCAGCCACTGCTTGATAAATTAATGACTCGATATATCGGACCATTAAATCATCAATAATCGGTTGCGCATCTGGTTCGTAGATATAGTCCCATTGACCTTGCGGTGCACCCAACTTCTCACCTGATAAAGGAAGAAGTTGTTCTAAGATGGGCTCTTGTTTCATGGTATTGATGAAACGGTTGTAAGCAATATACAGCTGGTCAATTTCACCTGCTACATAGGCATCCAACATAATTTTTACTGGGCCAATCAACTTGTCGATATGTGGTGCATCACCCAAACCAACCAATGATGATTTCACATCAGCATTCACTCTGCTCATGAAAGAGCTACCTTTATTACCGATGGTGCAAACTTTCACACCTAGGTTGCTCTTGGACCACTCTTGCATTTGATTTACTGAAATTCGTAATACGTTGGTGTTCAAGCCACCACACAAACCTTTGTCGGAAGTAATGACGATTACCCCAACATTTTTAACATCACTTCTTTTGATCAAGAATGGATGTTTATATTCTGGTTCTGCGTGGGACATATGGGCAGCCACATTACGGATTTTCTCAGCATATGGTCGTGCCGCACGCATACGATCTTGCGCTTTACGCATTTTCGATGCTGCGACCATTTCCATCGCTTTGGTAATCTTCCGTGTATTTTCTACACTTTTGATTTTTGTCCTGATTTCTTTACTACCGGCCATGTTGTCTCCAGTATCGCTCGATTAGTAAGCGCTGTTGGCTTTAAAGTCTTCAATTGCCTTAGTCAATGCAGCTTCATCATCCTTGGACAAATCCAAAGTCTTAGTGATGCTTTCCACCAATGACTTGTATTTGGAACGAATGAAGGCATGCAATGCAGATTCAAATGCCAAAACTTTATTCACTGGCACATCATCCAAGAAGCCTTTATTGGCAGCATGCAAACTGATCGCCATATCAGCCACTGACAATGGTGCATATTGCGGTTGCTTCATCAGCTCTGTTACCAAGCGACCACGCTCCAATTGCTTACGGGTAGCTTCGTCAAGATCTGAGGCGAACTGCGCAAAAGCAGCCAATTCACGATACTGAGCAAGCGCCAAACGAACGCCGCCGCCCAATTTCTTAATCACTTTAGTTTGAGCCGCACCACCCACACGAGACACGGAAATACCCGCGTTAATCGCTGGACGAATACCGGCATTGAACAAGTCAGTTTCCAAGAAGATCTGACCGTCAGTAATCGAAATTACGTTGGTTGGAACGAAAGCAGAAACGTCACCCGCTTGGGTTTCAATAATAGGCAAGGCTGTCAATGAACCTGTTTTGCCTTTTACTTTACCGCCAGTGAATTTCTCAACGTACTCTTCATTAACACGCGCTGCACGCTCTAACAAACGTGAGTGGAGGTAGAAAACGTCACCTGGATAAGCTTCGCGGCCTGGTGGACGACGTAACAGCAAGGAAATTTGACGGTAAGCAACAGCTTGCTTAGACAAATCGTCATAAATAATCAATGCGTCTTCACCACGGTCACGGAAATATTCACCCATGGTACAACCCGCGTATGGAGCAATAAATTGCAAGGCTGCTGAGTCAGAGGCTGAAGCAGCAACAACGATGGTGTATTCCATCGCGCCATACTGTTCTAATTTACGCACTACGTTAGCGATTGTTGAAGCCTTTTGGCCCACCGCAACATAGATACAGGTCATGTTCTGACCCTTTTGGTTAATAATCGCATCAACCGCAACCGCTGTCTTACCAGTTTGGCGGTCGCCAATAATCAACTCACGTTGACCGCGGCCAACTGGCACCATAGAGTCAACAGACTTCAAACCTGTTTGTACTGGTTGAGAAACTGATTTACGCGCAATCACACCTGGCGCTACCTTCTCAATTTTGTCAGTCATCTTGGCTTTGATTGGACCCTTGCCGTCAATTGGACGACCAAGCGCGTCAACAACGCGACCAATCAGTTCTGGACCAACGGGCACTTCCAAAATTTTGCCGGTACATTTACATGTATCGCCTTCGGTAATGTGCTCATAGTCACCCAATACAACCGCACCAACGGAGTCACGCTCCAGATTCAATGCAAGACCAAATGTATTGTTGGGGAACTCAATCATTTCACCGGCCATCACATTCGACAAGCCATGGATGCGCACAATACCATCCGTTACTGAAACGACCGTACCTTGAGTGCGGGCTTCTGCTGCAGATGAGAAATTCTCTAATCTGCTTTTAATCAGTTCACTGATTTCTGATGTTGATAACTGCATTTTATCTGTCTCCTGACCTAATCCGGTCTAACCTTTATGTATTCAAACTTTTGCTAGCTTTTCAGTGCATATTCCAATGATTGAAGCTGTCCTCGAACAGAGGCATCAATCACGGTATCGCCTACCACGATTTTGATACCACCAATTAATTCTGGATCGACTTTCACTTCTGCTTCAATTTTCTTGCCAAACTTAGCTTCGAGTTGTTTGATTAATGATTTCACTTGAGCCTCTGCAGGTTTAACCGCTGCGGTTAATTCTGCTTCTAGCACACCTTCATCTTCATCTTTAAGCGTCTCGAAAGCAGCAACAATATCGGCTACTATGCCTAAACGATTGTTCTCAACTAGCAATTTCACTAAGTTGTTGGCAGTCTCAGACAGCTTGCCTTTGAAAATCGCTAACAAGGTTTTCTCCAACTCTTCAGCAGAGAGTTTTGGATCGTCGATCATTGCGCTTACTCGTGCATCAGCAACAACTGCCGCAATGAGCGACAGTTCATCTGACCATTGTGCCAGCGCCTTTTTTTCCTTAGCCAACTTGAAAATTGCAACAGCGTAAGGTCTTGCTATGGTTATCGCTTCAGCCATGATTTAGCCAGCGCCTCCTACAACTCTTTTGCGATTGAAGTCAAAATCTCAGCGTGCGCTTTGGCATCAATCTCTTTACGCAAGATTTTCTCTGCGCCAGCGATTGCCAAGGTAGAGACTTGCTGACGCAAACCTTCTTTAGCACGATTGAGTTCTTGGTCGATTTCAGCCTTAGCACCAGTAATGATGCGCTCACCTTCCGCCTTAGCGTTAGCTTTTGCTTCCTCGACAATTTCTGTTGCACGCTTTTCAGCCAACGCCAAAATTTCAGCAGCCTTTTGTTTGGCTTCTGCCAAAGCATCTGCTGCACGTTTTGAAGATTGCTCTAGCTCTGCACGACCACGTTCACCTGCGGCCAAACCATCAGCAATTTCTTTTTGACGAGTTTCAATAGCGGTCAGCAAAGGAGGCCACACAAATTTAATTGTGAACACAATGAGCACAAGGAATGCAATCGCCTGCGCAACAAGTGTAAAGTTAATGTCCATTTTTGCTCCCGGATTTAATTAAGCTGTGATGATTTCTTAGTGAGCAACAACGCTTAACAACGGATTAGCAAACGCGAACATCATGGCCAAACCAACACCGATAATGAAAGAAGCGTCGATCAAACCCAACAGCAAGAACACTTTACCTTGCAATGCTGGAATCATTTCTGGTTGACGAGCTGCACCTTCCAAGAAACTTGCACACATGATACCAATACCGATACAGGCACCTGCAGCACCCAAACCGATAATCAAACCAATACCAATACCTGTGTAGGCTTGAATTTGAGCTAAAAATTGAACTGCTTCCATTGTGTTTCCTTTCAAAATTAACGGATATACAAATTTACTTCTAAACAAAAACTACAAAAAAACGATTAATGACTCTCTTCCGCCATGGCTAAGTACACCACGGTCAACATCATGAAGATGAATGCTTGTAATGCAACAATCAAAATGTGGAAGATGGACCAACCAGCACCCAAAATTGCACCTGCTACCGTTCCGGTTAAACCAGTGGCCGCCCAGAGACCGAGCAAGAGGAATATCACCTCACCAGCATACATATTGCCGAAGAGACGTAGGGAGTGGGAAAGTGGTTTTGAAACGTATTCGATGAGATTAAATAAGAAGTTGGCTGGCCATATAATTGGATTGCTACCGAAAGGGGCACAGAAAAGTTCATGTATCCAGCCACCCAAGCCCTTGGCGCGAATCGCGAATAAAATCATCAACAACCATACTGTCAGCGCCAAGGCAAATGTTGTATTGACATCAGAGGTTGGCACCACACGCCATTTAACATGCTCTCCGCCGATTGCACTGGCCGCTGCGGCAACCCAGTCTACTGGCAAGAAGTCCATCGCATTCATCAGCAAGACCCACACGAATACGGTTAAAGCCGCTGGAGCGATAAATTTATGTCTGTCACCGTGGTAGATGTTTTTGACTTGATCATCAATAAAGGTAAATAACAATTCGATAAAAGCTTGGCGCTTGGTTGGCACGCCTGAAGTAGCACCGCGGACCACCCAGAAAATTAGTCCTACGGCCAAAATACCCAGGAGTACCGACATTACTAAGGTATCAACGTGGATAGACCAAAATGATCCCTGTTGAAGAGGATAAGAATTAAATGATAAATGGTGTTCAATGTAACCGGATGGTGTTAAAGCGTGTTCTGTAGCCATATTTATCTATAAACATTCATTAAAGGTTTGTTGATACAAAAGCTTTTCCAGCCATTAAGGCTGTTATTGCCAATCCGATAATTAAGGCTATCGGAACCAGTAATACATAAAACTTGAAAATTAAAAGCAAAAGCGTTGCGATAATCGCAATCTTGACCAGCTCCCCTTTTAATATCGCCATTAAAATCGAACCTGGCGTTTTTCTTGATTTCGCTTGTTGTGCCACAAGTGCACCAACAAAACTACCTATCATGACGACTGTCATACCCAGCAGGACTGAGCATGCTGCATGTAGGTTAGCAAAGTAGCCAAAAACGAGTGCTACGATTGCGTTTAGTACTAGCTGCCATTTGAAAGTGTCTTTCTGCAGCGCGATCACTTCTTTTATTTCCACACTCATGGAATCTTCTTTAGCTATGACAGCAAAGCCTGCGATTTTCTTTTTTTATGCACTTTTAGTCAAGCCAAAATGCTAATTAAATTAGAATTTTTTAATAATTTCGTCTAATTGATCAAGATTCGAAAAACGAATTTTCATTGTGCCAGCACCTTTAGCATTGCAATCGAGTGATACGGAAAAACCCAACTTTTCGGATAGTGACTCTTGCAAGGTCAACAAATCACGCGATTTTTTGGTGACCGACGATTTAGTACCAGCTTTTTGTTGCGCTCTCTTTGCCAAGCTCTCAGCATCACGCACTGTTAATTTATTCAATACGATTTCATTCGCCAAAGCCACTTGCTCGGCGCCTTGCAGGCTTAATAATGCCCGCGCATGCCCCATATCTAATTGATTGGATAGAAGTAAGTCTTGAACCTTGGCATGCAAATTGAGCAAACGCAAAGTGTTGCTTACAGCGCTGCGTGAACGGCCAACGGCTTTAGCAATTACTTCATGAGTCATGGCAAACTCATCCATGAGTTTTTGTAGGCCATGCGCCTCTTCAATCGGGTTTAAATCCTCACGTTGAATATTTTCAATCAACGCCATTGCTAGCGCAGCTTCATCAGGAATTTCTCTGATAATGACCGGGACTTGTGTAAGACCAGCCAATTGAGCAGCACGCCAACGTCGTTCACCTGCGATAATTTCATAACGATCTTGGCTGACTTTGCGCACCACGATAGGCTGCATAATGCCTTGTGCGCGAATGGATTCTGCAAGACTCTCCAATGAGGCAGGGTCCATAAATGTGCGTGGTTGATATTTGCCAGGCTGCAAGGCAGTCACAGGCATGGTCTTGAGTTGATCAGCGCTACTACTTTCCTCAATTTCGCCGGATAAAAGCGCATCTAAGCCTCGTCCTAACCCTTTATTTTTACTCATTATTTATCCATTCATATTGTCAAATCATTACGCTTGATCACTTCTCTACTCAAGGCCAAATAGGCCTGAGCACCTTTGGAGGATTTGTCGTAAACGTTTACTGGCATACCATGACTTGGCGCCTCAGCTAGTCTTACGTTTCTTGGGATCACAGTCTCGTAAACCTTATCACCAAAGTGTTGCGTTAGTTGGGCGGAAACTTGCTGAGCCAGCATATTACGATTATCAAACATCGTGCGCAGTAAGCCCTCTATCTCTAGATTGGCATTCAGATGTTGGCGAACCTTTTTGATGGTATTCACCAAATCAGACAAACCCTCTAGCGCGTAATACTCACACTGCATGGGAATAATCACTGCTTGCGCAGCGGTTAATGCATTGACAGTGAGTAGGTTTAACGCTGGAGGGCAATCCATTAGAACAAAATCATAGGACTCCGCAATTTCGGCTAGAGCCGTTTTTAATTTTGTTTCTCTTCCAATCTCATTAACCAATTCGACCTCCGCACCCGCCAAATTCCGATTGGCAGGTATCAGGGCAAATCCCTCAGCGGTTGTAGGGTGAATGGCCTCAGCAATACGACATTGCCCAATCAGCACATGATAGATACTGTGCTGCACATGATTTTTATCCATGCCACAACCGGTAGTTGCATTACCTTGAGGATCCAAATCGATTAATAAAACCTTTTTTCCCAATTGCGCTAAGCCTGCGGCAAGATTTACGCAGGTTGTCGTTTTACCGACACCGCCCTTTTGATTGGTAATAGCAAAGATTTTCATCATTCCCCCTGCCAGTCGCTTTTGACTGGCTTAAATATGCTTAATAATGAGTATATGACGCTCAGCATCTAATCCCGGTACCTGCAGCGGAATGATGGCGTCAATAGTGACCCCCATAGCGGCTGTTAATGCGTCAATCTCCTCTTGCGGAACTTGCCCTTTCATCGCTAACCATCTGCCTTGTTTTTTTAATAGCCCTTGGGTTAATGATATAAAGGTCTTTAAGTCTGAAAATGCCCTAGAAATAATACTGTCGAATGGAGTGGCAATCATTTGTTGCTCTACTCGTCCCGCCAATACCGTTAAATTCTGTAAGTCTAGCTCGGCCTTCACTTGTCGCATAAAACTGGCTTTTTTTTGGCTTGCATCAATGACCGTGACTTGCACATCAGGTTTACAAATAGCAATCACGATGCCTGGTAAGCCAGCACCACTGCCAACATCGAGGATATGTTCATCTTGTTGAATCAAAGGCAAGGTCACCAAGCTATCTAAAATATGCAAAGTCATCATAGAAACTTCGTCACGGATAGCCGTTAAGTTGTGCACCTTATTCCACTTGCTAATCATTTGCACATAGGCAAGTAGTTTTTGACGCTTGTCTTCATCAATTACGAGTCCTAATTGGGCAATTCCTTGCAGTAAAACTTGCTGTGCACTCATGCGACTTTTTCGGACCCGCTCGTTTTTTGACTACCTCGATAATGCTTTTTTAAATGAATCATCAAAAGTGACACTGCCACCGGTGTTACACCGGAAATACGGCCAGCCTGCCCTAGAGTTTCGGGTTTATGTGCCGTTAGCTTTTGTTGTACCTCGATAGATAGGCCGTTTACGTCGGCATAATTCAAATCGGCGGGTATTTGCACACCTTCCTGAGAGGAGAGTTTTTCAATTTCCTCTTTTTGTCTATCAATATATCCTTGGTACTTCGCAGCTATTTCAATCTGCTGTATGGCCTCATCTGTCAGTTGTTCATGCGACAGTGGCTCTGCCATTGGAAGCTGCATTAAATCTTGATAAGAGATGTTCGGTCTGCGCAACAACTCAAACAGCGTATATTCGTGCTCTAAGGGTTTTCCAAAAAGGGCTATTGATTGCTCTTGTGGAATTTTATTCGGGTGAGCCCACGTACTCTTGAGTTTTTGCTCTTGTAAAGCGATCTGCTCCATTTTTCGGGAGAATTTCTCCCATCGCGCATCATCTACCAAGCCCAGTTTCCTTCCTTGCTCAGTTAGGCGAACATCGGCATTATCCTCTCGTAATAACAAGCGATACTCTGCGCGACTGGTGAACATACGATAGGGCTCTGTTACGCCACGAGTAATTAAATCATCCACCAACACCCCTAAATAAGCTTGATCCCTTGTCGGGCTCCAAGCCTCTTTATCTTGTGAATAGAGAGCGGCGTTTGTGCCGGCCAATAATCCTTGCGCTGCCGCCTCCTCATAACCAGTCGTCCCGTTAATTTGTCCCGCGAAAAATAAGCCTTGGATTGACTTAGTCTCTAGCGAGCTCTTCAAATTTCTAGGGTCGTAATAGTCATATTCAATCGCATAGCCAGGACGCAAAATATGGGCATTTTCTAAACCAGGGATGGAGCGAACCAATTTGAGTTGTATATCAAATGGCAAACTAGTAGATATCCCGTTAGGGTAGATTTCATTAGTCTGCAAGCCCTCCGGCTCAAGGAAGATCTGATGGGAATCTTTATCGGCGAAGCGATGTATTTTGTCCTCCACAGACGGACAATAGCGGGGGCCAACCCCTTCTATCACCCCTGTGTACATAGGCGAGCGATCCAAGCCACTACGAATAATGTCATGTGTCTCTTCTGTTGTTCGAGTAATCCAGCAAGGCAATTGACGCGGATGTAAATCGCGCGAGCCCATGAATGAGAACACTGGAGCAGGATTATCTCCCGGCTGTTCTATCATGACTGAATAATTGATTGTTCTGCCATCAATTCTAGGCGGCGTCCCCGTTTTCAAGCGTCCTACGGGCAATCCAAGCTCTTTAAGCCTGTGAGCCAGAGAGACTGATGGTGGGTCACCTGCTCTACCCGCTTGATAATTGCTTAGCCCAACATGAACAAGTCCTGATAAAAAGGTCCCGGCAGTCAACACCACAGATTTCGAGGAAAACTTTAGGCCAATTTGGGTAACCACCCCAACCACTTGATTACCCTCCACCAAAACATCATCGACAGCTTGTTGGAAGA
>RFPI01000036.1 GCA_009926205.1 Methylophilaceae bacterium
GTGCAGGATATGGCCATCCTGGAGATGGATATTCCGCCAATTGCATTGCATGCAAGTACGCAAACCGATATCCGCACGGTACAAAAAGCACAATTTTTAGATCAAGTGGGATTCTCACAATTGGTGCTCGCACGTGAGATGGATTTGCCCACGATACATGCAATTTCGAAAAGCACGGATGCGGTATTGGAGTATTTTGTGCATGGCGCCCTTTGTGTGGCATTTAGCGGACAGTGCTATATCAGTTATGCGCACACTGGGCGAAGTGCTAATCGTGGGGAATGCTCACAAGAATGTCGCTTGCCTTATCGCTTAGAGGATGCGCAAGGGCGGGTGCTGGGTAATGACAAACATTTCTTATCCGTTAAAGACAATGATCAAAGCGCAAATCTGCGAGCCCTGATTGATGCGGGCGTCAGCTCATTTAAAATTGAGGGGCGCTATAAAGATTTGCCCTATGTAAAAAACACCACTGCGCATTACCGTTTGTTATTAGATGAAATCCTGCTAGAGCGCCCTGATTTAGCCAGATTGTCCTCGGGAAAAAGCGAAATAAGCTTCACGCCTCAACCAGAAAAAACCTTTAACCGCAGTGCCACGGATTACTTTACTCATGGTCGCCAAGCCGATATTGGTGCTTTTGATACACCTAAATTTGCAGGTGAGGAGGCGGGGCGGGTCATCAAAGTGACTGGCAATGCAATCCAAGTGGATAGCCAGCTCGACCTGCACAATGGTGATGGATTATGTTTTTTTGATGTGCACAAAGAATTAGTCGGAATGCGCGTCAATCGTGTTGAGGGGAATCAATTAATCCCGAATGAAATGCCGGCTGATATTCGCCCCGGTACCTTGCTATATCGTAATCGCGACCATGCATTTATGCGTCAGTTAGAAAAGCCATCAGCGCAAAGAAAAATTCCTTTGCAATGGTGTTTGAGTGAGAGTGCGCAAGGCTTTATTTTGCAGGCGACGGACGATACAGGGATGCAAGTAAGCCGTGAGCTAATCTTGCATAAACAATTAGCTAAGCAATCCGCCCAAGCCAAACAAAGCTTGCTTGATGCGCTGCAACGTTTGGGAAATAGTGATTTTTATGCCGAACATACGCAACTGCAACTGTCGCAAGATTGGTTTATTCCCGCATCCAATTTAAATGCATTACGACGCGAAGTGATAGAGGCTTTATTACAGGCACGAGAAGATCACTATCCACGCCCAACAAGACGAGCTGCCCATCAGCCTCCTGCTATTTATCCGGAAGATAATCTGAGCTATTTAGCCAATGTGTATAACCCTTTGGCTAGACAGTTTTATCACAAACACGGGGTCAAATTAATTGCTGCTGCCTATGAAGAAAACCAAGAGCAGGGCGAGGTGGCGTTAATGATTACTAAGCATTGTTTACGCTATAGCCATGCCATGTGTCCGAAAGAGGCAAAAGGGGTAATTGGGGTGCAGGGCACCGTCAATGCTGAGCCAATGACACTCATTTCTGGCAATGACCGATACACCCTTAAATTTGATTGCAAACCATGCGAAATGCATGTGATGGGTAAGCTGCGCAAACATATATCGCAAATGCCTGCGCAGCCGATGACGTTTTTTCCAGTCAAGCCAAATTAAAAGTTATAAATCACATTCAATCTTGCTGTGATTGGTGAGCCCGGCAAGATATTGTTATTGTTGTGCGCGCTCAATGCATAGTCTTTGTTAGTTAAGTTCTCAATATTTAACTGCACGCGCGTGTTCTTCTCTGGTTTCCAAAATACTGCAGCGTCATATCGTGTATAGCCTGGCAATATGGTACTTGCAGACTTGGTCGAATCATTAGGATCAACAACAGGTGTGAGGGCATACATCGCAGAGCGAGAAACAACACCTAATGCGGCGCCCCATGCTTCATTGAAGTCATAACGATTCCATAAGGACAATGTATTTTTTGGCGTTTGTCCGACACGAGTCCCTTTTAAAATAGTCCCACTACTTTGGTCTTCAGAAACTTCTGCGTCTTGGTATGCATAACCGCCAAACACACTCCAGTTGTTGGTGACTTTGCCTGCAAGACTCAATTCATACCCCTTGGTTTCGGTACCGTTCACGAGTATGGCCTGAGCAGGGTTGCTAGGGGAATTGGCCAATACGTTCTCGCGTTGCAAAATATACGCGGCAAGACTGACATTTAAATCTGGGGTGATATCGTATTTCACACCAATCTCACGGTTGGTAAATTTCTCTGGCTTAAGACCATCAATCTTACTGGTTAAGCTGACTAATTGATCCCCAGCACGAGGCACATAGGACAGGCTATAAGCGGCATAAATCGACATTTCCGGCACAGGTTTAAAAATCAAGCTGGCGCGGGGGGAGGTCAGAAATTCGGTACGATTACTACTGAAAGGTGAGGCACCACTATTGCTCCAATCGGTGCGATCCATATCATTTTGGAAGCGATCTTGGCGAATCCCTAAAATTGCACTGAGGTAAGGGTTAAATTGAATTTGATCCTGTAGGTAAAAAGCAAAAATATTCACATTGCTTTTCACATGACGCAAAGGTTTATTGAACACAAAATCTCGATCTGATAGCGTATTCGCTATGTTGAGATTAAATGAGCTAGATAAAGTCTCAGCGCTGGAATTGTAGGTATTAAATTGACTGATTGAGCGTAGATTGTCAGTCAGTTGTTTGTTGAACTCTGTGCCTAACAATAATTCGTGGCTGATACCCAAGCTATCAAACTTAAAAATGACATCAGTCTGATTAATAAAGTTACGTCTTTGCGTGCTCATATCATAAGCACCAATTTTAAAACTGCCATCAGCATGCACGCTGCCAGCGGCATAAACATTTTCATAATATTTATCGTAGTCGGCATAACGCGTACGATTGCGTAACTTTATTTGATCATTAAAGTCATGCTCAAACAAGGCATTCAAGCCATACGTTTCGGTTTGGTTATCGCTGTGTCTATAACTGCCGTAAAAGGTTTGATAATCTCTAATCTTGTATGGGCGATTATCTAAATCATCACTGCCTGACTTCAAAGAAGGAACGCCGCGGTCACCAATACGCATATCTTTAAAATACTCAAATCCCAGTGTAACTTTGGTACGCTCTGTGGGTAGTAGGGTTACTGTCGGGTTAAAGCCATAGCGCTCAATATTGACGCCATTTCTATAACTATCAGAATTTTCATAGACTGCATTGATACGGAAAGCTGCAGTATCGTTAATCGCTTGTCCATAATCAAAACTGCTACGTTTTTGGTTATAAGCGCCATAGCTCACTTGAACCTCACGTACTGGGTCCCACCCCGCCTCTTTGCTGACGCGATTGATTGCACCACCGGCGGCACCACGTCCAAATATTAGGCCATTCGGCCCTTTTAAAACTTCTACTCTATCAATATTGTATAAATCTCTATACGTTTCGATATCGTCGCGCACACCGTCTAAGAAGAAATCGCCAGTGGTGACGCCTACGCCGCGGAAGTTGATCGCATCACGATTGCCTTCACCTTGTGACAGGGTAATACCGGGGACATAGCGAATCGCATCGCCTATGCTTTGCACCGCACTATCTTGCATTTGGTCGCGCGTAATCACGGTGACACTTTGAGGAACATTAAGTAAAGGGGTATCTGTCTTAGTCGCAGTGACAGAACGCTTGGCTTGATAACCTTTGACTGGCTTGGTATCGCTGACCTTTTCGGCACGCACTTGAATTTCATTCGCAATCGCCACCATTTCGTTGGCAGAGACAGCGGTGCTCTTCGCAATCAGTAGAAGGGCAAATAGGTAGCTAGGTGTTAATTTGTTACTGGGCATCACTTTTTATCTATATGTAAATGAGAATTGTTCTCATATTATATTAAATGAGAATTATTCTCAAGTAGAAATTTGAGCTTTTTTAAAAAAAAGTATTTGATGCCCGAAATTCCTTGCTAGATTTGAGCGGTTATAATGTTGATGGTCAGGATATATAGAATAAAGCTATGCAAAAAGTAAGATTCGGATTAAGTGATTTACATGTTTCGCCTATTTGTCTAGGCACCATGACCTATGGTGACCAGAACAACGAAGAGCAAGCGTTTGAACAGCTTGATTATGCACTCGAGCAGGGCATTAACTTTATTGATTGTGCCGAAATGTACCCGGTGCCCCCCAAGGCAGAGACTGTTACCCGAACAGAAACCATATTGGGCAATTGGTTAAAACATCAACAGCGCGACAACATCATCCTCACCAGCAAAGTGGCAGGCCCTAGACGAGGAATGCATTGGATACGCGGGGGACCTAGCAGTTTAGATCGAGACAATATCCGTGCGGCGGTCGAAGATTCATTAAAAAGACTGCAAACGGACTATATCGATCTATATCAATTGCACTGGCCTGAGCGTAACGTGCCGATGTTTGGACAATATCAATTTGACCCTGCACAAGAGTATGTCTCAGGAGAATATCAAGTCGGTGAGACCAAGCAATGGGTCAGTATTCGCAATCAATTAGAAACGCTGGCAGAGCTGATTCAGGAAGGCAAGATTCGTTACATTGGGCTATCTAACGAGCAACCTTGGGGCATTATGCAGTTCTTGCGGGTGGCAGAGGAATATCAGTTACCACGCATCGTCAGCCTGCAAAACTGCTATAACCTGATGAATCGAGGTATGGAATTTGGTACCAGTGAAATTCTTTATCGTGAAAATGTTGCCCTCATGGCCTATTCGCCCTTGGCCTTTGGACATCTGACTGGCAAGTATATTGATAATCCACAGGCAGAAGGTCGCGTCACCATGTTTTTGGGTTATGCACAACGCTATAAAAAACCAGGCGTAGAGAAGGCCAGTGCCGCCTATGCCGCATTGGCAAGAAAGCATGGATTAAGCCCAACGGAATTGGCCTTGTCTTTTGTTTATCATCGTTGGTTCGTGACATCGACGATCATTGGGGCTACCACCATGCAACAGTTGAAGCAAAATATAGACGCATGGAATACCAAGTTATCCGAGGATGTTTTGCAAGAAATTGAATACTTACATCTGACGATGATGAATCCAGCGCCTTAAGGGCGTGTATGCTTGATACAATGCTATGCAAGACGAAGAACTTTAATCGTCAGCTAAGGACAAAGTAAACAGGGTGTAACACCCGTCATCAATCAAAGGAGAGATCAATGGACAACAAAAAAATTGAACAAGCGCTGAATAAAATTTTAGAGCTTGAATTAGCCGGGGTTGTGCGTTACACCCATTATGCGTTGATGGTATATGGCTACAATCGTATTCCAATTGTGTCATGGCTACGCGGACAGGCTACAGAATCGCTGGACCATGCCAACAAGGCAGGTGAGCTGATTACCCACTTGGGCGGACATCCATCGCTTTCCATTGGGCCTCTCTTGGAAACCCACAACCACGATATTGGCGACATTTTGCGTGAATCACTAGATCACGAAAACCAAGCGCTCAATGCATACAAGGAATTACTCAAATTGGTGGGTGATGAATCTGTGATGTTAGAAGAGTATGCGCGAGAAATGATTTATCAAGAAGAATTGCATTTGGGTGAAGTCGATAAGATGCTGAGAAAGCCTGGTAATTTAGAAAAATTCCAACAGCACTAAGCAAAAAAATCTATTAAATTTAATATTCCTCAAAACAACGCGCGATGCCGCTAGCATTGCGCGTGCAAACCCTTACAATAAGCGCTTTGTCATTTGTCGAGATAGGTGGGGCTAGGTCCCGCCTTCTCGCTGGATAATTAGGTATCCATCATGTCTAGCCAAGATTCACCCATTCCTTTTATGTTCTCTGCGCAAGGTCCACTGGCGCAAACCTTGGACAATTATCGTCAACGCCAACAGCAGTTGGATATGGCGTTGGCGATAGAACAGGCCATCAAAACCAATGAGGTACTGGTAGTCGAGGCTGGCACGGGCACGGGCAAAACATTTGCATATCTAGTCCCTGCTTTGCTATCAGGGGGCAAGGTGATTATCTCTACGGGGACTAAAACATTGCAGGATCAATTATTCCATCGCGATATCCCTGCGGTACGCGATGCACTCAAAGTGCCTGTGCAAGTTGCCATGCTGAAAGGGCGCGCCAATTATGTGTGTCATTTTCATGTCGAGCGTGCTAGTCGCGACGGGCGATTTTCCAATCGCGACGATGCACTGTACTTACAATCCATCAAACAATTTTTAGACAGCAGCAAAACCGGCGACAAAGCTGAGCTTTCTAGCGTACCGGAATCGGCCACTATTTGGCCTTTGGTCACCTCGACCAAAGACAATTGTTTGGGGCAGGAATGTCAGCACTATAAAGATTGTTTTGTGGTGGCTGCCAGAAAACGTGCCATGGAATCCGATGTGGTAGTGGTCAATCATCATTTGTTTTTTGCCGATGTGGCTTTGCGCGATGAGGGGGTGGCAGAGCTATTACCTGCAGCTAACTCCGTCATCTTTGATGAGGCACATCAGTTGCCAGAAATTGCCGGTTTATTCTTTGGCAAGGATGTATCCACCAGTCAGCTGATGGAGTTGGCGCGTGACAGTGAGATGGCGTTTGTGACGGTGGCGAAGGATTGTGTGCAAATCCAAGAAAACGCCAAATTACTGGAAAAGTCATTACGCGATTTTCGCTTGGTGTTCTCGTTTGAAGGGGCGCGTATGCCAGTGCAAAAGGCATTGGCTTTACCGCGCTTTGAGGAAAGTTTTACTGCCATGCAACAAGCGCTGGCTGACCTAGCGAATATTCTTGAAAGCCAAGCAGCGAGAGATCCTGTGCTGGAAAATTGTTGGCAAAGAGCCTTAGGCTTGCAACAGATGATGCGCGATTGGAAACAAGTAGATGAGGCCGAGTTTGTACGCTGGGTTGAGGTCTATACGCAAGCAGTGCAGTTGCATGCAACACCGCTATCGGTGGCAGACAGTGTGGCCAGTCAAATTAAGCGCAAAGTAGGCGCATGGATTTTTACTTCGGCGACATTGGCGGTAAAGCAAGATTTTAGTCATTACTTACAACAAATGGGTTTAGAGCAAGCCAAAACCGCTTTATGGAATAGTCCGTTTAATTATCAAGAGCAAGGGGTGTTGTATGTGCCCGAAGGTATGCCTGACCCGAATAATCCAATTTATAGCTCAGAGGTTGCTGCTCGCGCTCTGCCTGTGATTCAAGCTAGCCAAGGTCGCTGCTTTGTGCTTTGTACTTCGCTCAGGGCGATGCGTGAAATTTATGCATTATTAAAAGAAGCCTTCGAGCAACAAGGACTTGAATATCCCTTATTGGTCCAAGGCGAAAGCTCGCGCAGTGAGTTGCTTGAGCGCTTCCGTCAGCTAGGCAATGCAGTCCTGGTAGGCAGTCAAAGTTTTTGGGAGGGCGTGGATGTCAGAGGAGAAGCATTATCTTGTGTGATTATCGACAAATTGCCTTTCTCTCCGCCGGATGATCCGGTCTTGGCAGCGCGGATTGAACAACTCAATGCGCAGGGCAAAAATGCATTTATGGAGTACCAACTACCTTACTCGGTGATTACTCTGAAACAGGGTGCAGGACGCTTGATACGCGATGAACACGATAGAGGCGTATTGATGATTTGCGACCCAAGACTGATTAGTAAGTCCTATGGCAAACGCATCTGGCAAAGTTTGCCCAGCTTTAAACGCACGCGCCAACTGGCAGAGGTGCAGCAGTTTTTTAGCGCTCAGCCCGCAAAGGTTTGAGCAGCCCACTCAGACCATTGTGGTCAATTTCTTGCATGAGCTGTAAAAGCCTACCTAGCTCACCTTTGGGAAAGCCAGTGCGTGCAAACCAGTTGAGATAGTGCCCAGGCAAATCTGCCAGAAGACGTCCTTTATATTTGCCATAGGGCATGGGCGTGGAGACCAGTTTTTCTAAATCTTGTTGTTGCATAACGGCTAGTGTATCAAATCGTCTTTAAGAAAAGCGCACTGAATAGGCTTGTGGCAAAATAACGCCTTTCGCTGTGCCTGCTTTTGAGTGTTGATGAAACAGGCTAGCAACATCATTAAGTTTTTACCCAACCCAATAACCCGAGCAAGGTTTATGCGCATTTTAGCTTTTGATACATCAACGGAATATTTGTCCGTAGCCTTATGGCAGGATGGCGAAGTAACGCTGCGTGACACCTATGCTTTGCAAAGTCATTCCGCATTAATCTTGCCGCATATTCAAGAGATGCTGACGCAAGAACAATGTCAGTTAGCAGATTTAAATGCTGTCGCCTTTGGTGCTGGCCCTGGTTCTTTTACCGGGCTGCGTATCGCCTGTGGGGTTGCGCAGGGACTTGCTTATGCACATCAACTGCCAGTCGTGCCAGTATGCACTTTGCAAGCCTTGGCTGCGCAAAGTCGGTTTGAGCGGGTGATTGCATGCTTGGATGCACGTATGGGGGAAGTGTATATCGCGGCCTATCACAATCAGGGAAAAGACGATTGCAGAGAAATTTTGCCGCCCAGCTTATGTGCACCGGATGAGGCGCCGGCATTAACTGGTCAAGACTGGGTAGGTGTGGGGACAGGATGGCAAGTATATGCACAGGCATTATCGCAAAGTTACCCACAACAGTTAGCACCTACTTCGGTGGACGACAGCGTGGTTTACCCAAGTGCGGCTACTATCGCGCAATTGGCGCTGACTAAAATACAGCAAGGGCTGACAGTGCAACCAGAGCATGCCAGTCCAATCTATGTCCGCAATAAAGTGGCACTCACCACACAAGAGCGTGAACAAAAGTTGGGGTAATCAAATTGAACAGCGCGACAATTTTTAAGCCATCACAGACCAGTCAACCACAAGCGATTGCTTTTGTGGCGATGGACGAAAAATACTTGCCTGAGGTAGTGCGTATAGAGCAAGAAAATATGGATTTTCCATGGACTGCCGGCAACTTTCGCGACTCGATGAAAGCCGGTCATCACTGCGTTGTCCTTATACAGCAGGAGGCAGTGATAGGGTTTGCAGTATTGATGATGGTGTTAGACGAGGCCCACTTACTCAATATTGGCATTGATAAACGCTATCGTGGTCAGGGTTTGGGTAAGCAATTACTGCGATGGGTGATGCAAACTGCGCGAACATTGGGAGGGCTCAATTTGTTTCTCGAGGTGCGCCCTTCTAACCATGTGGCCATCAAGCTCTATGAAAGTATAGGCATGAATGAGATGGGCTTGCGGCCTGGATATTATCCTGCGTTACAGGGGAGAGAGGATGCATTGCTGATGGGGTGTGCGCTATGAGTATGAAATATGAGGATGTATTGCGAGAGTTGGAATTATTGCCAGCATGGCAATTGAGACAACCCGCTCAAGTCGCGCCCGAAGATGCTGTTGCTATCAGTGAACAAGATGAGCCGCCGTTGGAGGACATAACTGAAGGCGCGAACACTGCACATCAGTCGACTATAGATTGGGATCAAATGGATTGGGTGCAATTGCAATCCCACTTGATAGGCACTGGCGACCCGCATGCGGCTTGGCTGTTTATCGGAGACCCTGCTAGCGATTTGGACATTCAGCAGCAACAAGCTTTTGCGGGAGAACCGGGTGCGCTCTTGGATAAAATGTTGGCTGCCATACAGTTAAAGCGTGGCGAAAATATCTATCTCGCACACTTACCCAACCCTCTAGCCCTGTCCCGTCTAGTTGCATTATTACAGCCCAAGTTGATTGTGACCTTGGGTCAGCAAGCTAGCCAAGCATTGATAAATAGTCAGCAAGCCTTAGAGGCCTTGCGTGGTAAAAAACACCAGTATCAATCTATCCCCGTCATCGCCAGTTATGCGCCAAGTCATTTATTGCAACATGAGGCCGATAAGCGCAATGCTTGGAAGGATTTATGTGCAGCGCGTGATGCCATGGCTGCCTTAGCAAACTAATAGCCAGTTTGAAAAATGCAGTCTTTTTCTCTATGCAAGAAACTGGCTGACGCTGGAAGCAATTCACTATAAAATTTCGCCTTTCGTTTTAGCTGGATATCAATCCCATGCGTGCATCACAATTTTTTATCGCCACTCAAAAAGAAGCACCCCAAGAAGCCGAGCTAGTCAGCCATAGACTGATGTTGCGCGCTGGTTATATCAAGCGCTTGGGCTCTGGTTTGTATACATGGATGCCCTTGGGTTTGCGGGTATTGCGCAAAGTGGAAAATGTGGTGCGGGATGAGATGAACAAAGCAGGTGCTTTGGAATTATTGATGCCAGCAGTGCAGCCTAAAGAGTTGTGGGAAGAAACTGGCCGCTGGGAAATTTTTGGTCCGCAGATGCTTAAAATCCAGGATAGACACGAGCGTGATTTTTGTTTTGGCCCCACCCATGAAGAAGTGATTACCGATGTGGCGCGCAGAGAAATTCGTAGCTACAAGCAATTGCCTATCAATTTCTATCAGATCCAAACCAAATTCCGTGATGAAATCCGCCCTCGTTTTGGCGTGATGCGGGCACGTGAATTTGTGATGAAAGACGCTTATTCATTTCACACCAGCTTGGACAGTCTGCAACAGACCTACCAAGTCATGTATCAAGCCTATTCCAATATATTTCAGCGCTTGGGGCTGCAATTCCGTGCCGTACGCGCTGATACTGGTGCGATAGGGGGCGACGGCTCGCATGAATTCCATGTGTTGGCGGATTCGGGTGAAGATGGTTTGGCGTATTGTCCTGATTCAGACTTTGCTGCCAACGTCGAGTTGGCCGAAGCGCTTGCACCAAAAGCCCCAAGAGCAGAGCCTAAACAAACGATGCAATTGGTGGAAACGCCCAAACAGACCACTTGTGAAGAAGTGGCCAGTTTGCTCAATATTCCTTTAAGCCAAACCGTCAAATCCTTGGCGGTGATGGTCGATGGTCAGTTCTATTTGTGTTTGTTGCGTGGTGACCACCAATTAAACGAAGTGAAGCTGGGCAAATTAGACGGCATGGCTAAATTCCGCTTTGCGACTGTCGAAGAAATACGTGCGCATCTGAATGACTGTCCACCAGGCTTTATTGGCCCTGTGGGGGTGTCCAAAGACGTCAAAGTGATTGCTGACCGCAGTGTAGCGGCTATGAGTGATTTTGTCTGTGGCGCCAATCAACCCAAATTCCATTTGCAAGGCGTCAACTTTGCGCGTGATTTGCCAGAGCCTATCCTGGTTGCGGATATCCGCAATGTGGTGGAAGGCGACCCAAGTCCAGATGGAAAAGGCACATTATCTCTATGTCGAGGTATTGAAGTCGGGCACATCTTCCAATTGCGTACCAAGTATGCCAAAGCCATGAATGCCACATATCTGGACGAACAGGGGCAAACCCAAGTGATGGAGATGGGCTGTTATGGGATTGGGGTGTCACGCATTGTGGCAGCCGCGATTGAGCAAGGTCACGATGACAAAGGCATTATTTTCCCAAGCTCCTTGGCCCCATTCTCGGTTGCGATTACTCCGATTGGCATGGATAAAAACCCACAAGTCAAACAAGTTGCAGAGCAGCTTTATCAAGACTTATTGGCAGCTGGTATTGATGTCTTGTTGGATGACAGAGGCGAGCGTCCGGGGGTCATGTTTGCCGATATGGAGCTCATTGGTGTACCGCAACGTATCGTGATTGGTGACCGTGGATTGCAACAAAATATGGTTGAATATCAAGCACGTACAGATAGCGAGTCAACAAATATGCCGCTTGCAGAAGTGGTTGATTTTATCAAACACCGGGCCTAATTTTTTTAAAATAAAAGACAATATATTCAATAAGTTAAAAACATAAAAAATAATATAGTCAACAAAATTTAGGTTTTTTTTCGTCAAAAGGTTTACTCAAGTTTTTTTTCGTACTAGTATGCAGTTCAGCGGTTTTGTAGGTTGCAAGGTCGCTGGTTTTTTTTGCGGTCTTGACTACGTGTCGCTATAGCTGTTCCAAAAACACAACTAGAGGAGAATGGTATGTCAAAAGTAACTGCACTATCTTTAAGTATCGCTGTACTGGGAGGTATCTGGGCGTTCTTAGCTTTAGGTCCTTTGTCTGGTTCTGTGCTTGTATGGGTTGGTTTTATCGCATGGGGCTCATTCTTCAATAATGGTGGCGACAACGCTTCCCTACAAAAAACCGTCGTTGGTATGATTTACGGCGCTATTTTGGCAGGTATAGCATTGAATTTAGTGGGCGCAGACCCATTAGGTTTGGGAGGAACACTGGCGGCAGCAGTCTATATCGCCATCACAGTATTTTTCCTAGTGATTGTCGCAGGGGTCAACTTACTCTCATCCGTCCCAGCCAATGTCTATGGTTATGCCGCAACAGCCGGTTTCGCCCTATCGACAAATAATATGGCAGTGACTGCGACAGATCTAAGCAATCCAGTGATTTTGATTGCTGTATCTTCTATCTTGGGCGCAGTGTTTGGCTCAATTTCTGGCAAAGTGGCAGACGCACTGGCCAAATAATAGGTTTATTCTTAGACAGAAAACTGAAAAAAAACCGCCTAGTCTCTAGGCGGTTTTTTTATTGATGTGAATTACTCAGTGAAAATCTTAAAGCCGTAGAAAGTACCAAATTCACCTTCAGGCTCGTGCAACACAAAAAATATGCCATTGCTATAAGCCATGCCAGCAATATGATTTTGTGCACGCAATTTCATGTTGGCGGGTAACATACTTTTGCCAGCAAATTTACCTTCCAAATTAAACAGCAATACTGCTTTATGATCGACATCCAAAATCGCTAGCTCATTGCCGGTCACGCCGGTGTAAGCTACGAAATAATCCGCCACATCATCAAACTGAGCGCCCGCAGCTTTCAAGTCCAATAGGATTTCTTTGCTCTTTTCACGATTGGGTAGCTTGATAACCCACACCGCATTACTTCTGCCTTGCTTGGCATAATAAACCTGATGGTCAGGGTCATAGCTCGGCATGGTCGAAGCATCACCAAAGGCGGGATTAAAACCGAAAACGTCATCTGACTTGCCAGTCAAAAAGCCATCATTATCCAAATCTAAAGAGAATATGCCGGTATTCGGTGAAAAGCCTGCAGCAGTAGAGATATTGAAAGTAATCGTTTCTAGTTTTTTGCTGGTGTCATTAAAGTAAATCACACGGTTGTCATAGCCAGGACGTGCAGACTTCAAATACTTCCCATCATCGCCATAAACATGAATTTCGGAGCGAGACAGCGGTGCTTCATTCTCTCCAGGTAAGGGAGCCAAACCACCATCTGCCACATAGTATTTTTGATACAAGGGATAATAAGCAATCGACATAGGCTTGCTGGTGGGCTTTTTGGCCAATGCAATTTTAACGGTGGTGCTAGCCTCAGCTTGGATGCCAGCGTGGGCAATCAAATAACTTGAAGACAAAAGCAAAGATAACAACAGCTTAAATAAAGTTTTCATAGGAATGATCAGTTTCACATTAACAAAATAACAACATTGAGTAGATGGATATTCTATTGGATAGTTCAGTTAATTCATGCAGCCAAGTCTTTTCGCTCTAACAACATCGCATCACCATAACTAAAGAAACGATAGCGCTGCTCAACCGCATGGCGATAGGCCTGCATAATGTTGTCATAGCCAGCAAAAGCGGACACCAACATCAACAGGGTACTTTTGGGCAAATGGAAATTGGTCACCATGCGCTCAATCACCTTAAACTCAAAACCAGGCGTGATAAAAATATTAGTATCGGACTCACCGGCTTGGACTTTACCTGTTTCTCTCGCGGCGCTCTCCAAGGTACGCATCACCGTAGTCCCTACCGCAGTAATCCGATGGCCAGCGGCTTGTGCTCGGCCAATCAAATCAGCGGTTTCCTCGGGCACGCAATACCACTCACTATGCATTTTGTGCTCGCTGATATTTTCAGTACGCACGGGCTGGAAAGTCCCAGCACCAACATGCAAGGTCACATACGCAATTTGGCAACCCATATCACGCAGACGTTGCAACATAGGCTCATCAAAGTGCAAACCAGCAGTGGGTGCAGCCACTGCCCCTGGATTTTTCGCATACACAGTTTGATAGCGCTCATCGTCGACGGCATCTGCTGCATGCTCAATATAGGGCGGCAGCGGCAAAGCGCCAAAGCTATCGAGTAAATCCAGCAGATTGCGTGGGTCATGAATACGCAACAGAAATAAATCATCCTCGCGAGCCAATACCTCGGCATCAAACTGATCGGAAAAACGGATGCGACTGCCCACCAGAGGCGCGCGTGAGGCTTTGATATGCGCCAAAGCAGTATGATGGTCAATCACACGCTCGATCAGCGCCTCGACTTGACCGCCGGTCGTCTTTTGACCATACAGTCTCGCCTTAATCACTTTGGTGTTATTAAACACAATCACATCACCAGCACGGAAAAAATTCGGCAGATGGATAAATTGCTCATCACGCAATTCACCATTGTTTCCATTCAGGAAAAGTAAGCGGGAAGCACTGCGTTGTTGGGCAGGAAACTGCGCAATCAACTCATCAGGTAAGTAAAAATCAAAATCAGATGTTCTCATAAAATAAAACTTTGCTATAATCACGCCTCATTTCGCTGCCGGGGTGGCGGAATTGGTAGACGCACTGGA
>RFPI01000037.1 GCA_009926205.1 Methylophilaceae bacterium
TTGAATTAATTGCCGCGCCTGATCAAGCTCTTCTGCAGCGATAATGGTATTGAGCGCCACGTAAACCCGAGCATAATAGCGATGCGCAAACGCCACCAAGCGTGCGATATCCTCTAAGCTATTCGGTGCTTTAGCACGTGCACCCCATGCTGGTCCACCAATATAGACGGCATCGGCACCATGTTTCACGGCCTCAATGCCAAAATCAGCATTTTTGGCAGGGGCGAGTAACTCAAGTTTTTTACGTTCTGGATTCATTATCTTTTGTTGTCTGTGGGGTTAAATTTACACCGCTAGAGGCTGGCACTATAACAGCTTTAGCTAATTTTTGTGTTGTCTATATATTGCATGAAGTGACTGAATTTATAGGACTATTTCCCGTTTTTGGATATTTTTGGTTGCCACATAGGTCATATTTCTTTAAAATGCACCGATGAAAAAGATACAGATTACTTTGATCGCCCTATTGATCGGCGTCTATCAAACTACGGTAGCCGCCGATTTTAATTTGCCTTGGTCCAACGATAAGGTGAATGGCGAAAAATCTCAAAGCATTGAAGCCACAGTGAGTGAGCCAGCCTCATGGTCCAACTATGCTCAGGATGTTATTTTGAGCGCCCTAAGTTTGATGGGTGTCAAATATTCTTGGGGTGGGAAAACTCCGGAGGGTGGCTTAGATTGTAGCGGTTTTGTCCGTTTTGTTTTTCAACAAGCGACCAACTTAACCCTGCCTCATGGTGCTCGCGCATTAAGTCAGATGGGGACGCATGTCTCAAGCAACGATTTACAGCCTGGAGATTTGGTATTTTTTAATACCCTCAAATCTTCTTTCTCTCATGTAGGCATTTATATCGGTGATAACCGTTTTATTCATTCACCTAGAACAGGCCGAGAGGTTGTGATTACAGATATGACTGAGAAATACTGGGCAAAACGCTTTAATGGTGCCCGCCGCATAGACCCAAGAGATTTAGCTTCTGTCGAAGCCAACCCGAATACTCAAATAAAATAATTTCAGTTGTCACTATGGCCCAATGAACGCGTCGGGTCTATCACATCACGAATGCGCTGTTTGATCACTTTGAGTTCTGGAAATTGCCCTTCTTGCTTACGCGAGTAAATCAGTTGGTCGTTCAAGGTAATATCAAAAATTCCACCACTTCCCGGAACTAGCGAGACACGAGCAATGTCAGATTCAAAAGTTTGCAACAACTCTTGTGCCATCCATGCAGCTCGCAATATCCAGCGGCATTGAATGCAATAGTGGATCTCAATGTGATGTTTAGTCATTTGGATTCTTTTTTAATCGATTTTAGGTTCTATGCAAGAAATGGTAATTAGCGGAAAATACGCCTTTATCATATCAAACCAGAATTAAAACTCACGACCATTTTTAAGGACTTGCCTGTTATATGCGCTCAAAAATTGAAAAAATCGTTTTATTGACCATTGGCGCCATTGTTGGGGTAATGCTCAGTCTGAATTATTCCGCGAATGCTGAGAAAAACCCTGCATCCCAATTGCCTATCGATGCACTAAGAACTTTTGCCGAAGTATACGGAAAAATTAAATCTGATTATGTTGAGCAAGTCGATGATAAGAAGCTAATCAATGAAGCGATTAATGGCATGTTATCAGGTCTTGACCCTCACTCTGCTTTCCTTGATGTAGAAGGCTTTAAAGACTTACAAGCCGGTACACAAGGCGAGTTCGGTGGTTTAGGCATTGAAGTTGGTATGGAAGATGGCCTAGTCAAAGTGGTCACCCCTATCGAAGATACGCCAGCTTTTAAAGCAGGTCTGAAGACCGGTGATTTGATTATGCAATTAGATGACACTCTCGTTAAAGGCATGAGTCTGAATGATGCTGTAAAACGTATGCGCGGCAAACCTAATACACCGATCAAATTGACTGTGTTGCGTAAGGGTGAAAACAAGCCTCTTTACTTCACATTGATTCGTGATGTGATCAAATCACAAAGTGTTAAATTTAAACTTAGTGAGCCTAACTATGCGTATGTTCGCATCACTCAGTTCCAAGAACATACGGGAGAAGACTTGGCAAAAGCACTGACCAAACTACGCGATTTAAACAAAGCCCCATTCAAAGGTTTGGTATTAGATTTGCGTAATAATCCTGGTGGTTTATTAAATGCCGCTGTGGGAGTGAGCGCTGCCTTTATACCTAGAGATGCCTTGGTGGTTTACACAGAAGGTCGTGCTTCTGATGCCAAGATGCAGTTAACAGCTAATCCAGCTAATTACTCTCGCGGTGGCGAAAAAGCTGATTATCTAAAAGGTTTACCAGAAGATTTGAAGAGCTTGCCTATGGTGGTGTTGATTAATGGTGGCTCTGCTAGTGCCTCTGAGATTGTGTCAGGCGCATTGCAAGATCACAAACGTGCAGTGATTATGGGCACACAAAGCTTTGGTAAAGGCTCTGTGCAAACGATCTTACCTATGAACAATGGCACAGCGATTAAATTAACTACGGCACGCTACTTCACCCCTAATGGTCGTTCAATCCAAGCCAAGGGAATCGTGCCTGATATCGTGGTTGAAGATCCAGCCAACCCAAGTGATGCCTCGCTCAACTTGCGCGAAGCTGATTTAAGTCGTCATCTATCCAATCCTAAGGATACTGAAGCGCCAGCTAAGCCAGAACCTAAGCCTGAAGCGAAGCCACAAGTAACACCAAGCAAAGATGACAAAAACTTTGCCGACAAAACGCCTTTTGAAGCAGGCACACGCAGCGACTATCAATTTGTTCAAGCGTTGAATTTGCTGAAAGGCATGGAAATCTTAAATCCAAATAACAAGCCTCACTAAGCTATTGGATAGGGCATGTTGCTAGACCGCGTTATTATCGAATTCGATAAGGCACTGAAAACCGTCAGTGCCAGCGCCCATAGCACACGCCCTTTCCCTGATGCAAACACTGCTGATGCGCCTCTTTCCGAGCAAGAAAAACGACATGCTGCTGGACTGATGCGCATCAATCATTGCGGTGAAGTATGTGCACAAGCGCTCTACAATGGGCAAGCCCTAACTGCCCGCAATCCTGATACCGTAAAAGCATTGCAACAGGCGTCTCAAGAAGAGACAGAGCACTTAGCTTGGTGTGAAAAACGCATCAAAGAGCTCGGTGGACATACGAGTTTTCTGAATCCTGTTTGGTACGCTGGATCTTTCGCCTTAGGTGCCTTAGCTGGCGCATTAGGTGACAAATGGAATCTTGGTTTCTTAGCAGAAACAGAGAAACAAGTTGGCAAGCATTTACAACATCATCTCGATATATTGCCAAATAACGATGAGAAAAGTCGTGCCATCTTAAAACAAATGGCAGAGGATGAAGCCGAGCATGCCAATACTGCGACCAAACTCGGGGGCGCTGAACTACCCAATCCAGTCAAACATGCAATGCAGATGATGTCTAAGGTCATGACGAAAACGACCTACCACCTTTAAATTAACTCACTGAGTATCTATGAAAAAATTCTCTGATCAATTGGCTGAATTGCCTAACTCCGACCACGTACAAAAAATTGAGTTATATCTTCCTGATGGTAGCTTGGAAGGCAGTATAGAGAACAAGCCAGGCAGCCAAGGCTCTGTTAGGGTATATCAATATTTGGCACAGCAATTTGGCAGCATCAATCCTCAAGCAGCCAAAAAGGGTTTAGAGATTTATGCCGAGCACACACAAGACGCTGAGCAAAATCCCGGCAAACACCCCAATATAGACCGCTTATTTGAGATTGTTTCTTGCGGGATTTCGCTGCAAGTTAAGATTATTTAAACCAGTCACACTAGGCTTCGATGACCTCAAAGCCGTGACTAATCTCAGCGGCTTTTCCTAACATAATTGAAGCAGAGCAATATTTTTCTGCAGATAATTTCACTGCACGTTCGACTTGCGCCACATTTAATCCACGCCCTGTCACCACAAAATTGACATGGATTTTGGTGAATACCTTGGGAATTTCTTCCGCACGTTCAGCACTAATTTCTGCCACGCAATTGCTAATCTCTTGTCGCGCTTTCTTAAGGATAGTAACGACATCGATAGAAGAACATGCCCCCATACTCACCAGCAACATTTCCATCGGACGCATGCCTAAATTTCGCCCGCCTATCTCTGGTGAACCATCCAAAATAACGGCATGACCGGATTCAGACTCGCCCATAAAGCAAACGTCTTCTACCCATTTCACTCTTGCTTTCATGCGCTATCCTTTTACTTGATTGCCAATAACTCAACATCAAAGATTAATGTGGCATTGGGTGGAATCACACCGCCAGCGCCATAAGCACCATAACCCATATCCGGCGGAATAATCAGTGTACGTTTACCACCGACTTTCATCCCTGCAAAGCCTTGGTCCCAGCCTTGGATAACTTGTCCGCCACCAAGAAAGAATACAAATGGCTCATGACGCTCCACTGAGCTATCAAACTTAGTCCCTTTGCCTTCTGGCTTACTTGGGTCATACAACCAACCTGTGTAATGGACTGTGACATTAAAGCCGGCTTCAGCTTCACGTCCGTTACCTACCAGGGTATCTTTGATGATGAGTTGATTCACTTTTTCTGACATTGCGTTTTCCTTGCTGTTAGTTTGGTTGTCGGCATGACAAGCAGTCAATGCCAAAGAAAAAAATCCGGCCACAATCAGGGCTGATGTTTTAAATTTCATACTAGGCTCTCTATCCATAAAAAGACATGCTGGGAATTATTACTGCTGATATAGCCAGTTTAACATAGCTTCTTGCGCCGCCTTGCTACGCTGAGCTCGCTCACCGTTCACTATCCACACCAATGCATAGCGACGTCCCTGACTATTCATCATATATCCAGCGATGGCTCTCACCTGTTCGAGAGAGCCGGTTTTTAAATGTGCTTTGCCGTACAAGGCCGTATCTTTGCGTGTTTTCAGTGTCCCATCAAGGCCATATACGGGCAGCGAGGACATCAGTTCGGGCATCACTGGACTATGAAAAGCGTGGCTTAATAGCAGCCCTAAATGTTCAGCGCTAATGCGCTCAATCCGTGACAATCCACTACCATTTTCTAACACCAACTCAGCAAAATTCCAGTTCTTCGCTTTAATCCAATCGCGTATTGCGCGTTCTGCCAATGCCTCGCTAGCGGGTTGCGTCGCATCAGCAAAACGAGACAGAGCAAGATAGAGGGCACGCGCCTCTACATTATTACTGGTTTTATTCATATCCCGCACGATGTCCGCCAAGGGTTTAGAAATATGCTCATGAAGCAAGACTGCATCTTTGGGTACATTCCCTACAGCCCACTTAACAGCATTTCCATTCGTCGAACTAGCTGAGACTTTTTCCCAGGCAGCTTGCCATCCGCGTGCAAAAAAATCCTGACCATCTTGCCAATATATATCGATATATTTGTCCCCACAGTCAGTCGGATATGTTCCTTTGATAGAGAGGATATCGCCATCGCGTTTGATTTGCAGACGCTCCTTCCACTCCCCACAATCATCATTGCTCAGCGCAATATCGAATTTCTTTTTGAGTCCTGGCAGGTCAGGGAACAATACGCTCACCAGAGTCTTTGCGTTGGGAGAAAACTCCACGCGTATGCTTTGTTGATTTAGCATAATCGCTTCTGCTGGCGCGTTATAAGCGCGATAAGGTTTACCATCGAATGCAGTTGGATTGAATGGGGACGTTTTAAAGGCAGCGCTATCCAACCAAAGTTGGCAACAGATTTCTTGCACTGCCCATTTCTGTTTAATCTCGCTCGCCACATTTAACAGATCAGCATCGGATAAGCTTGGGTCACCGCTACCACGCACCCATAAACCTGCTGAAATCTTGCCTGATGTTATTGGTGGGCGTGTATGAAACTGAGTTGCCCAACGAAAATTAGGGGTCAGTAACTCGAGGGCTGCATAACTCGTTAGAAGCTTCATCACCGAAGCAGGATTTCTTGGTACTTGCGCTTCATGGCTCAATACTAGTTTGCCATCATCCAATCTTTGTACCCAGACACTGACTTGATCAGCAGGAATGCCTTCCGCTTGCAATGCTTGCATCACTGGTGCAGGAAGTTGCGCTGAGGCACAGGAGCAGAACAGCATGGATAGCGCTGCCAACATTATGCGCATTGCAGTATGACCTCTTGAGTTTTTTCAATCAGAAACATCGCATCAGCTTGTGTCATACAATAAGGTGGCATCCAGTAAATCGTATTGCCTATTGGCCTCAGCAATATGCCCTTGGCCAATGCTTGTTGATAACAATGACGAGAAAAATCAGTGTTGCTAGTTTGCACGTCAAACGCCCAAATCATGCCGCGGTTGCGTAAATGTTGAATCGGCATATCTTGCCAAGTTTGTAATGCATGGTTGATCGATTGTTGTAATTGCGCATTGCGTTCTAACACATCGTCTTGGCTAAAAATTTTCAGACTAGCAAGGGCTGCCGCACAAGCCAATGGATTACCGGTATAGCTGTGCGAATGCAAAAAGCCTTTGCGCATTTCATCATGGTAAAAAGCTTGATAGATAGTGTCCGTGCTTAGCGTGACTGAAAGCGGTAAAAAGCCTCCACTGATGCCTTTAGACAAACATAAAAAATCTGGGGTGATATTTGCCTGTTGGCAGGCAAACAAGGCTCCAGTGCGGCCAAAACCTACCGCGATTTCATCGGCAATTAAATGAATCTGATAGCGCTTACAACTCTCGCTCAATAACTCTAAATACACTGGCTCATACATGGCCATACCTGCGGCACATTGCACCAATGGCTCGACAATCACGGCAGCAATTTGCTTATGATGCTGAGACAAATATGCATCCATTTCTTTGGCGCAACGGATGGCGTAATCTTGTGCAGACTCACCCGCTTGCGCCAATCGCCAATCAGGGCTTGGCATTTGCACAGTCTCGCGCAACAAAGCGGCATAAGTATCTTTGAATAAAGGTACATCGGTCACGGCAAGCGCACCGACGGTTTCACCGTGATAGCTTTGTTTTAGACTGACAAATTGTTGTTTTTGCGGCTGTCCTTGTTGACGCCAAAAATGAAAACTCATCTTGAGCGCGATTTCGGTTGCGGATGCTCCATCGGAGGCATAAAAACAATGTCCCAAGCCTGTCGCTTTTGATAATGCTTCGGATAATTCAATCACTGGCTCATGGGTAAAGCCTGCCAACATGACATGATCTAATTGATCTAATTGCTGAATGATGGCCTGCTTGATTCGTGGCTCTTGATGACCAAATAGATTGACCCACCAAGAACTCACTGCATCCAAATAACGTTTGCCGTCAAAGTCGTAAAGCCATAAACCCTCCGCTCGCTGTATCGGCAACATAGGGGTTTGCTCATGCCATTTCATTTGCGTGCAGGGATGCCATACCGCAGCTAGACTGCGTTGCAGTAAATCCTGATTATGGCTTTGGCTTTGCAAAATACTTTTCACCTTTGTATGAGGAATGATGAATGCACGCGCGCTAGAAGAGCGCATGCCAAATTATCGCTTATATGAGCGCAAGTCCCAAACGCTAAGCAATACAAATTTAGTTAAAAAATTGATCATGAGCCTCTTGAAATTTTAGCAAACACCCTCATTACTAGCACTCGAAGGGGATGAGTGCTAAAATGCGCCCTCAAAATTTTTATCAATGCGTTGAAAAACGTATGTTTATTTAATCAATTAAGGAGTTACTTCAATGAAAATTCGTCCTTTACATGATCGCGTGATCGTTAAACGCTTGGAAGAAGTGCGTACTACCGCATCCGGCATCGTGATTCCAGACACAGCGACTGAAAAGCCAGATCAAGGCGAAGTGATTGCTGTGGGTCCTGGCAAAAAAGATGAATCAGGCAAATCTATCGCTCTAGACGTTAAAGTGGGCGACAAAGTGTTGTTCGGCAAATACGCTGGCCAAACCGTTAAAGTTGACGGTGAAGAATTATTGGTAATGCGTGAAGAAGACTTGATGGGTGTCATCGAGGCTTAATCGTTTTTAACCGCATTTTCATAAAAGATTTTATTTAGGAGAAAGATAAATGGCTGCTAAAGATGTACGTTTTGGTGATGAAGTTCGCCATAAAATGACCAATGGTGTGAATGTATTGGCAAACGCTGTCAAAGTAACCTTGGGCCCTAAAGGCCGTAATGTTGTATTAGAACGTGCCTACGGTGCACCTACTATTACTAAAGACGGTGTGTCTGTGGCCAAAGAAATCGAATTGAAAGACAAGTTCGAAAACATGGGCGCGCAAATGGTGAAAGAAGTTGCTAGCAAAACCAATGATGTTGCTGGTGACGGTACAACAACCGCAACCGTATTAGCACAAGCGATTATTCGCGAAGGTATGAAGTCTGTTGCTGCTGGTATGAATCCTATGGATTTGAAACGCGGTATCGACAAAGCGGTTGAAGTTGCTGTTGAGCACCTCAAGTCTCAATCCAAACCATGTGCGACCAGCAAGGAAATTGCACAGGTTGGTTCTATTTCTGCAAACTCCGATACTTCTATTGGTCAGATTATTGCTGACGCGATGGACAAAGTGGGCAAAGAAGGCGTGATTACTGTTGAAGACGGTTCTGGTCTACAAAATGAATTAGACGTTGTAGAAGGTATGCAGTTTGACCGTGGCTACTTGTCCCCTTACTTCATCAACAATCAAGAGCGTCAAATTGCTTTATTAGACAATCCATTCGTATTGCTCTACGACAAAAAGATTTCCAATATTCGTGACTTGTTGCCAGCCTTGGAACAAGTAGCTAAAGCAGGTCGTCCATTGTTGATTATTGCAGAAGATATCGATGGTGAAGCATTAGCGACATTGGTGGTCAATAACATCCGTGGCATCCTCAAGACTTGCGCTGTGAAGGCGCCTGGTTTTGGTGATCGTCGTAAAGCGATGTTGGAAGATATCGCCATCTTGACGGGTGGTACTGTGATCGCTGAAGAGTTGGGCTTGAAGTTAGAAAACATCAAGCTAGAAGATTTGGGTCAAGCAAAACGCATTGAAGTGGGCAAAGAAAATACCATCATCATCGACGGTGCTGGTAACGAAAGCAACATCAAAGCACGTATCGACCAAATCAAAAAACAAGTTGAAGAATCTACCAGCGACTATGATCGTGAAAAACTGCAAGAGCGCGTAGCCAAATTGGCTGGCGGTGTTGCTGTGATTAAAGTGGGTGCAACCACAGAAATCGAAATGAAAGAGAAAAAAGCCCGCGTTGAAGATGCCTTGCATGCAACACGCGCAGCTGTCGAAGAAGGTATTGTTGCCGGTGGTGGTGTTGCGTTGATTCGTGCACGTGACGCGATTGCTAAAGTCAAAGGTGACAACCAAGACCAAGACGCCGGCGTCAAAATCGTTTTGCGCGCAGTTGAAGAACCGTTGCGCCAAATCGTTGAAAACGCAGGCTTAGAGCCATCCGTTGTGGTAAATAATATTGAAGCTGGCAAAGGTAATTACGGCTTTAACGCAGCGAATGACACTTATGGTGACATGGTTGAAATGGGTGTACTCGACCCAACCAAAGTGACTCGCTCTGCATTACAAAATGCAGCTTCCGTTGCTGGTTTGATGTTGACCACAGATTGTATGGTCGCTGAATTACCTAAGGAAGATGCACCTGCAATGCCTGGTGGCGACATGGGTATGGGTGGTATGGGCGGCATGATGTAAGGCTGTCTTCACGACTCGTATTCACGACTTACAAAAAACCCCGTCAAATTTGGCGGGGTTTTTTTATGCGCGAGATTTACGCAAGCACGAGGCAAAAAAAAGCCCCGATATAAGGGGATATCGGGGCAAAAGCCTAACTGAATAGGCACCACGCTCAGGGAGGAAAGCGTGGGATTAGCAAGCCAATTCATACTTGCCAATCGTGAAAATATAGAGCATGTGCAAACTTGTTAAGTTCCCGAACTATCAGCATTTTTTTAAATTTTTATAGATTAAAAACCAATACTCAATTTATGGTTTTTTATTTGTTAGCTATCTTAGTCAAGGACAAAACTGGGATAATAAGCATATGAACGATATCAGCATGCAACCCAAACAATCATTACTTGACGGTCTTAATGACAAGCAGCTCGAAGCCGTTACGCTTCCTTACGTCCCGGCGCTTATTTTGGCCGGCGCTGGTAGCGGAAAAACGAGAGTACTCACCACCCGTATTGCGTGGCTGATTTCGACTGGGCAAGTTTCCCCTAATGGTTTATTGGCGGTGACCTTTACTAACAAAGCTGCTAAAGAAATGCTCACTCGCTTGAGCGCGATGTTGCCGATTAATACACGTGGCATGTGGGTCGGTACTTTCCATGGCTTATGTAATCGTTTATTGCGTGCTCACTATCGCGAAGCTTTATTACCCTCCACCTTTCAAATCTTGGATACGGCGGATCAGTTGTCTGCAATAAAACGTGTCATGAAAGTGATGAATGTGGATGATGAAAAATATCCACCCAAACAAGCGATGGCCTATATCAACAATTGCAAAGAAGAAGGTCTGCGTGCGCATCAAGTCGAGGCCTACGATGCCTACTCGCAACGATTAAGAGAAATCTATGATGCGTATGACAAACAGTGCCAACGCGAAGGTGTGGTCGATTTTGCCGAATTATTACTGCGCTGTTACGAGTTATTGCTGCGTGATGCGAGTTTGCGCGAGCACTATCAATCGCGCTTTAAATATATTTTGGTGGATGAGTTTCAAGACACGAATCGTCTGCAATACCAATGGCTGAAATTACTCGCAGGGCTGAATATGCAAGCCGAGCCAAATGCAGTATTTGCGGTGGGTGATGATGACCAATCTATTTATGCATTTCGTGGTGCGCGTGTCAGCAATATGTTGGATTTCGAGCGTGACTTTCAGGTAGAGAATTTAGTGAAGTTAGAGCAAAACTATCGCTCTCAAAGTCATATCTTGGATGCTGCCAACGCCATCATTTCCAACAATCAACAAAGACTGGGCAAACAGCTTTGGACAGCTGCAGGAGCTGGCGAGCCAGTGCGTGTTTTCGAAGCATACAACGATATTGAAGAGGCAAATTTTATCGTGGAGGAAGTGCGTCATTGCCATCAGAGTGGCCTGCGTTTGGATGAGATGGCAGTGCTGTATCGCTCAAATGCGCAATCGCGCGTAATAGAACATGCTTTATTTTCTGCTGGTATTCCATATCGCGTTTATGGTGGCTTACGCTTTTTTGATCGTGCCGAAGTAAAACATGCCATGGCCTATTTGCGCCTAATCAACAATCCCCATGATGATGTGGCCTTATTGCGGGTGATTAATTTCCCTGCACGAGGCATAGGTGCGCGCAGCTTAGAACAACTGCAACAAGCGGCACGCGAACAAGACTGTAGTCTGTGGCAAGCGGCTGTGAACAAGGTTGGTAATGGCAAACCCGGTAAAGGAATAGAAGGTTTTGTGGCATTGGTCCACCATATGCAGGAGGATGCAAGCGGACTGACACTGGCAGAGATGACTGAATTAGCGACAACATTGTCAGGACTGCGTGGTCATTATCAAACAGAAAAAGAGGGCGAAGAGCGGATTGCCAACTTAGATGAATTAATGAACGCAGCCGCTACATTTATCCAAAACAATCAAGATGCATTAGAGGGCGATACCTCTGGCTTAATTGAATTCCTCACTTTCGCCAGCCTTGAAGCAGGCGAGCATCAAGCCGATGTAGGCGCAGAAGCCTTGCAATTGATGACGGTGCATTCCTCCAAGGGATTGGAGTTCCAATCTGTATTTATTGGCGGATTAGAGGAAGGACTGTTTCCACATGAGAACAGTATGAGTGAGCATCAAGGCTTGGAAGAAGAGAGACGTTTGATGTATGTGGCAGTGACGCGCGCGCGCAAACGTTTATATCTAAGTTATGCGCAGAGCCGGATGCTTCATGGGCAAATGCGCTACGGTTTAAGCTCGCGCTTTCTGGATGAAATTCCGGAGCAAGTGCTATTACGTCTGAATCAGCGCGCCAGCAATCAAAATATGCGAAGCGCAGAAGTGCAGGCTGTGCCTAGCAGTGCCCCAGCGCTTCCTTGGAAGATCGGCCAAGCCGTGCGTCATGCAAAATTTGGTCAAGGCGTAGTGGTGAGCTATGAAGGCAACCGCGATGATTTGCGCATACAAATTAATTTTGGTCGTGAAGGCATGAAATGGCTTGCCTTGGAATATGCCAAGCTAGAAAAGGTTTAAACGCCCCAAGCGGATTAAGCTGCTTGCTTATTTTTCTCGTAATACATATACAGGTAGCTGAAATACTGAATAGAAAATAAGAATGCTGTCGCTACCAAGAAAGCCAGCATCAAGACCATCTCGCCTAACACCTTACCCATCGATGCAGATAATAAGGCGATAACGCCTACCAACAGGCCGAGTACTAGCATCAATATCACGACAAATATCGTCAAAGATACCCATGCGCTAATCAATGACACAAGATTCTTTAGTGAGGCCCAAATACTATGCTGAATCGCCTGTATCACTGAGAGCTCTTGGAAAGAAATTAGTAAAGGTGAATACCAAGTTGCTAAAATCAATGGCACTTCTAACACCAAAACTTTGAGCATAGTAATCCAAAAAATCCATGGGAAGTCAGTTGCGTTTGGATGAGCTTGACGCCATTGTTCCAATGCCTGCATATCAGATTGCATAGCAACCAGCATAATCATCCTGTAAGAGAAAAAAATGATTCCCAGAAAAACCAGCTGACGAATATGTGGGCGGATTTTGGCAAATATTTCGCTCACTGATGTTTGTCTGTTCATGTGTGTTTCACGACACACCCCAATAACGATGGAGGTGAAAATTGGCCAGCTAAATGAAAAAGCCAAACCAAGCAAGCTGGTCACAATCAGTAATAAAACAGATGCGTGCTGGTTGACTAAAAAACCTATCGTGCCCAGCAATAGCATGGGCATGAGTATGAACACAAACAAATAAAGAAATGACAGAAACAGCCACTTGGCAGGATGATGTAAGAACAAATCATAGCTTTGTCTTACCCATCCGTATCCTAGTTTTATATCATTCATGACATTCATCAAACGATTCCTTTAAGTGTTTTTTTATCAGCGCTTCATTCGCTGCATCATATCAGTATTTTTCGGTCAGCCCGTCAAAAAGGCATCTTATGATGCAAGCCAAAGCTGACCAATATATTGTTCATGCGCCAAATGCCATTCTAATATTTTTTTGAAATAATTCGGATCTTTCGCATGCGTTAACTCTCCGCTTGTCGGAAAAATTGCATCATGCAGCCGTGACAACCAAAAACGTAAGGCAGCTTTTTCCAGCATCAGTGGCCATGCCCGTCGCTCCGCCTCTGACAGAGGTCGAATTGCGTGATAACCCGTTAATAGGGCACGTGCCTTGGTATCATCAATCTTACCCTCTTGATGACACCAATCATTCACCGCAATGGCTAAGTCATACAAACAATGTCCACGACAAGCGTAGTAAAAATCAATCACGCCCCCAATATGATTGCCATCCATCAATACGTTGTCTCGAAAAAGATCGGCATGAATAATACTTTGCGGTAAATCAGAGAAATCTGCCGCGCTTAATTTATGAAAAACCTGATTTAATAAATCCAAAACCTCACTCGACAGCTTAGGACTTATTTTCTGCAAAACAGAATCAAACCATGCTTGGTCTCGAGTATCTGGCAATTCATCGGAGAAGTTTTCTGCCGCATTGTGCATACTAGCCATGAACCGACCTATCTGCTCGCACTGTTCTGGGCTGGCTATCTCAATATCCTTGCCCGGCAGACAACTGACTAAACTGGCAGGCTTGCCGTTTAGTATCAATACCATTCTTCCACTGTTAGCAGTGACTGGCTTAGGGCATGGCAAACCTGCATTGGCCAAATGCGCCATTAAACTTAAGAATGCAGGCAACTCATCTAGGCTATGTTGTTCAAATAGAGTGAGCACATATTTGCCCTGTGTAGTAGTCACAAAATAGTTGGTGTTGGTAATGCCTGCAGAAATGCCCTGAAAAGATTTCAGCTCACCGATAGTGAAGTTAGAAAGCCAGTCTGATAATTGCGCATGACTGACTGTAGTAAAGACGGACATAAAGGCTAGATATAAACAAATTAAATAAACAAAAAAAGCGCACTGTATTCAGTGCGCTATTGGATTAAAACCTAAACAATATCCATTTTGGGATCACTGGTGGTGGTGTTGGTCCATCCATTCGTGACCATCCGCCATCCTGATCTTCACGCATTAAATAATAAGGTACGCCATGGGAAGGGGTGATTTTCATCATATAAAGCTCGCCGTGCAAACGATACTCTTCAACCTCGTCATCACCTTTTTTCAGAATGGTAACTTGTGGCTCTTCAATATCTGCATCGGTAGCACCAGGTGGTGGCAATGCATCAGGCAATGGTTCAAGATTGTCTGGGAAGACTGGTTTTTCAGCAGCTAAAGCCATTCCGCTCAGTGCGAGCAGAGCCAATAAAAGGCTTAAGGGCTGCAATAAATATTTAAATTTCATAATTT